>JASLMY010000036.1 GCA_030746295.1 Alphaproteobacteria bacterium | reverse complement strand
GGCGCCCTGCCGGCGATCATGAATGCGGTCGTCGACGCGCTCTCCGCACGCGGCGTCGGCCATATCGACATGCCGGCCACGCCCGAACGGGTCTGGGCGGCGATCAACGGGAGGCGCTGAGAAAGATGGTCGATCTCATTCTGACCGGCGGCAAGGTCGTCACCCTCGATCCCGAGAGCCGGATCGCCGAGGCGGTCGCGGTCTCGGACGGCAAGATCCGGGCGGTCGGCCGGGACGACGAGATCGCTACGCTGGCGGATGCGAACGCGCAGCGCATCGACCTCGCCGGCCGTACCGTGATCCCAGGCCTCGTCGACGGCCACGCCCATATGGACCGCGAGGGCCTGAAGCGGCGGCTGCCCTCGCTGATCGGGGCCCGCTCGATCGCCGACGTGCAGCGCCGGATCGAAGGCCTGGCCCGTGACGCGGCGCCCGGCGAATGGATCGTCACCATGCCGATCGGCACCCCGCCCGAATACCGCGATGCGCCCGACTGTCTCGCCGAGGGCCGCTTTCCCGACCGCCACGAGCTGGATGAAGCAGCACCCGACAACCCGGTCTACATCCGCGCCATCTGGGGCCACTGGCGCAACACCCTGCCGCTGGTCTCGGTCGCCAACAGCCGGGCCCTGGAACTGGCCGGCATCACCCGCGACACCGAGCCGCCGGTCGCCGGCATCGAGATCGAGAAGGACGCGGCCGGCGAGCCGACGGGCCGCCTGATCGAGGAGATCTACAAGCCCGTCGTCGAGCACACCCTGATGGCGGCGGCCCCCGGCTTCGATGCCCAGGACCGGGTCGCCGGGCTCCGGCGCTCGATGGCGATCTACAATTCCTACGGCACGACCAGCGTCTTCGAGGGCCATGGCATCGCCGGCGAGGTGGCTGCGGCCTACCGAACGCTTAGGGAAGCGGGGCCGCTGCCGGTTCGCGCCCACCTGGTTTTCAGTCCGTCCTGGAAGGCGACGGACGGTGAGGAGATCCGCCGGCTGCTGCAGTCTTGGGGCGCCTGGCTCGCCGGCCGCGGCCTTGGCGACGAGTATCTGCGCATGGGCGCGCTTTATACCGAGTCGGAATACAC
The DNA here is from genome assembly GCA_030746295.1 of Alphaproteobacteria bacterium. The sequence continues at coordinate 26,186 of JASLMY010000036.1, read as the reverse complement.
GCCGGAAAATCTGATCCGCACCCGGACGGCGCCCTACACGAGCTGGGCCGGCTTCAACTACGACGCCTGCCTGCCCGAGGAGGCGATGGTCGAGATGATGGTGGAGGCGGCGCGCTGCGACATCCGCATCGCCAGCTTCACGCCCAACATCCTCGACCTCTACGAGCGGGTGAACGAGGTCGTGCCCATCGCCGACAAGCGCTGGGTGATCGAGCATATCGGCATCTATGACGCAGACGAGATCAAGCGGATCAGAAACCTGGGCCTGGTGCTGACAGCCTATACCAACCGCTACATCTACTGGGACGGCGGCCTGCTGGCGACCGAGCTGGGGGCCGAGAACGGGGGCCGGATCGTGCCCCTGCGGGCGCTTCGAGAGGCGGGCGTCCCGGTCTCGCTCGCCACCGACAACGTGCCGCCGACGCTCTTCCACTCGATCTGGAACGTGGTCGCCCGCAAGCCGGTCGGCAGCGCCGAGGTCATCGGCCCCGAGCAATGCGTCGACCGCGAGACGGCCTTGCGGGCGGCGACGGTGGCCGGCGCCCATCTCACCTTCGAGGAGGACGTCAAGGGCACGATCGAGCCCGGCAAGATGGCCGACTTGGCGCTCCTCTCCGACGACCCGCTCACTTGCGCCGAGGAAGCCTTGAAGGACATCGTCGCCGAGGTCACGATCGTCGGCGGCCGGGTCGTCTACGACCGGGCCCAAGACGGCGATCCCACCGGCTATGAAAGCGAGGCCTCATGATCCCCTGCCAACGCGATCTCTTCGACCTGCCGGAGGACGTCGCCTACCTGCGCTGCGCCGCGGTGGCGCCGCAGATGAAGAGCGTGCACGAAGCGGCGCTTGCAAGCCTGGAACGGCGGGCGCGCCCCTGGGGCTCGGATAGCGGTATTGACTTCGAGGCGGTGGACGAGTTGCGCGGCCGTTTCGCCGGCTTGATCGGCGCCGCCGCCGACGACATCGCCATCGTGCCGGCGGCGAGCTACGGCCTCGGTATCGCAGCCGCCAACGTCGCCGCGGCCGAGGGCGAGAAGATCATCGTCTTGGAGAACCAGTTCCCCTCCAACGTCTATCCCTGGCGCCAGTTGGCGGCGGAGACCGGGGCCGAGGTTCGGACCGTGCCCCGGCCCGCGGACAGCGATTGGACGCCGGCGGTGCTCGAGGCGATCGGCAACCGGGCCGCCGCGGTGGCGCTGGCCAACTGCCACTGGAACGACGGCAGCATGATCGACCTCGCGGCCGTGGCCGAGCGAACCCGTGCCGTCGGCGCGGCGCTGGTCCTCGACCTCTCGCAGTCTTGCGGTGCCGTACCCTTCGACGTCGCCGAGATCCGCCCCGACTTCCTGGTCTCGGTCGGACAGAAGTGGCTGATGGGGCCGTCGCAGCTCGCCTACCTCTATGTCGCGCCCGAGCGCCAGCAGGGCCGGCCGATCGAGTTCAACTGGGTCGCCCGCGCCGGGGCGGAGAACCCGACCGGGCTCGCCGACTATACCGACGACTTCCAGCCGGGCGCCCGGCGCTACGACGGCGGCGGCCGCGGCAACCCGCTGGCGATCCCGATGGCGAACACGGCGCTGGCCCAAATCCAGGCCTGGGGCGTGGCCGAGATCGCAGAGAGCATCCGGCCCCTGGTCGAGGCCATCGCCGAAGGTGCCAAGGCATTGGGCCTCGAGCCGACACCGGCGCCGGTCCGGGCACCGCACTTCCTCGGCCTGCGCGTGCCGGGCGGCCTGCCCGCCGGCATCGCTGCGGGACTGGGCGAAGCCAACGTCCACATCAGTGTCCGCGGCGATTCGATCCGCGTCGCGCCCAACGTCTACAACAACGAGGCCGACGTCGCGCGCCTGCTGGACGCGCTGGCGCCGCTGGTCCGCAACTGAGAGGAAGAGGCCATGAGCGAGAAGGTAGCCGTCGTCACCGCCGCCGGCAGCGGTATGGGTGCTGGCGTTGCGCGTGAGCTGGCGGCACGCGGCTACGGCGTCGCCATCCTATCGTCGTCCGGCAAGGGCGAGGCCCTGGCGGAAGAGCTCGGCGGCGTCGGCGTCACCGGCTCCAACCTGGTGCCGGACGATCTCGCCCGCCTGGTCGATCTGACCATGGCGCGCTGGGGCCGGATCGACGCGCTCGTCAACAGCGCCGGCCATGCGCCCAAGGGGCCGCTCCTGGAGCTGACGGACGAGGACTGGCACCTGGGCCTCGATGCCATGCTCTTGAACATCGTCCGCATGTGCCGCCTGGTGACGCCGGTGATGGAAGCCCAGGGCAAGGGGGCGATCTGCAACATCACCACTTATGCCACCTTCGAGCCCGAGCACTACTTCCCGCTCTCCGGCGCCTTCCGCGCCGGGGTCTCGGTTTTCGCCAAGCTCTACGCCGACCAGTACGCCGCCGCGGGAATCCGCATCAACAACCTGCTGCCGGGCTTCATCGACAGCCTGCCGGAGAAGGACGAGTTCCGGCAGCGGGTGCCGATGGGCCGCTACGGCACGGTCGAGGAGGTGGCGAAGACGGCCGCTTTCCTGGTCTCGGACGAGGCGGGCTATATCACTGGCCAGAACCTCAGGGTCGACGGCGGCATCACCCGCTCGGTCTGACCGATGCCATCGGAATAGGGGACGACGATGACGCTACCGCTGGCGCCGAAGATGACGTTTGGCCTGCAGACCATCCACCGCCGCTCCGAGCCGGCCGAGGGCCCTTGGTATCCCGACCCAGAGGATGCCCGCAGGCTCGTGGAGTTGGCGGAGGGGCTCGGCTACGACTCGCTCTGGGTCGGCGACCACGTCGCCTTCACGATCCCGATCCTCGATCCCCTGCTGCAGCTCGTCCACGCCGCCGCCTATGCCAAGACGCTTAGCTTCGGCACCGGCGTCTACCTCGCCCCCTTGCGCCACCCGACGCCGATTGCCAAGCAGGTGGCGACGCTCGACCATCTCTCGGGCGGGCGCTTCATCTTCGGGGTCGGCGTCGGCGGCGAGTTCCCGGGCGAGTATGCCGCCTGCGGCGTGCCGATCGAGGAGCGCGGCGCCCGGCTCTCGGAGATGATCCCGCTTCTGAAGAAGCTCTGGTCGGGCGGGCCGGTCTCGAACGACGGCCGCTTCTACCCCATGCCCGAGACCCTGATGCTGCCCGCACCCCGGCAACCGGGCGGCCCGCCGATCTGGTGCGGCGGCCGTTCCGACGCGGCGCTCAGGCGCGCCGGCCGGCTCGCCGACGGCTGGATGTCCTACGTGGTGACGCCGGGGATGTTCCGGGACGCGCTCGCCAAGATCGAGGCGGCGGCCGAGGCGGCGGGGCGCAGCTTCGAGAGCTACGGCGCCGCGCACCTCCTCTTCACCCGCATCGGCGACGACTACGAAGAGGCGCTGGACGCCGCCAGCCAGACCCTCTCGGTCCGCTACAATATGGACTTTCGCAAGGCCACGATCCGCTACGGTGCGGTCGGCCGGCCCGAGGACGTGGCCGCCCGGATCGACGAGTTCCGCCAGGCGGGCCTGCGCACTTGCGTTCTCGACCTGGTCGGCCCCTACGAGGAACGCGATCAGCAGATCGAGCGCTTCGCCCGGGAGGTCCGTCCGCTGCTCGGCGCTGTCTAGGCGGGCGCGCGTTTCCGCTCTGGCGGCACGCGGGCCCTCGTGTCTACACTGCGGCTCGTTCAAAAACCAATGGGAGCTGGGGAGATGATGATGTATCGGAGACTGATGGTTGGGGCCGGTTTGGCCGCGCTGGCGGCGTTCTCGCTGGGCGCCGCCACGGCCCAGGCCGAGACGCTGCGGCTGCTCACTTGGGGCGGCTACGCGCCCGACGCCGTGATCAAGCAGTTCAAGGCGGCGACCGGAATCGACGTCAAAGTCACCAAGTCGAACAACGAGGACATGATCTCGAAGCTGCGCGCCACCGGCGGCTCGGGCTTCGATCTGGCGCAGCCGAGCCAGGACCGGATCGCCGGTGCCCAGGCCGACTACGGCATCTACAAGCCCATGGACATGTCGAAGATCGACAAGAGCCAGTTCATCGCCTCGATGCTGAAGGCGACCAACTCGCAGTCCACGGTGGGCGGCAAGATCTACGGCGTGCCGCATGTCTGGGGCACCAGCGGCCTGGTGCTGAACACCAAGATGGCGGGCTCGGTGGCCGACTACACCGACCTCTGCGGCCCCGCCGTCGCCGGCAAGGTCAGCTACCGGTTGAAGCGGCCGACCCTGATCGGCTTCGCCTTCGCCATGGGCATGGACCCGTTCGCCGCTTATGGCGACAAGGCCGCCTACGGAAAGATCCTCGAAAAGGTCGAGGCAAGCTGGTTTCCTGCAAGAAGAACGTCAAAGCCTATTGGAGCGGCGGCGACGCGCTCCTCAACCTGGTCCGCTCCGGCGAGGTCGTCGCGGCGATGGCCTGGGACACCGGCGGCTGGAAGCTGAACAAGGAAAACGCCGACCTCAACTTCGTGGCGCCGAAGTCGGGCGCGCTCGGCTGGATCGACGCCTTCGTGCTGCCGGCCAAGGGCAAGAACGACGCCGCCGCCTACAAGTGGATCAACTACGTCATGCAGCCCAAGATTGCGGCCCAGATCACCGCCGTAGCGGGCAACTTCACCGCCTCCAAGGGTGCCGATCAGCATGTCGAGGCGACCTTGAAGCGGCAGTTCGCCAGCAGCTTCCCGCAGGCGGCGATCGACAACATCAAGTGGTACCCGCCGGTCCCGGCCGGCCTTGAGGACCTGGAAGGCAAGACCCTGGACCGCGTCAAGGCGGCGAAGTCCAACTGAGGGCCGGATCGCAGCGTGGCCATCGCCCGGCCTCGGATCGGAGGCCGGCGATGGCGCGCCGCCCAAACGCCTTGGGCGCGGCGAGCGGCTGAAGAACCACCGCGATGACGGGTGCGACCATTCCGCGCGACATCGACCTCGAGGCGAGGGGGGTCGTCAAGCGCTTCGGCGGCTTCACCGCCGTCGACGACGTCTCCTTCCAAATCGCCAACGGCTCGTTCTTCTCCATCCTCGGGCCGTCGGGCTGCGGCAAGACGACGCTGATGCGGATGATCGCCGGCTTCCTGGAGCCGGACCAAGGCGACATCCTGATCAAGGGCAGGTCGGTCCTGGGCGTGGCGCCGAACCGGCGCCCGGTCAACATGGTCTTTCAGCATCTCGCCCTCTTCCCGATGATGAGCGTGGCCGAGAACATCGCCTACGGCCTGAAGCGGCGCTCGGTCGCCAAGGCCGAGATCGGCCGCAAGGTCGAGGCGATGCTGGCCCGGGTCGGTCTGCCCGATTCCGGCGACAAGCGCATCGACCAGCTTTCGGGCGGCCAGAAGCAGCGCATCGCCATCGCCCGCTGCCTGGTGCTCGATCCCGACGTGCTGCTGCTCGACGAGCCGCTGGGGGCACTGGACCTGAAGCTGCGCGAGAGCATGAAGGTCGAGCTGAAGCAGCTGCAGGCGGCCGTCGGCACCACCTTCGTCTACATCACGCATGACCAGTCGGAGGCGTTGGTGATGTCCGAGCACGTCGCGGTGATGAACGACGGCCGCTTCGATCAGGTCGGCACGCCGCAAGAGCTCTATTACGCGCCGACGACGCCGTTCGTCGCCGGCTTCGTCGGCGACAGCAACCGCTGGAGCGGGGAAGTCGAAGCGGTGAGCGGGCGCGAGGCCCGAGTCCTGACTACCGACGGCTTGGCGATCATCGGTTCGGTTCAGGGTGATGGCGCCCGTGTCGGCGACACGGTCGACATTTTCGTCCGGCCCGAATCCGTGGTTCTCGACCGCGACTCGGGCGTGCTCGACGGCCTCGCCAACCGGCTCGACGGGCGGGTTCGAAGCCTGCTCTTCAACGGCGCCAACAGCAGCGTCATGGTCGGTGGCCGGGGCGGCGGCGGCCTGATCAACGTCGCCCTGCCGCAGACCGGGCAGTTCGCCGACCTCGCCGTCGACGAGGAGATCCACCTCGGCTGGCGGGCCGAGCAGTCGCTCTGCTTCGCCAGAACGGAGGAGACGTGACCGCGCCCGCGGCCGTGGCGCCGACGGCGGCGCCGGCCGGCGGCTTCCGCCTGGGCCTCGCCCTGCTGTTGGCGCCGCTCGTCCTCTGGCTCTTGTTGCTGCTGATCCTGCCGCATGTGGACCTGATGCTGATCTCGCTCAGGGTACGGGTGGCGCCCAGGGTCTACGAGCCGAGCTTGGCCAACTATCTCGCCTTCTTCACAGAGCCGCTCTATTGGCGCACCTTCGCGCGGACCGCGGTGCTGTCGATCCTGGCCACGGCCCTGACCCTGGTGATCGCGTTTCCGGTTTCCTATTACATCGCCAAGATGCTGCGCGGCCGGCTGAAGACGGTCTTGTTCCTGTTCTGCCTGATGCCGTTCTGGGTCAGCGAGCTGGTGCGCACCTTCGGCTGGATGATCCTGCTGCGCGAATCCGGCGTCGTCAGCAACGTGTTGCAGTGGACCGGCCTCGCCTCGGGCCCGGTCGAGATGCTCTACAACGACGCCACCATGCTGGTCGGCCTGATCTACGCCTCGATGCTGTTCATGGTGGTGCCGCTGGTGACCACCCTCGACAGCCTGGACGACAGCCTGATCGAGGCCGGCTACGATCTCGGCGGCAACGGTTTCACCGTATTGCGCAAGATTATCGTGCCGCACGCCATGCCGGGCATCGTCTCCGGCTCGATCGTGGTTTTCATGCTGACGCTCGGCAACTACCTGACGCCGACGCTGCTCGGCGGCAAGGACAGCCTCTGGTTTACCGAGCAGATCTACAACCAGTTCATCACCCGCTTCAACTGGGAGCAGGGCTCGGCCTTCGGATTCCTGCTGCTGGCTCTGTCCTCGCTGATCGTCTGGGTCGGCCTGAAGCTGACCCGGCAGACCCTGGCGGAGACGATCAAATGATTCCGTCGATCCCGAGCTCCCGGGCCTTCCGGATCTCCTACGCCGTCTATGTCGGGGTCTTCTTCGTCTATCTGCTGGCGCCGCTGGCGGTGGTCGGCGCCTTCGCCTTCAACGACAGCATGTTCCCTTCGATGCCCTGGAAGGGCTTCACCTTGGACTGGTTCGCCTCGCCGGTGGAGCCCAGGCTCGGCCTCTTCCACGATTCCAGCCTCACCGACAGCGTCGCCGTCAGCTTCACGGTCGCGCTCGCGGTGACGCTGCTGGCGGTCGCGGTCGGCACGACCAACGCCTTCCTCTTCGAGCGCGAGAAATTCCCCTTCAGGAACCTGGCCTACATCTTGATGCTGCTGCCGCTGGTGGTTCCGGGCGTGATCCTGGGCATCTCGATCCTGGTGCTGTCGAACAGCTTCGTGAACGCGGTCGAGGACGGCATCGGCTGGGAGCTGGAGAGCCTGCGGCCGGGATTGCTGCTCGTCGTCCTGGGCCAGTTCTCGTTCATCGCCACGGTGGCGACGCTGGTGATATCGGCGCGCCTGCGCAAGTTCGACCTGACGCTGGAGGAGGCGGCCCTCAACCTCGGCGCGAGCCGGCTCGCCGCCGTCTTCACCGTCACACTGCCCTACCTGCGGCCGGCGATCCTGGGTGCCGCCATCGTCGCCTTCCTGATGTCGTTCGAGAACTTCAACACCACGTTGATGCTGGTCGGCTCCGACGCCCCGCTCACCATCGCCATGTACGACCGCCTCAAGGAAGGCTCGACGCCGGTGATCAACGCCCTCAGCCTGATGTTGATGGCCGGCAGCGCCGCCCTCGCCCTGATCAGCATCTTCGTCGGCCGCCATCGCGAGCAGCAGTAGCGCCGGGGTTTTGTCACGTATTGGTCCGAGGCCCGGCGCCCTTCGGAGCGGGTCCTAAAGCTCGTCCTCGATGTAGCCCCGGATGACGTCGTCCATGCTGGCGTCGGGCCGAAAGCCGAGGGCTTGGGCGCGGTCCGAGCGGGTCTCCTTGGGCCAGCCGTCGACGATGGCTTGGATCTGGGCGTCGATCTCGAAGCTGATCTCGCCCCGCGGCCGGTCGCCGGCGACGCGCTCCAGAGCGGCTGCCGCCTCCGCCATCGAGACCCGGATGCCGGGCAGTAGGAGGCGGCGGTTGCTTTGCAAAGCCTCGGCGTCGAGCTCGTGCATGTGGACGAAGGCGTCGATGACGCGCCTCGGCGACATGATCGCCATGCAGGATTCCGGGCTCACCGGGCAGGCGAAATCGATGCCGTTCAAGGGCTCGCGGATGATGCCCGAGGCGAAGCCCGAGGCCGCCTTGTTGGGCTTGCCGGGACGGACGACGATCGTCGGCAGGCGCATGGCGCGGCCGTCGATGTAGCCCTTGCGGCTGTAGTCGGCGATCAGCAGCTCGCCGATCGTCTTCTGGGCGCCATAGGAAAGCTCGGGCCGGAGCGGCGTATCGTCGACGACGCAATCGGGCAGGCCGCCGCCATAGACCGCGATCGAGCTGGCGAAGAGCACCCGCGGGCAGGTGCCGAGCGCCCGGCAGGCCTCCAGCACGGCGCGGGTGCCGTCCAAATTGACCCGGTAGCCGAGGTCGAAATCGGCCTCGGCCCCGGCACTGACCACGGCGGCCAGGTGGAATACGGTATCGATACCCGGTCCGATCACGTGTTGAAGCGTCGCGGGATCGAGGATATCGCCGCCGACGATCCGGATGCGGGCGTCGTCGAAGGCGCCGTCGGGCGGGGCAGCCTGGTCGAAGAGGACGATCTCCTCTATCTGCTCAGGCCCGCTGGACCCGGTGAGCTCGCCCCGCTGCAACAGCCGCTCGGCGAGCTTGCGGCCCAAGAAGCCGCCGCCGCCGGTGATCACCACCTTCATCTCGTCTCTCCTCGCGTTCGCTTGGCCTCAGGACCCGCGCAGCATCGGCTCCAGGCGGTCGAAGGCGCGCTCCAGCCGCTCGATGGAGGAGGCGAAGCAGAGCCGGATGAAGCCCTCGCTCGCCGGCCCGAAGGCGGAGCCCGGCGCCAGGCCGACATGGGTTTGGCGCAGCACGTCCTTGCACCACTCCAGGCTGTCGGTCATGCCCTCGACGGCGAAGAAGGCGTAAAAGGCGCCTTCGGGCTCGGCCAGGCTTATGCCGGGATAGCTGCGCAGCCGGTCGACGGTGATCTGTCGACATTGGCCGTAGCGCTGCATCAGCTCGGCGATGAAGGGCTCGCCGTCGCGGACCGCGGTGACGGCGGCGACCTGACTGAACTCGGCCGGGCAGGAATAATGGAACTCGATGCACTTTTCCAACACGGGTGCGAGCGAGGCCGGTGCCGTCACCCAGCCCAGGCGCCAGCCGGTCATGCACCAGGCCTTGGAGAAGGAGTTGATGGCGATGACCCGGTCCTCGGGCTCGGCGATGTCGATCACCGAGGGGGCGGCCCGGCGGCCGTCATATACCATGCGGGCATAGACCTCGTCACCGATCAGCCAGATGCCGCGCTGGCGGCAGAAGTTCAGGATCTCGGCCAGAATTGCCGGCGTCGCCACCCAGCCGGTCGGGTTGGAGGGCGAGTTGATCATCATCGCCCGGGTGCGGCCGTCGACGGCGTCGAACAGGCGGTCGAGGTCGAGCGTCCAGGCCTCGTTGCCGTATTCGAGCGAAACGAAGCGGGGCTCGCCGCTCATGAGCGTGATCGTGCCGAGCAAGTTGGGCCAGATCGGACCGACCACGACGACATTGTCGCCGGGATCGGTCAGGACTTGTTGCACCAGGTTGACAGCACTCATGCCCGAGGCGGTGACGCTGATCCGGTCGGCGACGACGGGTTTGGCGTAGAGCCCGCTCATGTAGTCGGCCAGGGCCTCGCGCAGCTCGGGGATGCCGTGGTTCTCGGTGTAGAAGGTGCGGCCCTCGGCCAAGGCTTTGGCCGCGGCGTCGGTGATGAATTTGGGTGTCGGCAAGTCCGGCTCGCCGTACCAGAGGCCGATGACGTCGTCGAGGCCCATGCCGGCGTTGCCGACCTCTCGGATCTTCGAGGCCTCCAGCGCCTCGGCCCGGCCGCGGGCACCCAGCGGGCCGCGATCGAGCGGGCCGGCAGTGTCGATATCGGTCGCCATCATCGCCTCAATGGTTGTCGCGGGGGATGCCGGCGCCTGACTGGCCGACCAGGAAGTCGAAGTCGCAGCCCTTGTCGGCCTGCAAGACATGGTCGACGAAGAGCTTGGCGTAGCCGCGGTTCTGCGGCTGCTCGGGCGGGGTCCAGGCCTGGCGGCGGCGTTCCAGCTCGTCTTCCGCGACGTCGAGATGGAGCCGGCGGCCGGCGGTGTCGAGCTCGATCATGTCGCCGTTCTGCACCAGCGCCAGGGGCCCGCCGACGGCGCTCTCGGGCGCGACGTGCAGCACCACGGCGCCATAAGCGGTGCCGCTCATCCGCGCGTCCGAGATCCGCACCATGTCGGTGATGCCCTTCTCCAGGATTTTCTTCGGCAGCGGGAAGTTGCCGACCTCGGGCATGCCCGGATAGCCGCGCGGGCCGGCCCCTTTCAGGACCAGAACGCAGCTCTCGTCGACGTCCAGGTTCGGGTCCTCGACCGCCTCGTGCAGGGACTCGTTGTCCTCGAAGACGACGGCGCGGCCCCGGTGCTGCAGCAATTCGGGCGTCGCCGCCGAGGGCTTGATGACGGCGCCGTCCGGCGCCAAGTTGCCACGCAGGACGGCGAGCGCGTTCTCGGTCTTGAAGGGCGTGTCCAGCGCGCCGATGACCTCCGGGTTGTAGTTCTCGGCCGCGGCGACGTTCTCGGCCACGGTCTTGCCGCCGACCGTGATCGCGCCCGTGTGCAGGCGGTCGCCGAGCGCCTTCATCACCACCGGCAGGCCGCCGGCATAGAAGAAGTCCTCCATCAGGTACTGGCCGTTCGGCTGCAGGTTGACCAAAAGCGGCAGGCCCTCGCTCTCGCGGTCCCAGTCGTCGACGTCGAGCGGCACGCCGAGCCGGCCGGCGAGCGCCGTCAGATGGATGATGGCGTTCGTGGAGCCGCCGATCGCGGCGTTGACGCGAATGGCGTTCTCGAAGGCCTGGCGGGTCACGACCTGCGACATCGAGAGGTCTTCCTTGACCATCTCGACGATCCGCCGGCCGGTTAGTTGCGCCGCGGTGTAGCGGCGCGCGTCGGCCGCCGGCACCGCTGCGGTGCCGGCCAGCGTCAGGCCCAGCGCCTCGACCATCGAGCCCATGGTCGAGGCCGTGCCCATGGTCATGCAGTGGCCGACCGAGCGCGACATGCAGCTCTCGGCCTCCATGAAGTCGTCGAGTGTCATGGTGCCGGCGCGGACTTCCTCGCTCATCCGCCAGACGTCGGTGCCCGAGCCGATGTCGCGGCCGCGGAACTTGCCGTTCAGCATCGGCCCGCCATGCACGACGATGGTCGGCAGGTCGACACTGGCCGCACCCAAGAGATAGGCGGGCGTCGTCTTGTCGCAGCCGGTCAGCAGGACAACGCCGTCTATCGGGTTGGCGCGAAGCGTTTCCTCCAGGTCCATGCTCATCAGGTTGCGGAACATCATGGTGCTGGGCCGCATGATGGTCTCGCCCAAGGACATGGTCGGAAAGGCGACGGGAAAGCCGCCGGCCTCGAAGACGCCGCGCTTGACCGCCTCCGCCACCTGGTTGTGATGGGCGTTGCAGGGCACCAGGTCGGAGGCCGAGTTGGCGATGCCGATCACCGGCCGGCCCTCGAACATGTCCCGTGGCCAGCCCTGGTTCTTCATCCAGCTACGCGCCGCGTAGCCAACCAAGTCGCTGCGGCCGAACCAGTTTCGGCTGCGGTAGTCGTCGTTACGTGACATGGCGCGCTCCTGGGTCTCTGGTCGCCGGCGGGCGCCATCCTAATCCGGCCCCGAAGCGGCAACAAGCGCCGGTGCTGGAGGCCGTCGGCAAGCACTCGTTAACCATATCTCAAGACTGCCGGGGCAGAATTGCGGCTCGACCAGACAGCCAAAACGGGAGAACCCGTTGCTCACCCATGGTCTCATCATCGCCTCTTACGGCGTCTTCGCCGGCCTGATCGGTCTGGTGCTGCCGCACTCGGCGCCGTCCATCGACCCGGTCACGGGCTATGTCGTCGCCGGTTGCCTCTTTCTGGCCGCGGCTCTGATGCACGAGATGGTGGCCAGGCGACGATACATGCGCAACTTGGTTCGCAGCATGGAGGCGGCCTGGGGTGGCCAGGCCGACGAGGTCGACATGTTGCGCCAGGTCAATCGACGCCTGGTCGATGACCTGGCCGAGGCCCGTGAGGAGGTCAGCAAGCTCAGGGGCACGGTCGAGGAGGGCATGGGCAACGCCAGCGACGCCGTGGTCGCCGAAATGAAAGTGCTGCAGGCGCAGCTCCGTCAGCTGGGCCAAGGGGGGCGAAGCGACGGCACGTCACCGGAACCCGCAGCCGTGGTCGCCGATGGCCGGATGGACACGGCCCGGATCCTCGAAGTCACCCGGTCGGCGTTGGAAGAGAACCGGGTCGACCTCTATCTGCAACCCATCGTCAGCCTGCCACAGCGCAAGGTCCGCTACTACGAGGCCTATTCAAGGATCCGCACGTCGGATGGCAGCGTCATCCTGCCCGAGCAGTACCTCGACATCGCCGCCGAGGACGGCCTGATCGTCACTATCGACAATCTGCTGCTCTTCCGCTGTGTCCAGTTGCTCCGACGGCAGCGACAGCGCAACCGGGAGATCGGCTTCTTCGTGCCGGTCTCGTCGACGACGCTCAGGGATGCCGATTTCCTCTCCGATTTCGTGCAGTTCCTGGCCGCCAACAGGGACTTGGCCGCGAACCTGATCTTCGAGTTCTCGCAAAAGGACTTCCTGGAGCAGGCGGCCCACGTCAAGGAATGCGTCCGTCGGCTGGCCGAGTTTGAATTCCGCTTCTCGGTCGACCAGGTGTCCGGCCTCGACCTCGACTTCCGGCAGTTGGCGGCGCAGCGGGTCGAGTTTCTCAAGGTGCCGCAATCGCTCCTGCTTACCGACGGGACGGCCGCTAGCGCCGGGTTGCATCCAGGCGACCTCAAGGAACGGCTCCGGCGCAACCGCATCGATCTGGTCGTCGACCATATCGAGGACGAGGCGACGGTCATCGAGCTGCTCGACTTCGAGGTCGACTTCGGCCAAGGCTATCTCTTCGGCGAGCCGCGCCCGGCCCGCGAGGACTGAACCGGCCCGCCCACCGTTGACGCCGCGCCTGTGCCTTGGCTATGCCTGGGTCAACCCGACGGCACTCGGCCGCAACTTCCTGGACCGTTCATGTCACCTCCCGTCATCGCCGGTTTCTCCGAGATCCGGGAGCGCTACGACGCCGCCTTCGTCGACCTTTGGGGCACGGTGCACAACGGCGTGCGGCCCTATCCGGGCGTTCTTGACTGCCTGGCACGGATGCGGGACGGCGGCCTCAGAGTTTTGCTCCTCACGAACGCCGCCCGGCTGCACTCGGCTGTGGCCCGGCAGCTGGAGGGGCTGGGCGTGCCGGCCGATTGCGCTGACGGTATCGTCACCGCAGGCGACGTCACGGTTCAGGCCCTGAACGAGGCCGAGGACGCCTGGCACGCCCGGCTCGGGACCCGCTTCTACCATCTCGGCAACGAGCGAAGTGCCAGCGCGCTCGAGGAGGTGGAGGGGGAGTCGGTCGCTCTGGCAGACGCTGATTACGTACTTCTGACGGGTCTGGTCGACGATTCGACGGAGACGGTCGAGGACTATGGCGAGCTTCTGGCCCGGATCCGCGCGCGTGCTCTGCCCATGGTCTGCGCCAACCCGGACCGGGTGGTGGTGCGAGGCGAGCGGACCATCTTCTGCGCTGGCGCGTTGGCCGACGCTTACGAGGCGCTGGGCGGCGAGGTCCGCCGCCACGGCAAGCCCTTCGAGAGTATCTTTCGGCGGGCCTTAGCACGGCTGGACGGCATCGCGGGCGAGCGAACGGTCATGATCGGCGACAGCTTCTCGACCGATATCGCCGGCGCCGTCGGTGTCGGTATCGATTCGCTCTGGCTTGCGGGTGGTATCCACGCCGCCGAGGTCGGCTACAGCGAGGGAGTGCCGCTGGATCCGGTGCGACTGGCAGGCGTGCTCGACCGAGCACCGGCGCTCCCGACCCTGATCGCGCCGCGGCTCGGCTGGTAACGCTCTAAGCCCGAGCGGCGAGCAGGGCTTCGGCCAGCTCGACGAAGCCGGCGCCGCCGCGGCCTGTCGCGATCCAGGCCGGCGGCGTCTCGATCCGGTCCAGGAAATCGGTGACGTTGGCGACGCCGACGCTCAACTCGAAGGCTCGGAACATCGGCGCATCGTTCGGGCTATCGCCGATGAAGGCGACCGTCCGGGCGTCTTTCGCCAGATCGAGGCCGTGCTCGTCCGCGAGTAGGCGGCGGCTGGTCGACAGCTTGTCGAAGTCGCCGAACCAGCCGTTGACGTGGATCGAGCTGACCTTGGCGCTGGCACCTGCGGCCTGGAAGAGGCTGACGATGCGGTCGATCGCGGTATCGTCGAGGCGGGGCACGTCCTCGGCGAAGTCGATCGCCAAGTCGGTCAGGCGGTAGGCCTGGTCGGAGGGGATCGCGGCGCCCGGCACCTCCGCCAGGATTTGTGCCTTCAGGGCCTCGAGGCGGGTTCGGTTTGCCTGCCGCTCCGCCTCGTCTTGGCAGTACCAGGCGGACATGCGGCGATCTTCATGGCGATAGCGGAAGTAGAAGGCGCCGTTCTCGCCGACGACGCCGGCGACCGGCCAAAAGCGGGCGATCATGTCGCACCAGCCGGCGGGCCGGCCGGTGACGGGGACGACGGCGACGCCGGCATCGCGCAAGCGCTCGATGGCCGCATAGGCCCGGGCGCCGAGACGGCCGGCATCGGTCAGGGTGTCGTCGATATCGGTCAGCAGGAAACGGATTTGGGCCAGCGCATCGACCGGGCATTGGCTGAGCGGGCGCATCGGCTAGCGGCGCCGGCTTCGGCAGCGGGGTCTGAGGGTCTTGTGCACGGCGCCAACGGTGCGTCATCCGGACGGTGGAGACAAGGCCCCGCCGGTGTCGCGGGTGGGAAGACGGCTAGTCGAAGAGCGCGTCGATCTCGGCTTGACTGACCTGCTCGCCCGCGGCCGCGATCTCCTCGGGCTCGGGCAGATCGATGTCATCCTCGACCTCGGCCGGTGCCACTTCCGGCTCGGGCTTCTTCTTCGGCTTGGCGGCGGCCTTCTTGGTCTTGGTTGACTTTTCGCCGTTGCCGTTCGCCTTGGCTTTGTCGGCGGCCTTGGCGGGTGGCTCGACCGGAGCCTCAGCCGGCGTTGCGTCCTCGGCGGGCTTGCTCTCGGCTGTCTCACTCTCGGCCGCCTCGCCGTCGACCTCCTCGTCGCCGGCCAATTGCGGTACTTCTTCCTCGACGATGTCGTCGGAGGCGGTCTCGATAGGTTCGGTTTCGGCCGTCTCGGTCGGTGCCGCGTCGTCCGAGACCTCCTCGTCGTCGTCAACTTCGGGCGCGGCGTTCGCCAACAAGTCGTCGACCGCGTCCTGCTGGATCCCCTCGCCCTCGAGCGCCGGACCGTTCAAGAGCCTGGTATCTTCGTCGGGGTCGCCGACCTCGTCGCCGGCGTCCTCGATGTCGGGCCCCCAGGCCTGTTGCAGCATGTTGAGCCGGTCCTCGATATAGGTGAGCGTTCGCACGACCTTCGAGATCCGTTGGCCGGTGATGTCCTGGAACGAGCAGGCCTCGAAGATCCGCATGCAGGCGTCTGTGACCGCCGCCTGGTAGGCCTCGGCATCCGAGCCGTCTAGGCCCATGATCTCCTCTGCCGCGTCCATGATCGTGCCCGTTGCGTCTTCGGTCGATTGGACGATCGCCTCCAGCTCGGCGCCGGCCCGGGGCAGCTTGGTCTCTTTGAGGTCGTTCGGCCTGAGTTCGGAGATCTCCATCCGGGCCTGGCTGATGTGTTCGGAGAGGTTACGGAACTCCTCGTAGATAGAGACGTCGACGGATGAGAAATACCGCTGCATCGACGACATCAGAACTTCGGTCACCGCGGCGACATCGCCGAGGCTCACGTTCCGATCCGGGTCGGCGCGGAAATGGTCGACCAACAACTCGATACCACCACTAACCTTGGTCATGTTCATTTCCGTCACCTTGCTCGCAACGCACCTCGTCAGGACGATCAAAATTCGCCGATGACGGAAGACATCTTGGTCTTCAGCGTGGCGGCGTTGAAGGGCTTGACGATATAGTTGTTGACGCCGGCCTTCTTGGCGGCGACGACGTTTTCGGTCTTCGATTCCGCCGTCACCATGATGAAGGGGGTTTCCTTCAGCTTGCCGTCGGCGCGGACCTCCTTGAGGAGCTGGTAGCCGGTCATCGGCTCCATGTTCCAATCCGAGATCACCAGCCCGTAGGGCTTGGAGCGCAGCTTCGACAATGCCTCCGAACCGTCGACGGCTTCGTCGACATTGTCGAACCCCAACTGCTTGAGAAGATTACGCACGATCCTGAGCATCGTCTTGTAGTCATCGACGATCAGAATGGACATGTTCTGGTCGACCGCCATGTTGGAACACCTTTCTTGCGTCTGACTTTGGTCTTCGCCGCTAGGGGCGATTCCCCCCGCTCTGCCAATCGAATCGCGGGACCGTTCCTTGTTCGGGATCGAGAGCGTAAGCAGGGGGCGCTAAAAAACGGTAAACATCTCCGGCCCTTCCGAGCCACTCAGAGTCGTCCGAGGCTCGCATCGTATTCCGCCTCAGCATGAGCATTCGGTGGCGCAGGCGGCAGGATTTCGGGAGATGTAGTGATCTTTTCGGGCGTTCGGTGGCGATGCGTATCGAGACGGCCGCGGGTCCACATGGTCCGTATCAACGGGATATCTACTGTGCCCGGCGAGAATTCGGCTCTTTCGCAGGGAAAACGCCGCGTGACCCTTATGTCGTGATCTCGGCGTCCGATCCGACCCGACGTCGTCGCCGATTGGACCCGGCACGCGTCAAACGAAGCCAGCCATGCCGCCTGGAATCACGGGCATGGCCAGCGGACGCAGGATCACCTCGTCGCCCCTGGTCAGACCGAGAACACGCCGCGCGAACGTGTCGAGGGGGATCGATTTGTCCGCGGCGCCTTCGATGATGCGAACCCAGGCGCGCAGCGGTGCCGGATGGCGGCCTAGAAGCTCGACCAAGCCACCCTCCTCGAGACCCATCTCGGCCGCCAGCCCCGCACCGAGCCTGAGGACTCGGTGCCGGCCGCGCAGGCCTTCATAACAATCGCTCTCGTCATCATGATAGGGAATGCCCCGGCGGCTCTCTCTGATCGCCTGCCGGCGCGCCGCCGTCGCCGCCTGGTCGACGCTACCGGCGGCTTCGAATTCGACGCCATAGCTGGTGGCCGCCCTTTCGGGACTGACGTAGCCCGCCTCGACGTCGGCGCGCACCATCTCCGGATCGCGTTCGATCGGGTCACCGTAGCCGCCGCCGCCCGCCGAGCGCATGACCACGACGTCACCCCGGCGCAAGCGCAGACCGGAGACTTTGCCGGGCGTCGCCAGGGCCAGCGTCTCGCCGTCGCGAACCACCGAGGCTTCGACCCGCGCCGAGACCTGGCCACCGGCGACCCCGAACGGCGGGATCGCGGCCCTGTCGCTCAGCACCGAGTAGACCGCCTCGTCGTCCAGCAGGCGCAGCTCGCGGCGCATGCCGAGGCCGCCCCGACTTGCTCCTTCGCCGCCGGAATCGGTGCGCAGCTCGCAGCGCTCGACGAGGAACGGGATCGTCGCCTCGAGGTTCTCGGCGGTCTCGATCGAGCGGACGTTGCCGTGATCGACGTTGACGAAGGCGCTGGAGCCGTCGTGCTCGAGGAAGCCGCCGTTGCCGCCGGCCGGCACCTCTATGTAGACCCAAGGACGGCCGCTATCGCTCTTCACGCCGCCCATGTTGTTCGGGAAGGAGGTGCCGCAAAGGTCGCCGGAGACCCGGTCGAGCGCGATCTGTGAGAGCGCCCCCAACATGACCGACAGCGACCGCTTCCTGACCTCGGCATGGGCGCCGGCGGGCGCGTCGGGTCGCACGTCGACGATCGAAGCCTCGGGTGCGGTGTACTTGATTGGCCGGAAGGCGCCGCCATTGACGGCTCCGCCCGGGTCCAGCGTCGACTTCATGGCCACGAAGACGCCGGCGCCGGTGACCGCCAGCGAGGAGTTCACGGGTCCCGGCACCTGCGGGTTGGAGCCGGCGAAGTCGGCCAGGACCTCGTCTCCCCTGACGGTGAGCTCCAGGCGCATCAATACCGGATCGAAGCAACCGTCGTCGTAGTACTCGAGGTAATCCTCGTAGACGTAGGTGCCGTCGGGCAGCTCGGCGATCCGCTCGCGCATCCGCCGCTCGGCCCGATCGAGGTTGAGGGCGATGCAGGCACGGACCGTCTCCTTGCCGTATTTCGCGACCATCTTCCGAATGCGGCTCTCGGCGATACGGCAGGCGCCAATGGCGGAGTTGAGGTCGCCCTGGCGCTCCTGGGGGATGCGCATGTTGGAGAGGATGAGCGCCATCGCCGCGCGGTTGACCTCGCCCTTCTCGTAGAGCTTGATCGGCGGGATGCGCACGCCCTCCTGGAAGATGCTGGTCGCCTCGCCCGAGTAGCTGCCGGGTACCATGCCGCCGACGTCGGCCCAATGGGTGCGCACCGCCGGGAACAGGAAGAGCTCGCCGTCGATGAACATCGGCGCCATGACGGTGACGTCGTTCAGATGCGTGCCGCCGCGGTAGGAATCGTTGAAGAGGATGATGTCGCCGGGTGCCAGCTCGTCACCCATGTCTTCCATCACGCAGCTGACCCCCCAGGGGAGGGGGATGATGTGGCTGGGCAGGTCGTTGTACTGCGCCACCAGCTCCGCCCTGGCGTTGAAGAGGCAGCAGGAGAAGTCGTCGAGCTCGTAGACCGCGGCCGAAAACGAGGTGCGGACGACGTTGGCGCGCATTTCCCGGACGATCGCGATCAAGCCTTCGGTCACGACCTCCAGCGTGATCTGGTCGACCGTGCCGGTGCTCACGGGGGAGGTGTCTTTCTTCACTCGCTCCTGCATCGATCAGTCGTCTTTCATCAGTATCAGCACGCCGAAGCTCTCGACGACGCAACGCCACCCGAGTGGCACCAGTGTGACGGAGCCGGCCTCTTCGATCATCGCCGGTCCGTGGAAGGCGGCCGCCTTCGCCAGCCGCGAGCGCTCGTAGACAGCCGTCTCCCGGTGCTCGCCGTCCAGGTAGACCGGCCGCCGCGCGATCTCGGCTGCCTCGATACCGCCATCGGCCGAGGGCTCGGGGAGCCGAGGTTTCGACATCTGGCCGATCACCGCGAGGCGGAAATTGACGATCTCGACGGGATCGTCGCTGTTGGCGTGGCCGTAGCGCCGCTCGTGCGCCTGGTGGAAGGCGGCCGCAATCTGGTCGAGGCCGCTCAGGCTTTCGGGCAGGTCGACGAGCAGCTCCCAGGACTGACCGGCATAGCGCATGCCGCAGGCCCGCTTGGTGGTGATGGCCTTGGCGTCGACCCGCTCGGCCGCCACCTCGTCGCGCCCCAGCTGCTCCATCTCGCCGAAGACGGTCTCGATGGTCGCCATCGCGCCGTCCCCCAGTGCCACGTGAAGGGTCCTGACGTAGTCGTGGCGCAGATCGGAGAGAACCGCGCCGTAGGCGGAGAAGTTCCCGGGATTGGGGGGAATCACCACCTTCGGGATCTCCAGCTCTTCGGCGATCAGCGCCGCGTGCAGCGGCCCTGCGCCGCCGTAGGCGAGGAGCGCGAAGTCGCGTGGATCGTGGCCTTTGCCGATGGAAATCTCCTTGATCGCGCTCACCATGCGGGCGAGCGCGATCCGGACGATACCCTCGGCGAGGTCGAGGCGGCTCAAGCCCTCGATGCGGCTCGCCAGGGCGTCGATCGCGGCCTCGGACCGCTCGAGGTCGAGGTGGACGGCACCACCGAACGTTGCTTCTGGGTTGAGGCGGCCGAGAGCGAGGTTGGCGTCGGTCACGGTCGGCTGCTCGCCACCGCGGCCATAACAGGCGGGGCCCGGTTCGGCGCCGGCGCTTTCAGGCCCGACTTGGAGCACCGGACCGCTGTCCAGCCAGGCGATGGAGCCGCCGCCGGCACCGACCGTGTTGATCTCGATCTGCGGGGTGCGGTTCGGATAGTCGGCGACGAACTGCTCGTTGGTGAGCGGAACGTCGAGATCGTCCAGCAGGCAGACGTCGGTGCTGGTCCCGCCCATGTCGTAGGTGATGAGATGGCGCTCGCCGATCGCCTCGCCCAGCACCGCTCCGGCGGCGACCCCGCCGGCGGGTCCTGAGAGGATGGTGCCGACAGGGAAGCGGGCCGCGCGCTCGCCCGTGAACATGCCCCCGTTGGACATCATGATGAAGACCTGGCGGCCATAGCCTGCGGCCGCGAGCGCGCGGTCGAGGGAGGTGAGATAGGTGGCGACCCGTGGGCCGGTGTAGGCGTTCAGGACGGCGGTCGAGAAGCGCTCGTACTCGCGGAATTCCGGCAGCACGTCGGCGGACGCGGTCACGAAACAATCGGGAAGGGCCTTCCCTATCCGACCCGCCACCAGCCGCTCGCTTTCCGGGTTGGCGTAGCTGTGCAAGAAGCAAACCGCGACGGCCTGGGCCCGTTCGTCCCGAAGCCGCGCGATCACGACCTCGATGTCGCCGTCGTCGGCCGGCCTCAGCACGCTGCCGTCGCTCAGCCGGCGCTCGTCGAGCTCCAGGATCCGCTGTCGCGGCACCAGCGGCGGCGCCTTCAGCGTCTTGATGTTGTAGAGCACCGGCCGATTGGTGCGCGCGATCTCCAGCGTGTCCCGAAAGCCGCGGTTGGTGACGACCCAGACTTCCGCTCCGTTGCGCTCGAGGACGGTATTGGTCGCCAGCGTCATGCCGTGGATCAGACGCTCCGCATCGCCGAGCCCGATCCCGAGCCGGTCCAGGGCGTTCAAGACGCCCTCTTCGGGCGCGCGCGGCGTCGTCGGCGCCTTTTCCGAACGCAACTCGTCCCGGGCCGCGTCGTAGACGACGGCGTCGGTGAAAGTGCCGCCGACGTCGATCCCGATCCACGACATCTCGTCTCTCCCTTGGCGCCACTAGAATCCCTAGCCGATCCGGCCATCACTGTATAGCTGGTCTGGCTAGCGCCAATTGCCTGGCGAAACGGCGAAGAGGCATCGGTAGGTCGGTGATCGGGCTCCGCAGGCGCCGGCCACCGTTGCGGCGCTTAGGTAGGGCGGCTATATCTTGCGCCGCACAATGCCGCCCGGAAAGGAGCCCAGATGGCCGAGACGCTTGCCCAGGACCGCCCAGCCTTCGATCTCTACGAGGAATTGCACGGCTACTACATCGAGGATCTGGAGGTGGGGATGTCCGCCTTCTATTCGCGGACCATGACCGAGGCGGATATCGTCCTGTTTGCGGGCATTTCGGGCGACTTCAATCCTTTGCATCTCAATCGTGAGTTCAGCGAGCAGACCCGCTTCGGCGGCTGCATCGCGCACGGCATGTTGACGGCGAGCCTGATCTCTACCGTGGTCGGGACCAAGCTGCCCGGCCCAGGTGCCATCTATCTGAGCCAGAGCCTGCGCTTCACCGCGCCGGTCAGGGCCGGCGATACGGTGACGGCGCGGGCCCAAGTGCTGGAAGTATCGTCCGAGAAACGCCGTTGCCGTCTCGAGACCAGTTGCCGGGTCGGCGAGACGACGGTGGTCGAGGGCGAAGCGCTGGTGCTGGTGCCGACGCGCGAGACGGCCTGAGGCGAAAGGACGGCAAAGGGCGATGGACGCGCGCGGAACCAGGGTCGAGACCCCGATACGCGTCGTCCGTGAGTATCGGGGGCTGCCGGCGACGCTCAAGGGTAGTGTCGCGGCGCTGGGCAACTTCGACGGCGTGCATCTTGGGCATCAGGCCTTGCTGGCCGATTGTGGGCGGATCGCGTCGGCCGCAGGACGCGACCTTGCCGTGGTCACCTTCGAGCCCCACCCCCGTCGCGTCTTCACCCCCGGCGGGCCGGCTTTCCGGCTGACGCCGTTCCGCTCCAAGGCCAGAATTCTGGCCGGCAAGGGCGTGAAGCTGCTATTCGCGCTACGCTTCAACGAAGCGCTCTACAGC
Source organism: Alphaproteobacteria bacterium (assembly GCA_030746295.1). The sequence goes on along the minus strand of JASLMY010000036.1, from coordinate 4,136 downwards.
AAGACGGCCGAGGTCTTCGTCGACGAAGTCTTGGTCCATGGGCTGGCGGTCGCCCACGTCGTCGTCGGCTACGACTTCGTCTTCGGCCACCAGCGCAGCGGTGATGCCGAGTTCCTGCGCGAAGCCGGGGTCCGGCACGGCTTTGGCGTCAGCGTCATCGAGCCGGTGATGCACGACAACGACGTCTGCTCGTCGAGTATCATCCGGGTCGATCTCGAAGGTGGCCGCGCGCGCCGCGCCGCCGAGCTCTTGGGCCATTGGTGGGAGGTCGAGGGCCGCGTCCACAAGGGCGACCAGCGCGGCCGTCAGTTGGGCTTTCCGACCCTCAACCTGCATCTCTCGCCGCATGCCTTCAAGCCGGCGCTCGGCGTCTATGCGGTCCATGTCGGCATCGCCGAAGGGGGCGCCACCCGCTGGTGCCAGGGCGTCGCCAACATCGGCCGGCGCCCGACTTTCGATGGCCAGAGCGTGGTCTTGGAGGTGCACGTCTTCGACTACACGGGCGACCTCTACGGCCATCAGGTCAGGGTCGCCTTCGTCGAGCACCTCAGGCCGGAGCGCAAGTTCAACGGCTTGGAGGCCCTGAAGGCGCAGATCCAAGCCGACGGCGAGGCGGCCCGGGGGCTGCTGGCCCAGCCCGAAAACCGGCTCGACGCCTATCCGACGCCCTGCCGGACAGCAGATTGAGGGGCGCCGGCACGCCGCTTGCGCTTGTGGACTTCACCTGCCGGGCTTGCTACAAGGCCGCCATGTCGATGATGGCAGCGATAGGGCGCGGCCCGATAGCGGGACTGCGAATTAGCCGCCCGGCTCTCCGCTGAGGGCCGGGAACAGACCTCGGCGCCCCGATCCGGGCGCCGCACTCCACGACCATCCGACCGTCCCCAAGGGCAAGAGCACGCCTCCGATGAGCACCGACTACAAAGCCACCTTGCACCTGCCGAAGACCGAATTTCCGATGCGCGCCGGGCTGCCGAAGCTCGAGCCCAAGCTGTTGGCGCGCTGGCAGGAACTCGACCTTTTCCGCCGCCAGCGCGAGCAATCGAAGGGGCGCGAGAAGTTCATCCTGCACGACGGCCCACCCTACGCCAACGGCAACATCCATATCGGCCACGCCCTCAACAAGATCCTCAAAGACGTCATCAACCGCTCGCAGCAGATGATGGGCAAGGATGCCAACTACGTCCCCGGCTGGGATTGCCACGGCCTGCCCATCGAATGGCAGATCGAGGAGCGCTACCGCAAGGACGGCCGCAACAAGGACGAGGTGCCGATCGCAGAATTCCGCGAGGAATGCCGTGCCTTCGCGGCGCATTGGATCGAGGTCCAGCGCGAGGAGTTCGAGCGCCTGGGTGTCGTCGGCGACTGGGACAACCCCTACACCACCATGACCCATGCCGCCGAAGCGCAGATCGTCGCCGAGCTGTTGAAGTTCCTGATGAACGGTGCCCTTTACCGCGGAGACCGCCCGGTGATGTGGTCGGTGGTCGAAAAGACGGCGCTGGCCGAGGCCGAGATCGAGTATCACGACCACGTCTCGACCACGGTCTATGTCCGCTTCCCGGTGGTCGAGGCCGGCGTGCCCGAGCTCGAGGGCGCCCAAATCGTGATCTGGACCACCACCGCCTGGACCCTGCCGGGCAACCGCGCCATCTGCTTCGGGCCGACGATCCCTTATCGGCTGATCGAGGTGGAGGCGGTGGCGGAGGGCAGCTTGGCCCAGGTCGGCGAACGGCTGGCCGTGGCGGAGCCGCTTCTGGAGGCGATGTGCCGCGAGACCGGCATCGAAAGCCACAAGCTGGTGGCGAGTCTCGCGCCCGAGGCCTTGGCGGCCACCCGCTGCGCCCATCCCTGGCGCGGCAAGGGTTACGATTTCGACGTCCCGCTCTTGGCCGGCGAGCATGTCACCCTCGACCAGGGCACCGGCTTCGTCCACACCGCCCCCGGCCACGGCGCCGAGGACTTCGAGGTCGGTGTTGCGCACGGCCTGGAGGTGCCTCAGACGGTCGACGGCGACGGCAATTTCTTCCCCCACGTGCCGATCTTCGCCGGCGCCCATGTCTTCAAGTGCGATGGCGACGTCGTCGCCGAGCTGACCGCCGTCGGCATGCTGCTGGCCAGCGGCAAGCTGCAGCACAGCTATCCCCATTCCTGGCGCTCCAAGGCGCCGCTGATCTTCCGCAACACGCCGCAGTGGTTCATCTCGATGTCGGAGACCGGCTTGCGCGAGACGGCGCTCGCCGCGATCGACCAGGTCCGCTGGGTGCCGGCGCAGGGCCGCAACCGAATTCATGCGATGATCTCCGAGCGGCCCGATTGGGTGCTGTCGCGCCAGCGCGCCTGGGGGGTGCCGCTGACGCTCTTCGTCGACCGCGAGACGGGTCGGCCGCTCAAGGACGAAACGGTCAACGAGCGCATCATCCAGGCGGTCCTGGCCGAGGGTGCCGATGCCTGGTTCGACAGCGACTCAGGCCGCTTCCTCGGCAACGAGCACGACCCGGAGAGCTTCGACAAGGTCGACGACATCCTCGACGTCTGGTTCGAATCCGGCGCCAGCCACAGCTATGTCCTGGAAGCCCGGCCCGAGCTCGCCTGGCCGGCCTCGCTCTACCTCGAGGGCTCGGACCAGCATCGCGGCTGGTTCCATTCCTCGCTGTTGGAATCCTGCGGCACCCGCGGGCGGGCGCCCTACGACGCGGTGTTGACGCACGGCTTCACTCTCGATGCCCAGGGCTACAAGATGTCGAAGTCGCTCGGCAACGTGGTGGCACCGCAGGAGGTTTGCGACAGCCTCGGTGCCGACATCCTGCGCCAGTGGGTGGTCAGCTCCGACTATTCCCTCGACCTTCGGATCGGACCGGAGATCCTGAAGGGGCAGGTCGATTCCTATCGCCGGCTCAGGAACACGTTGCGCTTCATGCTCGGCAACCTGAACGGCTTCGAGGAAGCGGAGCGGCTGCCGGTGGCGGAGATGCCGGAGCTCGATCGCTGGGTCCTGCACCGGCTCTACGAGCTCGATCGACTGGTCCGGAAGTGCTGTCACGACTTCGATTTCCACCGCCTCTTCGTGCATCTCTACAACTTCTGCACCGTCGAGCTGTCGGCCTTCTATTTCGACATCCGCAAGGACGCGCTCTATTGCGACGCGCCGAGCCAGGTGCGCCGGCGCGCCGCCCGCACGGTTCTCGACGAGCTTTACCATTGCCTGGTCCGCTGGCTGGCGCCGATTCTTTGCTTCACCGCCGAGGAGGCTTGGCTGGTGCGCCACGACGCCAGCGATGCCAGCGTGCACCTGGAGCTCTTTCCCGAGATCCCGGAGAGCTGGCGCGACGATGCGCTCGCCGAGCGCTGGGAGAAGGTGCGTCGGCTGCGCCGCGTGGTCACCGGGGCGCTGGAGATCGAACGCCAGGAAAAGCGGATCGGCGCCAGCCTGCAGGCCCGGCCCGAGGTTTACGTCTCGCCCGAGTACGGCGAGGTGATGCTAGGCATCGACCTGGCCGAGATCGCCATCACCTCCGATGCCGGTCTCGTCGTCGGGGCGGCGCCGAACGGTGCCTTCCGGCTGGAGGGCGAGGAGGATGTCGCCGTCGTCGTCGGCCTTGCCGGCGGCGGCCGCTGCGAGCGCTGCTGGCAGGTCCTGGACGAGGTCGGCAGCCATGCCGGCCACGACGACCTCTGTGGCCGTTGCGTCGCCGCGGTCGAGGCGGCGACTACCTGATTTGCCGGCGATGGCACGTCTCGGCCTCGCCGTCGCGGTGGCGATCCTGATCGCCGATCAGCTCTCTAAGATGTGGTTGATCGGGCTGCTGGCGGTGCATGAGCGTGGCATCGAGCTGACGCCCTTCTTCGACCTGGTCATGGTCTGGAACAGGGGTGTCAGTTTTGGTTTGTTCGGCGCCGCGGGGCTGGGGCCCTGGCCTTTCGTCGCCCTGGCGATCGCGATCGTCGCCGCCATGCTGGTCTGGCTCTGGCGCGTCGAGACACGGCTTCTGGGCCTGGCGATCGGCGCCGTGGTCGGTGGTGCCCTGGGCAACACCGTCGACCGGATCCGGTTCGGCGCGGTGGCGGACTTTTTCGATTTTCATCTGGCGGGCTATCATTGGCCGGCCTTCAATCTCGCCGATAGTGCTATAGTG
>JASLMY010000369.1 GCA_030746295.1 Alphaproteobacteria bacterium | reverse complement strand
ATCGGCTCGGCGACCCGCGTCGTCGCCCGAGAGACCGGCGCCTGGGTCTACGGCTTCGAGCCCGACGCGATGCTCGTCGAAGCGGCCGATCGGATCTCTACTCAGGCCGGCCTGGCGAAGAAGGCCGCCGTGGAGTCAACGCTGTTCGAGAAGAGCGATATACGCGACGCCTCGCGCGACGCGGTCTTGTCGTTCGAGGCGCTCTACACGGTCGAAGACAAGGAGGCGCTGCTCGCCACGATCAAGCGGTTCCTGAAGCCCCGCGGCCAGTTGCTGATCACGGATTTCGCGCGCGCCATCGAACAGGAATCGAGCCCGGACATCGAGATCTGGTCGGCCTACGAGCGTCAGCCGGTCCACCTTGCGGCCGCCGACTGGTACGCGTCGCATCTGGGATCGCTCGGCTTCGACGTGCGGGTCGTCGAGGACATGAGTGCGGCGTACTGCCGCGAGATCGTCCAGACGCTCTACGCCTTCTCCAACTCGATGACCGACGCGCCCGTCTCGGAGGCCTTCAAGCCCTGGATCCTCTGGGAGGTCGAGTGCTGAGCGCAACGCATGGCGCTGCTGCAAAACGGCGACGTGGCGCTCTACAGGGTCCACGCTATCCTCAAGTGAGGCCGCCCCGTCGGCGCCGGGACGACGCGTTGACAGCGATCGCGGGTCTCAGTATGTTCCGCCGGCCTCGCCCGGACAGGATGGCGGAAGGAAAAAGGCAATGAAGGTCGTCAACTCGCTGAAATCGGTGAAGAAGCGCCACCGCGACTGCCGGGTTGTCAGGCGCAAGGGCCGCGTTTACGTCATCTGCAAGACCAACCGCCGCTTCAAGGCCCGCCAGGGCTGAGGTCGGCCACGCGCGACGGCGCCGAGGGGCCGCGTCGAGAGACGCGGCTTTTTCTGTTTTTGGACGTCGCGCAGCCCCTACTTATTCAGCTCCAAACGCCCTAGAGTCTTCATCGAGGATCGAGCGGGAGCCGAGCCATGAAGATGCCGGCGCCGGAAGCGGCCATCATCGGGCAGCGTGACACGTTGATCGAGGCGTTGGCCCAAATCGTGCCGAGAGAGAGCGTGGTCGCCGACGAGGCGGCGCTGCGCGCCTATGAATCGGATGGTCTGACGGCCTATCGGCAGAAGCCGCTACTGGTCGTCCTGCCGGAGACGACGGAACAGGTTTCCGAAATCCTGAGCCTTTGCGACCGGCGCGGCATCAAGGTGGTGCCGCGGGGTGCCGGCACCTCGCTTTCTGGCGGCGCCCTGCCGCTCGCCGACGGCGTTCTGCTCGGCCTCGGCAAGTTCAACCGCATCCTAGAGATCGACTACCAGAACCGGGCGGTCCGCACCCAACCGGGGGTCACCAACCTCGCCATCACCCAGGCGGTGGAGGGGGCCGGCTTCTACTATGCGCCCGATCCCTCCAGCCAGATCGCCTGCTCGATCGGCGGCAACGTGGCCGAGAACTCCGGCGGCGTCCACTGTCTCAAATACGGCCTCACCACCAACAATATCCTCGGCCTCGAGGTGGTGTTGATGTCGGGCGAAGTGGTCCGCCTCGGTGGCAAGCATCTGGACGCCGAGGGCTACGACCTCTTGGGCCTGATGACCGGCTCGGAGGGGCTGCTCGGGGTCATCACCGAGGTCACGGTTCGGATCCTGAAGAAGCCCGAGACGGCGGTGGCGTTGCTGATCGGCTTTGCCAGCAACGAGGACGCCGGTGCCGCCGTCGCCGACATCATCGGCGCCGGCATCATCCCGGGCGGCATCGAGATGATGGACCGGGACGCAATCCACGCCGCCGAGGCCTTCGCCAATTGTGGCTATCCCCTGGACGTTGAGAGTCTGCTGATCGTCGAGCTGGACGGGCCCGAGGCCGAGGTCGAACACCTGACCGGCCGGGTGCGCGAGATCGCCGAGGGGCGCGGTGCCGTCAACCTGCGGATCAGCGACGGTGAAGCGGAGCGGCTGCAGTTCTGGGCCGGGCGCAAGGCGGCCTTCCCGGCGATCGGGCGGATCAGCCCCGACTATTTCTGCATGGACGGCACCATTCCGCGCCGCCAGCTGCCCCGCGTGCTGGCCCGCATGGCGGAGCTGTCGACGCGGTACGGCCTCCGCGTCGCCAACGTCTTCCATGCCGGCGACGGCAACTTGCACCCCCTGATCCTCTACGACGCCAACCAGCCGGGCGAGTTGGAGCGGGCCGAGGCCTTCGGCGCCGACATCCTGCGCCTTTGCGTCGAGGTCGGTGGCGTTTTGACCGGCGAGCATGGCGTCGGCGTCGAGAAGCGCGACCTCATGGGCGAGATGTTCACCGAGACCGATCTCGACCAGCAGATGCGGGTCAAGTGCGCCTTCGATCCCGAGAACCGCCTCAACCCCGGCAAGGTATTTCCGGAGCTGCGCCGCTGCGTCGAGCTCGGCCGTATGCACGTCAGTGGCGGCGAGCTGCCCTTTCCGGACATCCCGCGGTTCTGATGGTCGAGGTCTTCAAGCCACCCGATGCCGAGGCGTTGGCGGAGCTCGTCGCCTGGGCGGCGGCGGAAGCGACGCCGTTGGAGATACGGGGCGGCGGCAGCAAGCGACAGCTTGGCCGCCCGGTGGAGACGGACTACGCGGTCGACCTCGGCGGTCTTTCGGGCGTCACCCTCTACGAGCCGGACGAGCTGGTGCTGACCGCGGGCGCCGGCACGCGACTCGACGAGATCGAGGGCCTGCTGGCGCAAAGCCGTCAGCAGCTGGCCTTCGAGCCGGCGGACCTTTCGCGTCTTTGGGACGGTGGCGGCCGGGCTCAGACCCTGGGTGGTGTCTTGGCGACCAACATATCGGGCTCGCGCCGCGTCAAGGCGGGTGCCGCCCGCGATCACTTCCTCGGCTTCGCCG
>JASLMY010000368.1 GCA_030746295.1 Alphaproteobacteria bacterium | reverse complement strand
ACCAGGAACAAGGCGCCGTTGACGACGAAGCTCGCGACGACAATGGTCCCCACGGAGGCAGCGCCGAAAAGCAGGTGCAAGCCGCCCAGCACGCAAGCCCAGAGCAGCGAGGTCGCCCCGGTCGACGGCGTGCCAGGGTTGTAGGTGAAGGTGCCGTCCGCCGCCAGGCCGCGGCCGTAGACCATGTGGATCCAGGCATCGTCCAGCGGAAAGCCGAGCATGCCGTCGCCCGCGCCGTAGCCGGCGAGCCAAAGCGCCACCAACATTACTGCCGCGAGGCCGACGACGGCGATGCCGCGATAGTCGGCGCCCTCGGCCAAGCTCGACGGCAACGCCGGGGCGCCTTTCACGACGGCTCCGCGACCGCGCGACCGGGCCGAGCGGCGAGCCTGAGCGCTTTCAGATCGACGGCGTAGAGGGCAGAGTCACCGCGGCCGCTGGCGGCGATGCGTTTGAAATATTGCGGGTAGGCGGCGATCCAACGGAACTCGATCGGATCCGGGGCGTAGAGCATGACGACGTCGACAGCCCGTGCCTCGAGCTCGGCGAGCCAGCGCCGTCCGGCACGCTCGATGTCGAGCGGCGAGGCGGCCTCTCGTTCGTCCGGGAAATAAAGGCCGGTCGGAATGTATACGAGACGGTGCTGATAGCGGTCGCCGAGCAGCGGATAGATGTACCAGTGGGTCGGATATCGTCTGGTACCGGCGGCCACGGCGACGACCAAGGGGTCCGCCTCGGCCAACTTCTCCCAGATCGGATAGGCGTGAACGCTCAAGAAGAACGAGAGCGGGCCGGAATTGAAGTGGCGCTTTTGGGCCAATCCGGAATAGTAGTCGGCACGGAAATATGGCCTCATCAAAGTTGCCACGACGAGGCTGAGGCAACCGGCCACGACCAGGGTCGCCCGTAGGCGCCCCGGACGCCGCCAGACCAACCAGATGAGCGTGGCGAGGGCGGCGCCCGCACCCACGCACGCCGCCACGCCCAAGAAATCGAGACCGCCCCAGCGCCACGGCAAGGCGTAGAAGAGGTTCGCGACCAGCACCACCGTCAGGAGCCCAGTCGCCCAGCGAGCCCGGCTGCAAGCCACGGCGATGGTCGCCAAACTGACCGTAAAGAGCGCGTATCGCGCCTCGTCGAGGCCGGGGTTCTCGATCTGGGTCTGCATCATCCAGAGCAGCAGCAGGATGCCGACGGCCAGGCTGACGGTAAAGGTCGGCCGGCATCGAAATTCCATCGGCGTCAGCCGGGTCGACCCGGCCAGCAAGATCAGCAATCCGCCGGGGCCAAAGCCGTTGTGAAAGAGCGGGTTCGCGTGGAAACCCCAGAAGAAGAAGCTGTGGGCGGTCTTGAGCAAGCCCAACTTGGGATTGGGAGGGTCTCCCCACTCGCGGTCCGAGGCGGTGGAGCCGGCGAATTCGAAGCCGAAGACGTCGATCGGGAAGGGATAGAGCGGGTTGCCGTTCTGGATCCACAACAAAAGGGGCCAAATCAGGACCGTCGCGAGCATGAGCACGAGACCGCAGACGGTCGGCCCGATCGGGATTTCCCGGCGATGTCGATAGAAGAGCCAGAGCCAAAGCGCGGCACTCGTCGCCATGAAGGGCAGGGCCGTCCACTTCAGCGCCACCGCGAGCGCGCATGCGACGAGGCCCATGGTCGCGAGCCAGAAGCGCCCGGCTCTTTCGGCTTCGACGAAACAGACGATTCCGGCCAGCAGGCCCAAAAGGACGGCGTTGTCCACATAGCCCGATGACATGTGATGGAAGCTGGCGGGCAACGACAGAACGATCGCGGCCGCCAACACGGCATGCCGCCCGGCACCGTCCAGGCCTCGAACGGCCGCATGGGCGGCCATGCCGGTCGCCAGCCAGATGCAGGTCCACGTCGGCGCGATCGCCACATCGCCGCCGACCAACACCATGGACCACGCCGAGAGCATGTCGCCGGCCATCGGCAAGGACCGGTAGAACTCCCAAAGCCCTACCGCGTCGTAGCTGTGCGTCAGTCGGCCTTCCTGAACCCAAAAGGCCGCGCGGGGACCGTGATAGGTGAGGAAGTCCCAATCCATCGGCGGCGTGACGGTTGCCCTGAGCGCATAGAGGAAGGCGATAGCGGCGGCAACGGCGAGGTACTTGCGCCACCGCGTCGGCAGCGACGGCGCCAGCGTCGTCGTGCGCACCCGGTCGAGGTCGGCCGCGACGAAGGCGCGGGCCGCCGTCGACCGCAAAGCCCAGCCGAGATAGGCGGCCGCCAGGGCGAAGACCGCGACCAGCGCCTCGATGCCGAATGCGCCGCTCAACAGGAGCGCCAGGCCGACCAGGTACTGGCCGACCAGCACGACGACGACGGTGACGACAAGACGCAGGCGCAGGGCGAGTTCCGGTCCCGTCGCGGCCGAGACGCCGGCATAGCAAGCGGCACAGACGGTCAGCGCACCCGCAAGCCAAGCCAGGAGCAATATGAGGTCGATCATTGAATTCAGACCGTCTTACCCAATTGCAGCCGTCCCTCGGGCTTGTCGGCGTCGGTATCCCCGATACGGGCTCATGGTTTCGGCCCCGTCGTCAAAGGCGCCGAGCCGTCAAGGACCGAAAATCTGGCGCTGGTAGCGTTCGAAGTTCTCGCGGTATTCGGTGCAGGTCTCGCGAAGCGCCTCGGCAAACGTGTAGCGCGCTTTCCAGCCGAGGTCTTGACGCGCCTTGGCACAGCTCAACTGCATGTCGGGAACCTCCTGTCTGACCGTCTGCTCGATGACCACCTCGACGCGGCGGCCGTCGTATGCCGCAATGTCCTCGACGATCGACAAGACGTTGCGGTTCACCTCGTAGGAGAAATTGAATGCCGCCCCGAAATGCTCGCCCCTGTCCAGGAC
>JASLMY010000367.1 GCA_030746295.1 Alphaproteobacteria bacterium | reverse complement strand
GAAGCCTCAATAGTCTCTGCCCGCCTCGCCAGCAGAAATCGACGCGGGACCACTTCGGCACCTCTGCACGACGGCACCCATTTTCGAGCCGCGGGCCCTGATGAAAAGAGCCATCTACACGATCATGATCGGCAATGACCCGACGTACCGCTATGCGCGGCACGCCTTTGCCGACTATGCGACCCGAGTCGGGGCCGAGCTGATCGTTCGAACCAAGCTCCAGCTTTCGCGCCCCGAAGGCCTGATCTACAACATGGCGAGGGCGGCGAAAATCCAAAAGCTGTTCATGAAGGAGCTGCTGGCCGAATACGACCGCGTCCTCTATCTCGACGCCGATATTCTGGTAGCGCCGCATGCGCCGGACATCTTCGAGACCTATGCCGATCCCGAAGTCGTCTACATGTTCGACGAGGGCGGCTACGCCGACCGGACGGTAGAGATCGATGCCGTTTCCCGACTGCTCGGCCTGGAAGGCGACTGGCCTCGGCACGATGGTCGGCCCGTCTACTACAATTCCGGTGTCATCCTCTGCTCGCGCGGTTGTCCCCTGTTCGACCTCTTCCAGCTGGAGGAGGTCGGAATGATAGACGAATCCCTGCGGCTCGTGGATCAGACCTACATCAACTATCTGGTCAACCGGCACGGCCTCGAGGCACAGTCGCTGGACCCGCGCTTCAATCGTATGGAGATCTTGGGCGACGACGAGCGACGGCTGGAGGCCTACTTCATCCACTATGCGGGCTCGGGCTACGCGCGGCGGAAGAAATTCCGCTACCGGACCTTCATCGACGACTATCGCAGCCTCTATGGTGGCTCCGGCTCGGTTGTCGACGCGATGCGATTGCGCTTGGATGTTCTGCGCCATGAATTGTGGCGCTTTAAGAACGAGACCTTGCGCGACAGTGCGCGCAGACGGGCCGGCCGAGAGCTGAGCGGGACTTGAGCGGAACGCGACGCCCGTATTGCAGACGAGGGAGGGAAAGACATGGGCCGTGTACAAGACAAAGTGGCGATCGTCACCGGTGCCGGCACCGGAATCGGCCGCGCCACCGCCGGGCGCCTCGCCGAGGAAGGCGCCATCGTCACTGTCGCCGACCGCGACGAGGCGGCCGGCGCGGCGGTTGCGCAGGCGCTCGGCGGCGAGGCCGCCTTCGTCGCCCAGGACGTGCGCCTGGAGGCCGACTGGCAGCGGCTGATGGGTGAGGTCACTGGGCGGCACGGCCGCCTCGACATCCTGGTCAACAACGCCGGCATCTTGGCCACCCGCGACAGCCAGGTGATCGAGGATACCGACTTGGAGCAGTGGCGGGCGGTCCAGGAGGTCAACGTCGAGGGGGTCTTCCTCGGCTGCCGCTATGGCGTCGAGGCCATGAAGGCGACGGGTGGTGCCATCGTCAACCTGTCCTCGATCGCCGGCCTGATCGCCACGCCGCATCTCGCCGCCTACGGTGCCTCTAAAGGCGCGGTTCGCCAACTGACCAAGTCGGTGGCGATCTACTGCGGGCGCAAGGGCTATGGCATCCGCTGCAATTCGGTGCATCCGGGAATCATCCGGACCGACATGGGCAACCAGGTCATGGGCCTCGGCGGCGGCGATGTCGAAGCCAATTGGCAGGAACGGATCGCGACGATCCCGATCGGCGAGCCCGGTCAGCCGGCTGACATCGCCAACGCGATTCTGTTCTTGGCCTCCGACGAGGCGCGCCATGTCACCGGCGCCGAGCTGGTCGTCGACGGCGGCATGACCGCGATCTGACCGCCGCCTCGCAAGCGCCCAGGGCGTTTACGGCTCGTTCACCTTTGCCGCGCTATTCTGGTCGCAGGCTCAATCGGAGCGGCGGAGCGGCAGCATGGCGAAACGACAGGATCCCGGGAACGGCGGCATCGACCCCGCCCAGACCGTCGGCCAGCTGATCGTCAAGCTCAGCGGCGAGGGCCTGCTGGGAAGCGAGGACATCCACACGATCCTTCGGACCACGATCGCCGAGGCGACCTCGACGGCGTGTCCCGTGAGCCGCAGCGTCACCTCCTTTCTCGGCGCCATGCATGACGCCTATGTCGATAGCGAGCTCGAATTCGCCTTCTGAGGCGGTCTTTTCGGCACCAGACTAAGGCCGCCCGGGCACGTCTTGTCCCTGCCCGGCGGCTGCCGCAGAATCACCCCCCACGAATCGCTGCCACCGGCGCCGTATGCGACCTCGGGCCGGCAGTAGGCATGGCTCGGGACGGGTCCCGACGGGGGGAGATCAGCGGTATGCGGCTTCTGTTTCCGGTCATTGGGCTGTTGGCGTTGCTGGCCGCCTGCGAGAGCGCCGAGGTGGCGCCGAAGCCCGCACCGACGGTGACGCCGCCGCCGAAGACGGCCCCGCCGCCGCCGGTCCAACAGAAGCCCGCCGAGCTTGGCCCGCTGTCGGAGGCCGAGAGCGATATCGCCCGCACCTTCGATCGCGCCTTCGTGGTGATGCCGGCACCGAAGGGGGCCAGGCGGTGGTGACGCGGATGAACGACAAGGCGCTCGCGGCCTATCTCGGCGCCGCCCGCGGCGCCAAGTTCCCGACCGTCCTCTACCTCCACGGTTGCGCCGGCCTCGACGGTCTGACGCCGCTCAGGGCGATGGCCCGGCGCGGCTTTGCGGTCGTTGCACCCGACAGCTTCGCGCGCCGCTTCCGGCCCCGCCAATGCGACCCTGCGACCCTGCGGGGCGGGCGAAACGTCTACGTCTTCGACTTTCGGGCGGCCGAGATCTCCTACGCGGTGCATCGCTTCCGGCGCCTGCCCTGGGTCGACAAGCAGCGTCTCTTCATGCTCGGCGTCAGCGAGGGCGGGCTGGCGGTGGCGCAGTATCGCGGCGACGAGTTCCGGGCCCGGGCGATCACCGAGTGGACCTGCAACGGCGCTCCCCTGGTGCGCGGCCTGGGGGCAC
>JASLMY010000366.1 GCA_030746295.1 Alphaproteobacteria bacterium | reverse complement strand
CCCGCTCGCAGTCGACAAATTTGACCATGGCACGGTTCTAACCGAAAACACTCCCAAAGTCCGACAGACTGCTAGCGTCCGAGCACGACCAATGGCGCTCCTCCTTCCGCCTCGACGACCCGGCCGATGACGGCGGCTTCCGCGTAGCCCTGCTCGCTAAGTGCCTCCAGACAGTCTTCGGCCCGTTCCGCCGGTAAAGTGGCCAGCAGTCCACCCGCCGTCTGCGGATCGAAGAGCAGGCCGCGCCGACCCGCATCGGCGACCTCTTGGCCGTCGAGGGCCGAGGCGAAGGCCTCGTTGGCCGGCTGCAACGAGCTGGTGATGCCGGCGGTGATCAGCTCTTCGGCGCCGGCCAGCCCCGGGATCGCGCGCCAGTCTATCTCGGCTCGCGCGCTTGACGCGTTCAATATCTCGATCAGATGGCCTAGCAGGCCAAAGCCGGTGACGTCGGTCGCCGCGCCCGCGCCGTGGGCCTGCAGGCACTCGGCCGCTCGGCGGTTGGAGACCAGCATGGCGGCGATGGCGCTATCGACCCAGTCGCCACGGGCCTCGCCGCGCATGTCGGCGGCAAAGATGGCGCCGGTGCCGAGCGGCTTGGTCAGGATCAGGGCGTCGCCCGGGCGGGCCCCGGCCTTCCTCAGCAGGTTATCCGCGTTGGCCTCGCCATTGACTGCGAGACCGAAGGCGAGCTCTGCCGCCTCGCCGGTGTGGCCGCCGATGAGCGTGACGTCCGCTTCTCCGAGCGCCCTGACGGCGCCGCCCAGAAGTTGCTCCAGGTCGGCCTCTCGACCTTGGCCTCGGGACCGTAGGGCAGCGAGACCAGCGCCTGTGCCGTCCGCGGCGCCGCGCCCATGGCATAGATGTCGCCCAGGCAGTGGTTCACGGTGATGCGGCCGAAAAGGTAAGGATCGTCGATGAAGGCGCGGAAGTGATCGACGGTCTGGACCAGCAGCTTGCCCACCGGCGGGGCGAGGACCGCGGCGTCGTTGGGCGCCGCCAGACCGACTACGACATCGGCGTTTGATTGCTGGCTGAGACGGCCCAGGACCCGGCTTAGCACCGGGCTCGCCACCTTGGCGCCGCAGCCGCCGCAGCGCATCTCGAAGGCACCGGAGCCGTCCGCGGAGTCCGCTGCTTCCGCCATCTTCGGCAGCTCTTGGTATTTCCGCATCCAGCGCCGATCGATCCAGTCCTTGAGCCGCCAGGCCCACGCCCCTTCGAGTGCAAGCGGGCCATACGAGGCGATCGCATAAGGGTTGCCGCTGGAAATGAGCGCCAGTGTGCGGCGCTGCGGTCGGTAGGGCTTCAGCGGTCGGTCTCTGGCGGCGCGACATAAGTTTCGGGCCAGCGCCGGTCCCTGGCGGACCGCGTAGACCCCCGACTTCGGCAGCCGGCGGGCGCTGAAGGCCGCGATGTCGCCGGCGGCGAGACGGACATTGCGTGCCTCCAGGAAACGGCGCATCGCCCGGCTGACCGGCGGTGCATGGTCGGGCAAGGGCTCCGGGCGATCGGAAAGCAGCGTGATCTCCAGCCGGGCGGGATCACCGCCGGCCGACTCCAGGGCGCGGGCGAGCCGATATTGCAGGCAGAGGCTGAGCTCGGTGCCGGCAGCACCGGCGCCGATGACGGTGAGGCGAAAGGGGCCCGTGCCGGCCAGTACCTCGGCCGCCAGCTCGGCCCAGCGGTCGACGAAGCGATCGACCGGTTTCACCGGCAGGGCGTGCTCGGCGCCCTCGATGCCGGCCGTGCTCGGCGTCGAGCCGATATCGATCGACAGCAGGTCGAAAGGCACCGGCGGCCGCTCGGCCAGGTGCACGAGCCGGCGTTCCAGGTCGAGGCCGACGGCGGTGGCGTGGTAAAGGCGCGCCTCGGCGAGGCGGCAGAGCGGGCGCAGGTCGATATGGGCCTGGGCGTGGTCGTAATGGCCGGCGACCAGGCCCGGCAGCATGCCGGAATAGGGGGTCAGCACGTCCCGGGCGATCACGGTCAGGCGCAGGCCGGGTTCGGGCCGCATGCCGAAGCGCTTGATGACGGCGAGGTGGGCGTGGCCGCCACCGACCAGCACCAGGTCTCGGTCGATCGGGACGGAGGCCTTCAAGGGGCCGCTCCCGACGACGGCTCGGCTGACTTGGGTCTCGGCTTCGTGGTGCGCGTCGTCATTGGCCCCTCTATGTCGGATAAGGGCTAGCCGCCGCGCCAGATCTCCTTGATCTGCTTCACCACGGCCTCGGCCCTCGCCTCTATCTCCTCGTCCGTCAAGGTGCTGAGCGGGTGCTCAATCACCGCCGGCGCTAAAGCGTCCATGCCCAGCGCCGCCCGCTGCACCGCCGCCTCGTGCTCGAATTCGCTGGTGACGATCACCGCCGTGGGCAGGTGCTGCGTCTCCAAGCTGACCCCGTCATGCATACAGCACGACGTGCACGAGCCTCAGTCGCCGATCGCGGTGATTGCGATGTCGTTGTCGGCGACGATCTCCGCGATCAGCTCGGGTGCTGCGACCTTGGAGAAGCTCTCCTTGCGGTAGTAGTTGACCGCCGCAAGGTCGGCTTCCTCGGCCAGGCGCTTGGTGGTTCGCCTGAGCAGGCTGCCGGCGTTCCACTTGGTGTTGTCCAGGACCGCGAGGCGCAGCCCGTCGAGGCCGGCAACCCGTTCGGCGAGCGGCCTCGGCTCGGCCTCGACTACGCCGCGCGGGTCGTAGACCGGCTGGCCGCTGCCGTTGGTGCTTACCATGATGGTCCCTCCTTTGCTGAGGTATTGGATCTTCAAAGATAGCAGGTGCCGTCGACGCAGACCGGGCCGCTGACCGGCGCCCGGCCGTCGACCGCCCGCAGCACCGGGCTCGTCATGTGGCCCCAGCCGGGAATGAAGGCCGAGAAGCGCCCGGCCTCGCCACCGGCGACGAAGAGGTGGATGTGGTCGGGGCTGGGGACGA
>JASLMY010000365.1 GCA_030746295.1 Alphaproteobacteria bacterium | reverse complement strand
CGTCGAGGGTCTGGCGCATGTGGTAGATCGCCGCCGCCGAGACCCCGGTGCCGACCAGCCAGCGGAGCTCGTTCTCGGTGCGATATTGGCGGACCGCGTTCGGCACGTGCTTCTCCAAGACCGCGTAGGAGAGCGACGGGTCCAGGCCCTCGACGAAGCGGCCGCCATGGGTGTCGAGCCGCACCGCCACCTTGCCGGCCGCCGACAGCTCGGGAAAGCGGGCGCAGACGGCAAGCGAGTCCGTGACCTCCTGGCCGAAATAGTCGACCAACACGGTCAGGGGTGAATCCGGAAAGGTCTCGTGGAACATCTCGGCCGCCCGCACGGTCGAGCCGGCATAGCCGATCAGCGCGTGCGGCATGGTGCCGAGACCGCCTTGGAGGCCGAAATAGTGGGCCGTGAAGTCGGTGGCGCAGCCGATGAAGCCCTTGGCGCCGGCCTCGCGCTTGGCGGCCTCGCTGCCGACGCTCGCCGCATAGGCCATCATCTCGGCCATCTCGGCACCGGCGCAATGGCGCGCGTCCATCGCCAGGAAGGCCGTCTCGGGCATGTCCATGCACATGACGAAGGCGTTGTAGGCGGCGACGCACGGCGGCCCGAGCTTTTGCAGGTAGAGCGTCTCCAGGTCGACCAGGTGGTAGAGCGAGCCGGTCAAGTAGACGAGCGGCTCGCCGGCGCCGACCCAATCGCCCTCCTCGAAGCAGGGGCGGATCTCGAAGCTGGTCTGGCGCGCCGTCGCCACTTGCTCCAGCCATTCGACCATCAGCCTGGGGGTGAAGATCACCGGCCGGCGCATGAAGACGGCGTAGGTGACCTGGACGTCGCCGTAGCGCTCGACCGCGGCCTTGGTGCGCCGGAAGTAATGATCGGTCTCGCGGCCGATCTGGCTTTCGAGGTCCATCGCCACCCCCACGGGGTCCGGCCGCGGCCGGCGCCCTACTCGGCCGCGACCGTCCGCGGCCCGGCGGCCTCGCGCTGCTGCTTCAGCGTCTCGGCGATCAGGAAGGCGAGCTCCAGGCTCTGCGAGGCGTTGAGGCGCGGATCGCAATGGGTGTGATAGCGCGAGCCGAGCTGCGTCTCGTCGATCAACTGGGCACCGCCGATGCACTCGGTGACGTCCTTGCCGGTCATCTCGACATGGATGCCGCCGGCGTGCGTGCCCTCGCCCTGATGCACGGCGAAGAAGCCCCGGACCTCGGCCAGGACGCGGTCGAACGACCGGGTCTTGTAGCCGGTCGAGGACTTGACCGTGTTGCCGTGCATGGGATCGGACGACCAGACCACCTTGGCGCCCTCGGCCTTGGCGGCCCGGATCAGCGGCGGCAGCTTCTCCAGCACCTGGTCCGAGCCCATCCGGCAGATCACCGTCAATCGGCCGGCCTCGTTCTCGGGATTGAGGATCTCGATCAGGCGCAGGAACTCGTCGACCTCCAGGCTCGGCCCGGCCTTGAGGCCGATCGGGTTGAAGATGCCGCGGCAGAATTCGACATGGCCGCTATCGACCTGGCGGGTGCGGTCGCCGATCCAGACCATGTGCGCCGAGGTGTCGAACCAGCCGCCCGAACGGGTGATCGTGTCGCGCCTGGTCATCGCCTCCTCGTAGGGCAGATGCAGCGCCTCGTGGCTGGTGTAGAAGTCGGTCTGGCGGACCTCGGGCACCTTCTCGCCGGTGATGCCGCAGGCCTCCATGAAGTCCAGCACCTCGGCGATCCGGTCTGCCATGTCGCGGTAGCGCTTGGCCGCCGGGGTACCGTCGACGAAGCTCAAATTCCAGCCGTGCACCGCGTGCAAGTCGGCATAGCCGCCCTGGGCAAAGGCTCTCAGCAGGTTCAGCGTCGCCGCCGCCTGGCTATAGGCCTGCAACAGCCGATCCGGGTCCGGGTGGCGGGAGGCCGGGTCGAACTCGATACCGTTGATGATGTCGCCGCGGTAGATGGGCAACTCGACGCCTTCTTGAACCTCGATCGGCTCGGAACGCGGCTTGGCGAACTGGCCCGCCATGCGCCCGACCTTGACCACCGGCAGCGAGCCGCCATAGGTCAGGATCACCGACATCTGCATCAGCACCCGGAAGGTGTCGCGGATATTGTCGGGATGGAACTCGGCGAAGCTCTCGGCACAGTCGCCGCCCTGCAGCAGGAACGCCTTACCCTCGGCGACCATGGCGAGCTTGCGCCGCATCTCCACGACCTCGCCGGCAAAGACCAGCGGCGGAAAGCTCCTGATCTTGTCGATGACGGCGTCGAGCGCCGCCGAATCCGGGTATTCCGGGGCCTGCTTGACCGGCCTCTGACGCCAACCGCTGACGCTCCAATCGTCTGCCATGACCTTGTCCTCGGCGAAAATGAGCGCCCTATATACGCCCCCGGCCCTAGGGATGCAAAGAATCGTTACCCCACGCCGGGTGCGGCCATTACTCTGCCGCGGCCGCCTCGGGTGGCTGCCACTTGGTACGCATGGTGACGAATTCCTCGGCCGCCGTGGGGTGAATGCCGACGGTGGCATCGAAGTCCGCCTTGGTGGCGCCGCACTTGATCGCGACCGCGACCGCCTGCACGATCTCGGGCGCGTCGGCACCCAGCATGTGGGCGCCGACGATGCGGCCGCTCTCCGGCTCGACGACGAGCTTCATCATCGTCATCTCCTGGCGCCCCGTCAGCGTGTGCTTCAAGGGCCGGAAGCTCGACTTGTAGATGTCGACCTCGCCCAATTCGGCATGTGCCTCGGCCTCGGTCAGGCCCACGGTCGCGATCGGCGGCTGCGAGAAGACCGCTGCGGCGACGTTCTGGTGGTCGGGCGCGCGCGGCCGGCCGCCGAACTCGCTGTCGGCAAAGGCGTGGCCCTCCATGATCGCCACCGGGGTCAGGTTGATCCGATCGGTGACGTCGCCGACGGCAAAGATATTTGGCGTCGTGGAGCGGCTGTGCGCGTCGAC
>JASLMY010000364.1 GCA_030746295.1 Alphaproteobacteria bacterium | reverse complement strand
CTCGCGAACCCATCAACAATGAGTTATGCAGCAACAGGACTCTCCTTATGAATGAGGGAGCCTTGGGGCTCAGGTCAACATGAATGCGGCCGTCGGCGACAAGCGGCGGCTCCAGCAGCAAGCCGGGCCAGATAGGGTCGCGCTCTGGATCGGCGAAGCATTCGACGCAAATCGCGTTCGGGGTCGAGGCCAGGAGGTGGAGTGCGATCTGCGGCTCCTCGTGGTGGCTCATGGCGATGTCGGCCATCCGGCAGAGCGCCGCCGACTCGGCCCAGGCCGTGGGGCCGCCGGCCTCGGAGGCATCGAAATTGACGATGTCGACGGCACCGGACTCGATCAGGCGCCGGATCCCGTGGGGCGTGATCTCGCTCTGCCCGGCGTTGATCGGGATCGAGGTCGCCTGGCGGACCTCGGCCATGGCCCGGGCATCGTCGAACCAGTGACAGGGCTCCTCGAACCAGGCGATGTCGAGGTGCTCGACCAGGCGGGCGAAGCGGATCGCCTCGCCGCGTCCCCAGCCCCGGTTGGCATCGACGGCCAACAGAAAGTCGGGACCGGCGGCCTCGCGGCAAGCGGCGACGCGCTCGGCATCGGCCTCCGCCGAGAGGCCGCCCACCTTGACCTTGGCACCGCCCATCCCGCGAGCCTGGAGCGTCCGCATCTCGGCACCGAGATCGTCGAGCGTCTTCCCCGCCTCGTAGTAGCCGGCGATGGAGATGATCGGGAGCGAGTCGTGCGCGCCGCCCATCAGCCGGGCGACAGAGACGCCGTAGAGCCGGCCGAGCGCGTCCCATACCGCGGTATCGAGGCAGGCGATCGCCTCCAGCAACAGCTTCGGCGCCATCGCCGCCGCCGGCACCCGGTCCCACAGCCGCTGGTGGAGCCGGCGCCAGTCGCGCATGTCGGCACCGACGACGAGTGGCGCCAGGTCCTCGGCGACCAGCCGAGCGACTTCGGCCCCCTCGTCCCGATTGTCGCCGTTGTAGACTTCCGCCACGCGCCCGTCCTTCAGGTAGAGCCGGGTCACCACCGTGGCACGGCTGGTCACATGATAGACGCTGCCTCCGAAGTCCTTGGCCAGCGGGATGCGGATGGGGATGGTCTCAACGCGCTCGATGATCACGGCGCCACCTCGACGATCGCCGATCGTCCATCGCGACCGCCCTCTGCAAACCTGCTCTTCCGGTTCGGATTCATGACCCCACAGACTAGCCATATCAGCCATGGCAAGAAAGCAGCCCGCGTCCTTCGCGGCAGCTACGGCTGGGAGAGACCCATGTTTCGATAGCCCTTCCAAATAAACATCCAATCATACTCGGCGGCATTCGGAGAATATTAACGAAATCGAACGAAACTATTCCGAGCTTAGTCAGAGTATTTCTTGAAACCGTTTTGATCGGGGGATCAGAAATGGCCACCAACGAGAGCGTCCAGAGGAAAGAGACAACCGTCCATTCCGACGCACCAAGTACGCAACCGCGCCTTAGAGGAGCGGGCTTTTCCGTATTCAAGAACATCCGTATCGGCAACCGGCTGCTGCTGGCCATGGCACTGCCGGTGGCCGGGCTGCTGGTCTATGCCGGCATCGTCATGACCGACCGCTACGCCGAGCAGCAAGAGATGCAGGCGCTGAACGAACTGGCGCAGCTGGCTCCGACGGTGAGCGCGCTGGTGCACGAGATGCAGAAAGAGCGCGGCCGGTCGGCCGGCTTCATCGCCAGCAAA
This sequence comes from Alphaproteobacteria bacterium, assembly GCA_030746295.1. Next base: position 1,364 of record JASLMY010000364.1, on the reverse strand, counting down.
GGCAAGAATTTCGCCGACACCCTGCCAACCCAACGTCAGGACACCGACGGCAAGCGCAAGGGCCTGTTGACGGCGCTGGGCGCGTTCGATGCCGCCGCCTACGGTCAGGGTCTGGTCGAGAAGGTGAGCACGGCGCGCCAAGCTATCGATGGCCTCGACGCCATGCGCGGCAAGGTCTCCTCACTCTCCGCCACGGTGCCGCAGATGGCCGGCTACTATACCGGTACCATTGCCAAGCTGCTTGGCGTCGTCGAGGAGATGGTGCAGTCCAGCAACAATGACGCCGTCAGCAAGGCGATCACCGCCTACATCGCCTTCCTTCAGGCGAAGGAGCGGGCCGGCATCGAGCGCGCCATGGGCGCCGGCGGCTTCAGCGCCGGCGAGTTCCAGCCCGCCATCTACCGCAAGTTCCTGCAGTTGATCGCGATGCAGGACACCTACATGGCGACTTTCGACCTCTACGCCACGGCGGAGCAGCGCGCCGCCTATAAGCGGATCGTCAGTGGCAAGGAGGTCGACGAGGTCGCCCGCATGCGCAAAATCGCCATCGACAGTAAGGAAACGGGCGATACCGGCGGCATCGAGGGCACCTACTGGTTCCAGCAGATCACCGCCAAGATCAACCTGCTGAAGCAGGTCGAGGACAAGGTCGCCGGCGACCTGACGGCGCTGGCCGGCGAGATCGAGGGCCAGGCGATGACGATATTCGTCGAGTTGGCGATCGCGACTTTGGCGCTCGTCGTCTTTACCGGTCTGTTGCTGTTCTTCATCGTCCGCGGCATTACCCGTCCGGTGGCGAGTATGACCAACGTCATGACCGAGCTGGCCAAGGGCAACAAGAACGTCGATGTCGAGGGTGCCGAGCGCGGCGACGAGATCGGCGACATGGGTCGCGCCGTCCAGGTCTTCAAGGACAACGCCTTGGAGATGGAGCGATTGCAAGCCGAGCAGGAGGCAGCCAAGCGGCAGGCAGAGGAAGAGCGCCGTCAGGCTATGCTGGAAATGGCCGACGGTTTCGAGACCAGCGTCAAGAGCGTCGTCGATCTGGTCTCCTCGGCATCGACCGAGATGGAGTCGACGGCGCAGGCGATGACGGCATCTGCGGAGGGCGCCTCGGGCCGTGCCGCCACCGTGGCCACCGCCTCGGAGCAGGCCAGCGCCAACGTGCAGACCGTGGCCTCCGCCTCCGAGGAGCTCTCGGCTTCGATCCGAGAGATCTCCGGCCAGGTCGCGACCTCGGCCGATACCGCCAACGGCGCGGTCGGCGCCGCCGAACAGGCGACGCAAAAGGTCCAAGGCCTGGTCGAGGCCTCGCAGAAGATCGGCGAGGTGGTTGATCTCATCAACGACATCGCCAGCCAGAC
>JASLMY010000363.1 GCA_030746295.1 Alphaproteobacteria bacterium | reverse complement strand
CTATGGCCCGACTTCACCAAGGACAGCCTGAGAGAGGCGTTGGATGAATATCATCGCCGAGAGCGGCGGTATGGCGCCACCAGCGGCTGAGCCGGCGTCGAGCCAGCTCGGCCGCCGCGTTCTCTCCGCCCTGGTGTTGGCGCCGGTGGCGATCGGGCTGATCTATCTCGGCAGCTGGCCGTTTGCCGCCGCGGTGGCCCTCACGGCCGTGATCATGGCGGTGGAATGGGAACGGTTGACCGGTGCCGCCAACGCGGCGATGGCGGCGGCCCAGGCCACGGTCCTGGTGCTTGCCATTGTTCTGGCGAACCTTGCGTTGCCGGCGCCCGCGATCGCCGTCGCGCTCGGCGGGGCGCTGCTGTTGGGCTTCGTCGCACGGACCCGAGGACGCGATGCGCGATGGCTCGTACTCGGCAGCCTCTGGTTCGCCCTGCCTTGCATCGGCCTGGTTTGGCTGCGGGCGCGGCCCGAACTCGGTATGGAGCTGGTGCTGGGCGTTTTTCTCGTCGTCTGGGCCTGCGATACCGGTGCCTATTTCGCCGGCCGCGCCATCGGGGGGCCGAAGCTGGCGCCCAGATGGAGCCCGAAGAAGACCTGGTCGGGACTGGCCGGCGGCATGATATCGGCCGCCGTCGTCGGTGTCCTCTGGGCCGGGTGGACCGGTGCGGCGCCGCTTTTGTTGCTGGGCATCGCCGGTGCCCTGCTGGCCGTCGTGGCGCAGCTCGGCGATCTGGCCGAGAGCGCCGTCAAGCGGCGCTTCGATGCCAAGGACAGTGGCCATCTCATTCCCGGTCACGGTGGCCTGCTCGACCGCGTCGACGGCTTGCTGTTCGCCGTGCCGGCCGCCGCGCTTGTGACCTTGATTGGGGGAAGGGGAGTCGTATGAGCGTCACTTGGTCACGAGCGGAGACCGACCCTCGAAGGGTATCGGTGCTCGGTGCAACCGGCTCGATCGGCTGCAGTACCCTCGATCTGATCGGGCGCCACGCGGGCGCCTACGAGATCGAAGCGCTGACCGCCTTCAAGAATGTCGAGCTTCTGGCTCGACAAGCCCGCGCCGTTGACGCCAAGGTGGCGGTCATCGGTGACGCCGATTGCTATGCCGAGCTCAAATCGACGCTTTCGGGCAGCGGCATCGAGGTCGCCGCCGGCCAGGACGCGGTGATCGAGGCGGCCGGACGCCCAGCGGACTGGGTGATGGCGGGCATCGTCGGCGCGGCCGGCTTGGAGCCGACCTTGGCGGCGGTTCGCCAAGGCACGGTCGTAGCGCTGGCCAATAAGGAGTGCCTGGTCTGTACCGGCTCGTTGATGCTGGAGGAAGTGCAGACCAGCGGCGCCACCCTGCTGCCGGTCGATTCCGAACACAACGCCATCTTCCAGGTCTTCGATTTCGACCGCCCGGAAGCGGTCGAGCGGATCATCCTGACGGCCTCCGGCGGTCCCTTCCTGAAGCACGATGCCGCTGCCCTGGAGAAGGTGACGCCGGAGCAGGCGGTGATGCACCCGAACTGGGACATGGGCGCCAAGATCTCGGTCGACTCGGCGACGATGATGAACAAGGGCCTGGAGCTGATCGAGGCCTATCACCTGTTTCCCGTCGACGTCGATCAACTGGAGGTGCTGGTGCATCCGCAGTCGGTGGTGCACTCCATGGTCGCCTATGTCGACGGCTCGGTCCTAGCCCAGCTCGGCGCCCCCGACATGCGAACGCCGATCGCCTACACGCTGGCCTGGCCGCGCCGCATCCAGACCCCGGCCGAGCGCCTCGACCTCGCCAAGATCGGCAGCCTGACCTTCGAGACCCCGGACGAGACGCGTTTTCCGGCCCTCAGGCTGGCGCGCGAGGCCTTGCGGACCGGCGGGGCGGCGGCGGTGATCCTCAATGCCGCCAACGAGGTCGCGGTGGCGGCCTTCCTGGCGGGCCGGATCGGTTTTCCTGAGATCGTCGCCATCGTCGAGGAGGCCCTGACGCGGCTGCCGAACGGCGCCATCGTTTCGCTCGAGGATGTCATGGCGGCCGACCAGCGGGCCCGGCACCTGGCGTTGGAACTGGCAGGCGGCGTCAATTAGTCCCGTCATGGTGTGCGAATGACGGCGTTCTTGGATTTCGGGTCGACGGCCCTCGCCTTCGTCGTGCTGCTGACCGTGCTCGTCTTCGTGCACGAGATGGGGCACTACCTGGTGGCGCGTTGGTGCGGGGTTCGTGTCGAGGTCTTTTCCATCGGCTTCGGACCCGAGCTCTTCGGTTGGTACGATCGGCGCCAGACCCGTTGGAAGGTCTCGGTCCTGCCGCTCGGCGGCTACGTCAAATTCTTTGGCGACCTGAACGCGAGCAGCGCCCCGGACGGCGAGATCCTCGACGAGCTGACCGAGGACGAGCGCAAGGTCGCCTTCCACCACAAGCCGCTCCTCCAGCGGGTGCTGATCGTGGTCGCCGGGCCACTGGCGAATATCCTCTATTCGATGCTGGTCCTGACCCTGATCTTCTGGACCTTTGGGCAGCGTGTGACCCCGCCCGAGATCGGCCGGGTCTTGCCCGATGGCGCCGGCCAAGCGGCCGGCTTCCGGCAGGGCGACGTCGTCCTCGCCATCGACGGCGACCCCGTCGCACGCTATTCGGAGATCGTCCAGGCCTACCTCATGAACCCGGAGCGCGAGCTCGCCTTCCTGATCCGCCGTCAGGACCAGGAGCTGACGCTGACGGCGACGCCGACGGCGGTCATTACGGACGAGTTGGACGGCATCGAGCGGCGCGTCGGCGAGCTCGGCCTGCTGCCGGCGAGCCGGGCGCTCGTGGGCAAGGTGCGTCCCGGCAGCGCCGCCGAGGCCGCCGGCTTCGAGGCGGGCGACCGTATCATCGAAATCGACGACGTCTCCATCGACAGCTTCGAGGCGCTGCAAGACATCATAAAATCGAGCCAGGGGCGGCGCTTGAGCGTCACCGTGCGCCGCGACGGGGAAGCGGTCCGCCTCACCGTGGCCGCGCGGCGCGAGGTGGTGCCGCTGTCGGACGGCAGCACTCGCGAGGGCTGGTTTCTCGGGATCGAAAGCGCGCCCCGGCCGCTGGTCCGCTACGGCCCCGCCCGGGCCGCC
>JASLMY010000362.1 GCA_030746295.1 Alphaproteobacteria bacterium | reverse complement strand
ACCACCGAGCACATAGTTCATCAGGTGCGCGACGTACCAGTCGGGGTCGTCGCGCTTGATGCCGGGGAGGCCGAAATAGATCGTGCTCTGCGGTATCGGGCGGTGGATAACTTTGAGGCCGCCGGGCGAGGCGAAGGCCGCCGTGGGCACCGATCCGGCCGCCGACGTCGCCGGTAGGGCGCCGAAGGTGTGGTCGAGCAGCCGGCCCAGGGTCTCGGCGTCGATGTCGCCGACCACCGCGATCTTCAGATTGTCCTTGGCAAAGCGTCGACGAACGAAGCTCTTCAGGTCGTCAGGCGCGATCGCCTTGGCGCCGTCCAACGTGCCGTCGGTCGCGTGCCAATAGGGATGATCGCCGAAGACGGCCTTGAACCAGTCGCGTCCGGCGATGGTCCGGGGCTGCTCCAGGTCCCGGGTCAGGCCGACGATAATTTGGCGGCGAATTCGCTCAACCGGCTTCTCATCGAATCGTGGCGCCGTCAGGGCCAGGCGCAACAGCTCGAAGGACGCGTCCCGGTTGCGCTTCAGGGTCGCGAAGCTGCCGAAGAAGTCGTCGCGGCTGGCATCGAAGCTGAGCCGCATCGCCAGCTCGTCCTTTCGGGTCTGGAAGGCCAGCGCGTCGAGCTCGCTCGCACCCTCGTCCAGCAGGCCCGAGACCATGTTGGCGAGGCCCTCCTTGCCCACCGGATCGAGGGCGCCGCCGCCTGCAAAGGCGAAGCGCACCGATATGATCGGCACTGCCGTCTCCTCTGCCAACCAGGCGGTGACGCCGCCGGGGCTGGTCACGACCTGGATCTTGCCAGGCATCGCCGTCGCCGGTGCCGAGGCCAGGACCAGGAGGCCGAGAGCAAGGAGAGCCTGGCTCAAGCGTTGCATATCCCGCCCCTCCTCAATTCGCCGGTGCCGGCAGCAACAGCCCGGTCACCGAGCGGCGCTTGTCGAAAACGGCGCGGGCCGCCGCCATCACGCCCTCGGCCGTGACCCGCTCGACCTCGTCCGGCCAGCTTTCCACGTCCTCGATGCTGAGGCCCGTGGTCAGGGCGGTGCCAAGGACGCGTGGCCCAGAGCTCAAGTCGTCGCGGGCGTAGACGATCGAGGCCAGGAGGCCGTTCTTGGCCCGTTTCAGCTCCGCCTCGGTGATGCCGCCGGCGAGAACCTCGGCCACCACGGCATCGAGGGCGCGCTCCAGCGAGGCGACGTCGCCACCCGGCACCGGGGTCGCATAGAGGCCGAAGGTCGAACGGTCGTAGCTCAGGCCGTGGTACCAGGAGCCGGCGCCCGATGCGATCTTCTGCTCCACCACCAAGGCTTGGTAGAGGCGCGAGATCGTGTCGCCGCCGAGGATCTCGGAGAAAATTCTGAGCGCCACCGCCTGCTCGCGCTCGCCGGCGCTGCGCGAAGGGGCGAGATAGGTGCGCCGCATGCTCGGCTGGCGGACGCGCGCGTCCTCGAATATGACGCGCCGCGGCGCCAGTTGGGGCGGCTCCTGCGGCCGCCGGCGGGTGATCTTGGGCCCGCGCGGGATCGGGCCGAAATGCTTCTCCGCCAGTTCCCGCACCTCCGCCAGCGTGACGTCGCCGGCGACGATGAGGATGGCATTGTTGGGCACGTAGTAGCGGCGGTAGAAAGCCAGCGCCTGGGCCAAGCTCAAGCGCTCCATCTCGTGCTTCCAGCCGATCACCGGGATGCCGTAGGGATGGGCCATGAACTGCGCCGCCCGCATCGCCTCGCCGAGCTGCGCCGCGGGGTTGTTGTCGGTACGCGAGCGCCGCTCCTCCAGGACCACGTTGCGCTCGGTCCGGACCGTGTCCTCATCCAGCTGCAGGTTGACCATGCGGTCGGCCTCCAGCCCCATCACCAGGTCGAGCTTGTTGCGGGCCACGTTCTGGAAGTAACCGGTGTAGTCCTGGGCGGTGAAGGCGTTGTCGTTGCCACCGTTGCGGGCGACGATCTTGGAGAACTGGGAAGCCTTGATCTGGGTCGTGCCCCGGAACATCAAGTGCTCCAGGAAGTGGGCGAGGCCCGACTCGCCCGGTGTCTCGTCGGCGGCCCCGACCCGGTACCAGACCATGTGATTGACCACCGGGGCGCGATGATCGGGGATCACCACGACCTGCAAGCCATTGGCGAGGGTGACCGATTGTGGATTAAAGACGCCGGTCCATCCGGGCGCTGCCAGGACCAGCGAAATGAGAGCGACGACCGCCCCGATGAACGGTCTGAAGCCGGTTTGCATCGCAGTCCCCATGGTTCGGCCGTTTGGCGGTTTCGTGTCCCGAATCAGAAGTTCGCGTCCCTCGTGGCAGGAACTTCAAATCCACCACGCTAGGGACAAATATGTCTTCTTTTCGAACCGGCGCAAGCACCGGGCCGCTCACGTCGGCGTTATCGGCGAGAAGGCACTCGGCACGGGGCCTCGGGCTCAGAAGAGGCCTTCCAAGATGCCGCGCCGGCGATGGCGGATGACCGGTGTCGATCCGCTGGTGACCGCGTCGCCGGTGGCCCGGTTCTCGCGAATGCGGGTCGATTCCTTGCGGGCGTCGATAACTTGGCCGGGCCGTTCCGGATCGCGCCAGAAAAGCAGTCGATCGGTGAAGGATTCGCTCTTAGCCACCAGGACCGAGGTCTCGCTGTCGATGATCTGGCGAATATTGGGGTCGACGTCCTCGGTGCCGGCCTTCTTCATCAGCGCCATCTCGCCGGCGGAGGGCTCGCTGGCCGAAGCCGTCCCGGCGGCCGGTGCGCCGGCGGCCGGCGTCGGCGCGCGGCCGGCATCGCGGCGGGATATGGTGCCGCCGGCACTGCTGACCACGGCGTTGCGGGCCGCCTGCTTGGGCTCCAGCTCCTGCGGACGGGGGGCGCCCGGCCGGGGCGGCCTGAGATTGTAGTTCGGCGGCACCACCAACGGTGCCCGCTTGACGACGGAGAACTCGTCCGGCGGCCGTTTGGTGCCGATGCCGAATGTCTCGCGCAGGCCGCCACAAGCGGTGAGCGCCAACAGCAGCACCGAGACGACGGCGATCCTCAAGGCGACGTTTCTTTCCGTTCGCACGATCCTTGCCTCTCTCTGGCCGGTCACTCTTCCGCCGCGTCGCTGGCGTCGCGTTGCAGGAAGGCGTCCAGCACGATGATCCCG
>JASLMY010000361.1 GCA_030746295.1 Alphaproteobacteria bacterium | reverse complement strand
AGGACATCTACCTGGTCGACCCCATCGGCAACCGCTTCGCCGACATCATCTTCCCCGCCGCCACCTGGGGCGAGGATACCTTCATGCGGGCCAACGGCGAACGCCGCCTGCGCCTCTACAACAAGTTCTATGACCCGCCGGGCGAGGCCAAGCCGGACTGGTGGATCATCGGCCAGTTGGCCAGGCGCATGGGCTTCGACGGCTTCGACTGGAAGAACTCCAACGAGGTCGCCGAGGAAGCCTCGCGCTTCAGCCGCGGCAGCCGCAAGGACTTCCACATGATCAAGGTGGCGGCCCGGCGCGAGAACAAGACCCTGCACCAAAAGCTGGGTGAGTTCGGCACCAACGGTATCCAGGGTCCGGTCTTCATGAAGGACGACGGCACCCTCGTCGGCACCAAGCGTCTGCACGACACCACGCGCAAATTGGACGCCACCGGGCCGGCAGGCGCCAACGTCTTCAACAAGAAGCTGACGCACTTCAACTCGCAGACCGGCAAGTGCAACATCCAGAAGTCGCCCTGGTCGCTGTTCTCCGACTACTGGAGCTGGTTGAAGCCACGTGGTGACGAGCTCTGGTGCAGCTCGGGGCGGACCAACGAACGCTGGCAGTCGGGCTTCGACGATCGGCGCCGTCCCTACATCGTGCAGCGCTGGCCGGACAACTACGTCGAGATCAATCCCGAGGACGCCAAGAGCCGTGGGATCGAGAGCGGCGATACAGTGATGGTCTATTCCGACCGGGTGCCGAGCCTGAAGGAGACCACGCTCGGCGTCGAGGGCGCGGACTATTCCTTCGCCGGGCAGATGAAGAACGGCAACGTGGCGCTGACCCGCGCCGCGGTGACCGGCGTTGCCATGGTGACGCGCCACATCAAGAAAGGCGTGATCTACATGGACTTCCTGCACACCCAGCAGCCCGCGAACGCGCTGGAGGGGCGGGTCGTCGATTGGATCAGTGGCAACTACAACTACAAGATGGGCGTGGCGAAGGTGAAGAAGATCGGCGTGTCGCCGTACAAGGACACCTTCCGCTCGATGTCGTTCGCGCCGCGCGACATCATCTGAGACGGAATGCGGGCCCGGACGAGAACTGTTCTCGCCCGGGCCCCGCGTTTCAGGTCTTTCCACGGGGGATGCTTGAGCCAAGGGGTTCGATTTTGGGGTACCGAGAGGTAGTCGAGAAACCGAGTATGGCAGGCGAGATCGACGGCGGCACCCAGGACGGGGCCGGAGCCGCGCTTGTCCGCATACTCGGCAACGGCATCGAGACGCACCGCTGTCTCGCCGCCCGGGCGCTCGGCCGCATGCAGCAGCGAAGCGGCCTCGATGTCCTCTTGGCCGCGCTCATGGACGAGGACGAGGACGTGCGCACCGACGCCGCCACGGCACTCGCCCAGATCGCCGATGCCTCCGCCGCCGAGCCGCTGATGCAGAGCCTGCTCGGCGACCCGTGCCCGGAAGTGAAGCTCGCCGCCATTGATGGTCTGGCGCGTCTTCGCCACCCGGATATCTGTTCCGTGCTGCGCCGTTTGGTCAAGGGGCGCGACGAGAGCGTTCTGCTGGACGACGGTGATTTCTACGAGAGCGGTTGGGACGACTGGCTCGACCTGCAGGTCAAGGCGATCGAGTCCTTGGCCGCGCTCGGCGACGAAACTGCGGCGGAAGACATCGCCACTGCGATCGACGACGAGTTCGGCCAGGACTTGAGCCAGGTCGGCTTCCGCGCTCTCGGTCGGCTGAAGGATGCCGGCGTCCGCGTGCTCAGCCGATATTTGGACCGGAGCGACGTTCGCGATCGCCGCCGGGCCGTCTCCGTGCTCGCGGGCATGGGCGGCGAGACGGCAGCAGCCGCCGTGGCGCAGGCCTTCGACGATCCCGCGTCCGAGGTTCGTCTGGCCCTGGTCGAGGGCTTGGCCGAGGCCCCGGACGAGACGCGACTGGCCCGGCTTCTGGCCGACCCGTCGACGGAAGTACGCCTCTGCACGCTCGAACGCTGGGGTGCCGGCATGCCGGACTTGGTGGCGTCGGCTCTGGACGATCCGGAAGCGACGGTCCGGGCCGCGGCGCTTGGCGCGCTGTCTCAGAAGCAGGACGCCGTTTCCGCCGAGGACTTGAGCCGGATTCGCCGACGGCTCGACGATGCGCCGAGCGTCGCAGCCCGGGCGGCGCTGGCATTGGCGGCCTTGGATGCGGAGGGGGCCATCGAGGAGCTGCCGGGGATCGTCCGCGATGGCGAACGCGGCCCCGAGGCGCGGCTCGGAGCCCTCGAGGCTCTGGTCCCGATCGGTGGCGACGAAGTCGTTCGCATCGCCGGCGAGGCCGCGACCGATCCCGACCGACAGCTTCGGTTGGGCGCGCTTTCGGTTCTCGCGCGTCTGGCCGTGGGCGTCGATGAGTGGCCCAACGCCGCCGGCGATCGATTGCTCGAGATCCTGGGCGTCGCCGAAGACGCGGCCGAGACGACGGCGGCGGAAACTGAATCAGAGGTGGAAGCGATCACCGATGACGGTGACGAGCCGGCCGAGCCGGCCCCCGAGCCCGAGACGGTTGCCGAGCCCGAACCCGCGGGCGCGAAGATCTATCCGACGCGAACCCTCGCCGCCATCATGGCCGCCGACCAGACGGCGGCGATGCCGCAGGCGGCGGCCGAGGAGGTCGCACTCTCGGACGAGGACCTGGACTATCTCGCCCTCGCCAAGGCGACGCCCCGAAAGGGGCGGGCGTCGCCGACCCCCGACATTCCGGCCGACTTGGATGCCCGCCGCTTCGCCGCACGCCTGCTCGGCGACGTGGCCGAGCCGGACGTGGCTCAGGCCCTGGCCGGTCATTTGGCGAGCGACGATAGCGAGTTGCGTCTCGCGGCGGTGGACTCGCTGTCGCGGATCGCGGCCCGGCGCACTGACCTGCCGAGCGCGGTGCGCGAGGAACTCCAGGTCTGCCTGTCTGATACGGATCGGGACATGCGGCTCCAAGCGGCGCGAGCGCTCGGTGCCGCCTGTGACTCCGGTGCCGTCGAAAGCCTGAAGTCGTGCTTGGCCGACGCGGACGGTTTCGTCCGTATCGAGGCGATCCGGGCACTCTCGGCGCTCGGCGCTTGCGCGGCGGAGGTCACGGAACTGCTGGACGACCCGGAGCCGGGC
>JASLMY010000360.1 GCA_030746295.1 Alphaproteobacteria bacterium | reverse complement strand
CGTGGACAAGCTCCCGACCTGTCAGTGGTGTAGTTTTGCTCCGCCCGAGTGGCGCATTTTTACTCCGCCGTTGACACTCGACGGTCTCGGCCTCGATCTCGTAGTGTCCCTCCAGGCCGATCAGGTCCTCGATCTCTTGGCGGATTTGCACCAGCTCGGCGGGCGACAGTCCGGTGAAGTCGCCGGTGCGGCGAAGCTCGGCCAGCATCTCGCGCTGGGCGGCGAAGGCGGTCGCCAGCACGATCTGGGCGTCGATGCAGGCGGCATAGCCCATCTGCCTGAGCGCCTCGCGGCCGAAGAGCGGCCGGCCGTCGCGGTTGCCCCGGCTCTGCACGTAGACGAGCGGCAGCCGGCAGACCCTGGGCGCCTCTTCGGCTTCCTCGGCGGTGCGCGGAAACAACAGCCCCATGTCGGCCCCGGCCTCTGCCGCCCGGTTGAGCCGCGCCGCCGCCTCGTCGAGGCCCAACTCGCGGCAGGTGTCGCTGCGGGCGATGATCAGGAAATCCCGGTCGACCTCGTCGCGGGCTCGGCAGGCGTAGCGGATCTTGGCCACGAAGTCCTCGGTCGGCACCGCATGCACCTGGTACTTGTGATAATGCGCGCGCTTGGGGAAGAGCTGGTCCTCGATGTGAATGCCGGCGATGCCGGCGGAAGCGAATTCGCGCACCGTGCGCATGGTGTGCAGGGGCTCGCCGAAGCCGGCCCCGGCGTCGGCCAGAACCGGTATGGCGACGCTCGCCGCCACCTCGCCGGCGATCGCCACTTGCTCGGTCATGGTCAGCAGCGGCTCGGTGACGGCGCGGGAGGCGCCGGAGACATAGCCGCCGACATAAGCGGCCTCGAAGCCGGCGGCGGCGACCAGCCGGGCCGTGATCGGGTCCCAGACCGAGGGCAGGTGCAGGAAGGTCCCGGCCTGCAACAGATCGCGTAAGATGCGGGTCTTGGACATGGATGGCCTCCTCGGGACACCGGAGCGAGGCACCAAGGGTGACACGGGCCGGAGGCGGCGGCCAAGGCCTCGCGCCGGCTGTCGCGAGCTCGCGTCACCCGAACGGGAGGGAGAGACGATGCGCGGTTTCGAGAGCTATTCCGAGAACTACAGTTGCATCCGCATGGAGCGCCGCGAGGGCATTTTGCAGGTGACGTTCCACACCGACGGCGGCTCGCTGCGATGGGGTCTCGGACCCCACGCCGAGCTGCCCGACGCCTTCGCCGACATCGCCCGCGACCGCGAGAACCGCGTCGTCATCCTGACCGGCACCGGCGACGAGTTCTCCGGCCCCCGCGGCACGCCGGGCGGCTCGGCGATCAACGCCGACGTCACGGTCGAGCTCTTCGACCGGGTCCACCGCGAGGGCCGAGCGCTGTTGATGAACCTGCTCGACATCGAGGTGCCGGTGATCGCGGCGCTCAACGGCCCGGCCTGGCGGCATTCGGAGATTCCGCTCCTGTCCGACATCGTCATCGCCTCGGAGACCGCCGCCTTCCAGGACTCGGCCCACTTCCCCTCAGGGCTGGTGCCGGGCGACGGCGTCCATATCGTCTATCCGCTGCTCTTGGGCATGAACCGGGGCCGCTACTTCCTGTTGACCGGCGAGACCCTGGACGCAGGCCAAGCGAAAGAGCTCGGCCTCGTCGCCGAGGTGCTGCCACAAGACCAGGTGCTGGCGCGGGCATGGGCACTGGCGGAGGACCTGGCGAAGCGGCCGGCCTTGCAGGTGCGCTACACGCGCCTCATGTTCACCGAATACCTCAAGCGGCGAATGCAGGAGTTGCTCGGCTACGGCCTCGCCATGGAGGGGCTGGCGCTGATGGAGAAGCCGGCGCCGCCCGCCGACGGCTGACCTCGGTCGGCGGGGCGCGGCGTTGGCCCTCAGGGTCGCCCGGGTGCCTTCCAGACCTCGCCCGCGACCCGGATCAGGTTCTCGCCCAGAAAGCCGCGGACGTCGTCGTCGCCAAAGCCGGCGCGCAGCATCAGCTCGGTGACCTCGACGATCTGCTCGGGTGCGGCGAAGCGGGCCTCGCGGTGCGGCTGGCCGTTGTTCCAGGGCCAGGCCTCGTCGTCGACCCGGACCCAGCCCCAGAAGGCCTCGGTCGCCTCGACGTAGTCGAGCCCGATGCTGACATGGGCGGGGCCGACGAGCTGGGCGACGTGGTCGACCTGCCGGAAGAGCGTCTCGCTCCCGGCCTGGTCGTCGTCGGTGAACTCGCCCATGCCGTTCATGCCGATGACGCCGCCGCTCGCCGCGCAGGCCTTGATCTGATCGTCGCGGATGTTGCGGTAGTGATCGTAGAGGGCCTGGGCGCTGCAATGCGAGAAGATGACCGGTGCCGAGCTGACCTCGATCGCCTCCATCGAGGTGCGGTAGCCGGTGTGCGAGCCGTCGACGATCATGCCGACCCGGTTCATCTCCTCGACCACGTGAATGCCGAACCGGCTCAAGCCCCCGTCGGTGCGCTCGGCGCAGCCGTCGCCGACCTTGTTCTTGCGGTTGTAGGCCAGCAGCATGTGGCGGACGCCGAGGTCGTAGTAGACCTGGATCATGTCGAGCCGGCCCTCCAGGACGTCGGTCTCCTGGAGGTTGAGCATGAGCGCCAGCTTGCCTTCGGCCTTGGCGCGGCCGAGGTCGTCGACGCTCAGCACCTGCACCATGGTCTCGGCGTTGTCGCGCAGGTACTTCTTCACCGCGCCGATATGCTTGACCGTGCGCACCGCACTGCCGTCCAGCGCGTTGACGGTGAGCGAGATCGCATCGATGCCGGCGGCATGGAACCGCGGCAGGGTGTGGTCATCGGTGAAGCCCTCGACCCAGGGCAGCGTGTTGTCCCAGACGAGGCTTTCGTCATAGAGCCGACGGGTCGCCGCACCGATCTCGATCGCCGCCATGGCCAGGCCTCCTCTCTTTCGGATGTCGTCTGGGGCCGGTCGTCAATCCCGCTGCTCGCCAAGCGTCGGCAGGCGATAGCGGTCTTGCGGGTCGTCCCAGCCCTTGAAGTCGGGCGTCCGCTTCTCGGCGAAGGCGGCGCGCGATTCCATCAGGTCGCTCTTGGCGCCGTGCTCGTGCAGGGCGCCGGCGAGGCGTTCCAAATCGGACCCCACCGCGGGCCGCATCTGGCGCATCATGTGCACGGTGTTGACGCGCGAGGCCGGCGGCAGGGTCAGCAGGTGCTCGGCCATCTCGAGGGCCGCCTCGATCAGGC
>JASLMY010000035.1 GCA_030746295.1 Alphaproteobacteria bacterium | reverse complement strand
GTCGCCGACGTTGGTGTTGTGGCCGGCATCGACCAGGCTGTGCTTCAGGTGGTGGAAGATCTCGGCGCCGGTGCGCAAGGCCTCGGCGAAGGTCGGCGCCCCCACCGGCATGATCATGAACTCCTGCAGGTCGATCGGGTTATGCGCGTGGGCACCGCCGTTCAGGATGTTCATCATCGGCACCGGCAGGGTCCGGGCGTTGGCGCCGCCGATATAGCGGTAGAGCTCGAGGCCGGCCTCGTTCGCCGCCGCCTTGGCCACCGCCAGGCTGACGCCGAGGATGGCGTTGGCGCCGAGCCGGCCCTTGTCGTCGCTGCCGTCGAGCGCCGCCATCAGCCGGTCGATGCGGATCTGATCGTCGGCCTCCATGCCCGAAAGGGCATCGAAGATCTCGCCGTTGACCGCGGCGACCGCTTGGCGGACGCCGCGGCCGAGATAGCGCTCGCCGCCGTCGCGGTGCTCGTGGGCTTCGTAGGCGCCGGTCGAGGCGCCCGACGGCACCGCGGCGCGGCCGAAGGCGCCCGATTCCAATTGGACGTCGACCTCGACCGTGGGGTTGCCGCGGCTGTCTAAGATCTCGCGGGCGTGGATGTCGATGATGCCGCTCATGGCTGGGCTTTCCCTGTCTGAAGGTCTCGCCGCCTCTTAACCTCCCCTCCCCGCCCTGTCAAAGGCGAAGAACCGGCGGCGACTGTCAGCCCTTCTTCGCCAGCCGATCGAAGTCCATCAGCCTCGCCACCAGCGCTTCCATGGCGTCGAGCGGCACCATGTTGGGGCCGTCCGAGGGGGCATGATCGGGGTCGCGGTGGGTCTCGATGAAGACGGCGGCGACGCCGACGGCGACGGCGGCGCGGGCCAGCACCGGCACGAACTCGCGCTCGCCGCCCGAGGTCGTGCCCTGACCGCCCGGTTGCTGCACCGAGTGGGTGGCATCGAAGACCACGGGAAAGCCGTCGGTCGCCAGGATCGGCAAGGCCCGCATGTCGGAGACCAGCGTGTTGTAGCCGAAGCTGGCGCCGCGCTCGGTCACCATCACGGCCTCGTTGCCGGCGCGCGTGATCTTGGCGACCACGTTCGCCATGTCCCAGGGTGCCAAGAACTGGCCCTTCTTGACGTTGATGGCGCGGCCGGTGGCGGCGGCGGCCAGCAGCAGGTCGGTCTGGCGGCAGAGGAAGGCCGGGATCTGCAAGACGTCGACGACGGGGGCGAGCATCGCGCACTGCTCGGGCGTGTGCACGTCGGTCAGCAGCGCGCAGCCGACCGCCTCGCGGATCGCCTCGAAGATCGGCAGGGCCGCCTCCAGGCCGACGCCGCGCGGGCTCGCGGCCGCGGTCCGGTTCGCCTTGTCGAACGAGGTCTTGTAGATGAAGCCAATACCGAGCCGGTTCGCCATCCCGGCCAAGGCGCCGGCCATGTCGAGGGCGTGCTCGCGGCCCTCCATGGCACAAGGGCCGGCGATCAGCACCAGCGGCAGATCGTTGCCGACGACGACATCTCTTATCTGGACGTGATGCGGCGCGGCCAAGGGGCGCCCTCTCGGCTCAGACCAGCCGCGACTGCTCCACCGCCGCCTGGATGAAGGAGGCGAAGAGCGGGTGCGGCTCGAACGGCTTCGATTTCAGCTCGGGATGGAATTGCACGCCGACGAACCAGGGATGCGTCTCCAGCTCGGCGATCTCGGGCAGCACGCCGTCGGGCGACAGGCCGGAGAACTTCAAGCCCGCCGCCTCCAGCCGCTCGCGGTAGTTGACGTTGACCTCGTAGCGATGGCGGTGGCGCTCGAAGATCCGATCCTCGGCGTATATCTCGGCGACCTTGCTGCCGGGGCTCATCAGACACTCGTACTGGCCGAGCCGCATGGTGCCGCCCAGATCGTCGTCGGCGCCGCGGCGCTCGATCTCGTTGCCGCGCACCCATTCCGTCATCAGGCCGACGACGGCGTCCTGGCAGGGGCCGATCTCGGTCGAGCCGGCGCCCGGCAGCTCGGCCAGGTTGCGGGCCACCTCGATCACCGCCATCTGCATGCCGAAGCAGATGCCGAAATAGGGCACGTTGCGGGTCCGGGCGAAGGTGGCGGCCGAGATCTTGCCCTCCGCGCCGCGCTCGCCGAAGCCGCCCGGCACCAGGATGCCGTTGACCCCGTCCAGGTGCTGCACGACGTCCTCGGTCTCGAAGATCTCGGCGTCAATCCACTCGAGATCGACGTGCACGTTGTTGGCGATACCGCCGTGTGTCAGTGCTTCAGAGAGCGATTTGTAGGCGTCCTGCAAGTTGGTGTACTTGCCGACGACCGCGACCTTGACCTCGCCTTCGGGTGCCGTCACGCGGCGGACGATCTCCTCCCACCGATCGAGCCTCAGCGGCTCCTCGTCGGCGATCCGAAAGGCCTTCAGCACCTCGCGATCGAGTCCGCCCGCGTGGTAGTTCAAGGGCACCTCGTAAATGGTGCGGGCGTCCAGCGCCGGGATCACCGCCTCGGCGGCGACGTTGCAGAAGAGCGCGATCTTGCGGCGCTCGTTCTCGGGCAGCTCGTGCTCGGAGCGGCAAAGCAGGATGTCCGGCTGGATGCCGATCGAGCGCAGCTCCTTCACCGAATGCTGCGTCGGCTTGGTCTTCAGCTCGCCGGCAGCAGCGATGAAGGGGACGAGCGTGACGTGGATGAAGAGCGTCCGGTCGCGCCCGAGTTCGTTCGAGAGCTGGCGGATCGCTTCCAGGAACGGCAGGCTCTCGATGTCGCCGACCGTGCCGCCGATCTCGCAAAGGACGAAGTCGGTATCCTCGGTCTCGGCGAGGACAAAGGCTTTGATCGCGTCGGTGACATGCGGGATCACCTGCACCGTGCCGCCGAGGTAGTCGCCGCGGCGCTCGCTCTTGAGGATCTGTTGGTAGATCCGACCGGTGGTGATGTTGTCGTTCCGCTTCGAGGCGACGCCGGTGAAGCGCTCGTAATGGCCGAGGTCGAGGTCGGTCTCGGCACCGTCGTCGGTGACGTAGACCTCGCCGTGCTGATAGGGGCTCATGGTGCCCGGGTCGACGTTGAGGTAGGGGTCGAGCTTCCTGAGGCGAACCGAATAGCCCCGCGCTTGCAGCAGCGCGCCGAGGGATGCCGTCGCGAGACCTTTGCCGAGAGAGGAGACCACGCCGCCGGTGATGAATACGAACCGCGTCATGGACCTACATACTAGGGAGTTGATCGCCCGCGCCCAAGCAAAACATCAGCGCTCATCGGGCGGCCTTGAATCATCGGGGCTTTCTCGTTTCCGCCGCTCGGTTAGTTCGAGGTCGGCACCTGCGGTCCGGTCGGCTTGAGCGGCTGATTCGTCGTCGGTGTGTCCTGGATGTCCTCGACCAGCGAGCGCCGCTCGCCGGATTGACCGGCCAGGATGGTCAGCGTCAGCGAGGTTGCCATGAAGCCCGCCGCCAAGCCCGCCGTCGCCTTGGTCAGGATGTTGCCGGCGGTGCGCCCGCTCATCATGCCGCCGATGTTGCCGCTGCCGCCGATCCCCAGCGCCCCGCCCTCGCTACGCTGCAACAAGACCAGCACGACGATGGAAATCGCCAGGATCAGATGGACGACCAGAATGATCTCGATCATGTAACCTACCCGAGCGCCGGAGGCGGCATCTGCGGACCCTGGTTGGAGGGGTCCGGCGGCGCGCTTTTTACACCATAGCGCCGATGGATGCCAGCCTGGCCTCGGGCGCAGCTCGCTGGGCCCTGTCAGGCGCCGAAAAGGAGTGGCTGCAGCCAGTTCCAGAGGTAGGCGACCGATACCATCGCGATTCCGGCGGCGACATAGAATCCGGTGACGAGGACGAGCGCGGTAGCCACCAGAACGCCAGCCGAGAGCGCCAAGCCGCCCGCGTCCGTGACGGCGCTCGCGGTCTCGCGCGCCATTCGGCCGACGTCGGTGTCGGCCATCGCGGTGTTTGCCATTGCCGTATCTGCCATCGTCGTGTCTGCCATCGTCCGCTCTCCCTCTGTTTTCGCCGCCGCACCGGCAAGAAGCGCCGTCGTTCGGCCACACAACGAATATTAGGGAGTTGCGTTTGAATGCCCGTGTGAACAGGCGTGGAAATTGCCCACGCCGGCTCGTCAGGGCGTCAAACCGTTAGAATTTTGCCGTTTTTGGCGCCTCGGCGGGCCCTGGCTAGGCGACCACGCGGATGATCGGCCAGAAGGCTTGCACGGTCAGGCTGGCGCCACCGACGAGCGCACCGTCGACGTTGGCGGTGCCCAGCAATTCAGCCGCGTTGTCGCCCTTGACCGAACCGCCGTAGAGAAGCCGCATCGCCCTGCCCTCCGCCCCGAAGCGGCGCTTCAGGCGGGCGCGAAGCATGGCGTGGAGCTCGGCGACGTCGGCCACGGTGGGGGTGAGGCCGGTGCCGATGGCCCAGACCGGCTCGTAGGCGACGACGGTGTCGGCGGCCGTCGCGGCCTTAGGCAGCGAGCCCGACAGCTGTCGGCCGACGACCTCCAGCGTCTTGCCCCGGCGCCGCTGGCCCCGCGTCTCACCGACGCAGACGATGGCCGAGAGGCCAGCGCGGTGCGCCGCCTCGGCCTTGGCCCGGACCAGGCGGTCGCTCTCGCCGTGGTCGGCGCGGCGCTCGGAATGGCCGACGATGACGTAGGCAGCACCGGCATCGGCCAGCATCTCCGCACTCTGATCGCCGGTATGGGCACCGTCGCCGAGCGGGTGGCAATCCTGCGCGCCGAATATGATTGGGCCGCCACGGGCCGCCTCGGCCAGCGGCGGCAGCAGGACCGCCGGCGGACAGATCACCACCTCGCAGGCGATGGCCTTGCGACGCTCGAGGCGCCGGGCGAGCGCCCGCACTTCGGCGAGCGCCGGGCGGCGGCGGCCGTTCATCTTCCAATTCCCGGCGATCAGTGGCCTCGGCTCGGACACTCGCGCTCTCCCCCGTTCATGCACCTGTCACTCTGGTAGCAGATGCGCCTGGCCCACGCCAGCCGGCCCGATCAAGCCTTCTTGAAGCCGCTTGTCGGCCGGCGGCCGCGTTCCTATGATGCCGCGCGCTCGGGCCCAGTGGGTGGCCGGAGCAAGGTTTGATCGAAGCGACGGAGCCGACATGCTCGATGCGATGCGCAGGGGTGCTGGCACCTGGGTGGTAAAGATATTCCTCGGCGTCCTGGTGCTGAGTTTCGCCGTCTGGGGGATCGGCGACATCTTCCGGATCAGTCCCGATACGGCGGTGGCCGAGATCGGCGACATGGAGATCAGCCAGTACGAGTACGAGGAGGCTTTCCGGCGCGACCTCAGCGACCTGCAGCGCCGCCTCGGCGGCAACATCGACGCCGAGCAGGCGCGCCAGTTCGGCCTCGCCCAGCAGACCTTGAACCGCCTCATCGGCCAGGCGCTCTACGATCAGGCCGCGCGTGAGCTGGACCTGGCGGTCGCCGATTCCGTTATCCTCGACGAGATCGCTGCCAGCCCGGGCTTCAAGAACCCTCTGGGCCAATTCGATCGAGACATCTTCGAGCAGGTGTTGCGTCAGAACGGCTATTCCGAGCAGTCCTTCTTCGCCTCCAGGCGCGCCGAGCTGACGCGCCAGCAGCTCTTCCAATCGATGACCAGCGGCGGCCAGATATCGGCCAAGGCGACGGAGACCATCTATCGCTACCAGAACCAACGCCGGATCGCCGAGGTGCTGACGATCCCGCACGACAAGCTGGCCCTGCCGGAAGCGCCCGGCGATACGATCCTCGCCGAATTCCACAAAGAGCGCAGCACCCGCTACACCGCACCCGAATACCGTGCCCTCTCCTTCATCGTCTTGCAGCCCGAGGACTTGTTGGAGGAAGTCGATGTCGACCCGGCCGAGGTCCGGCAGAGCTACGACGACCGGCTGGCCGAGTTCTCGATTGCGGAAGAACGCGAGGTCGAGCAGATCCTGGTGCCCGAGGAAGAGACCGCGCAGAAAATCGCCAAGCGTCTAGCTGAAGGCGGCGACTTTTATGCCGTCGCCAAGGAGCTGGCCGGACAAGAAGCCGATCAGCTCAAGCTCGGCAAGATCGGCCGCGGCGACCTCTTCCCCGAAGTCCAGGACACCGTTTTCGAACTGGCCGAGGGCGAAGCAAGCCCGCCGGTGAAGAGCCCCTTCGGCTGGCACGTCTTTCGCACTACCGCGCTGACCGCCGGTCGGCAGCGGAGCTTCGACGAGGTCAAGGCGGAGATCGAGGGCGCCATCCGGCTGGAGCGGGCCACCGACGCCCTCTACGACCTGACGACCAAGCTCGAGGACACGCTGGCCGGCGGCGCCTCGCTCGAGGAGACGGCCGGGAACTTTCGGCTGAAGTTGGTCAAGATCGAGGCCGTCAGCGCCAGCGGCCAGGGGCGGGACGAGAAGCCGGTCGTCGACCTGCCGCGCATTCAAGGGTTTCTGGAGACGGCGTTCGGACTCGATCAGGGCGAGGAGCCGATCCTGAACGAGGCCAGCAACGGCAGCTACTACCTGGTGCGGGTCGACGACATCGTCGCGCCTGCGGTTCGCCCGCTCGCCGAGATCCGCGACCGGGTGGTCGCCGATTGGCAGGCGGCGGAGCGGGAAAAGGCGGCCGCGGCCGAGGCCAAGTCGCTGGCGGAACGGGTCCGGGCCGGCGTCGCCCTGGCGAGCTTGGCACAGGAAACAGGATTTGCGAGCCGGACGACCGAAGCCCTGACCCGCCAGGAAGCTGTTACCAAGGGTGGCCTCGGGCAAGCCCTGGTGCAAGAGATCTTCAATCTCAAGAACGGCGAGGTCGCCAGCGGTGCCGATCCGACAGGCAAGAGCCAGTTGGTCGTGCGCCTTGCGGAGATCAAGGACGTCGATCCGGCCGCCGATCCCGAGCGGCGCAAGGCACTGGCCGAGGCGATCCGGAACACCGTTACCGCTGACATCCTGGCGCAGTTCGGCAAGGCGCTCGAAACCGAGTTCACGGTCGAGATCAACCAGCGTGCCGCCGACGCGATCTTCACCGACACCGGCTCGCGCTACAACTGACGGCGGTCAGCCGCCCCGCGCGGCTTCGAGGGCCGTCGGATCGTAGAGCGATCCGGCCGCCGCCGCCTCGACCTCGTGCCCGACCTTCCCCATCACGCCCTCGAGCTCGCGCAGACGCGCCCGGGCAGCGATGAATTCGCCCGCCTCGAACAGGTCCACAAGCCGGCGCAGCCCCTTCGAAAGCTCCAGCAACAACCCTCGCACGACGGCACCGCCGTCGTGGGGAAAGCGGGCGTACATCCGGCCGAGCTCGAAACGCAGCGCCGCCGCGGCGAAGGCGCCGACGGGCGCGTTCTCGTCCGCCGCCGCGAAGTCGACGACGCTCAAGCCGTCGGCCAGCCGCGCCAGTTCATCGGCCGGCCGCAAACGGACGGAGGGCCGCTCAGCCTGGCCCACGACCTTGAGATAGGCGACCAGGTCGCCGCGTTCGGCGGCATCGAGCCCGAGACCGAAGACCCGGTCGAAATGGGCGACGACGGCAGCGAAATCCGGCCGGCCGCCGTCGTGGAAATAGGGACCCGTATGGCTCGCATTGCGTAAGCTGGGCGTAACGTAGACTCCGCCCGAGCCGACGTCGTGACGGCGGCCATCGGTAAAGTTGCCGGACGGCTGATGACAGGCGGCGCAGCTCAGGCTCGGCTGTTTGGGGAACGGCCGATGAAAAAGCGCCTCACCGCGCTTAGCCGCCGGGCTCGCCGTGTCCGTCAACCGGCCGCCCGGCGCCGATGCCGCACCCGGCAAGAAGCCCAACTGCTGCTGATAGGCGACCAGCGCGTCGAGCAGCCAGCCCGCGGGCTCGGCACCATCGAACTCGGTGACGATGACGTTGCGAGTGAACTCGCGTAACGAGGCGATGCGGCCGTCGCGACCATAGGGTGCGGTCAGCGCCACGCCGCGCAGGCTGGGGATGTTGACGGGGTTCGCTCGGCCGTCATCGGTCATGCGGTTGAAGAGGCGGTGGCTGACGTCGACGTTTCCCGGCCGGTCGGATACCTCGGGCACCAGGAAGCGCGTGTTCGCGTCGCCGTTGGGGTGGCAGGTCTGGCAGGAAAGGCCGGCAAGCCGCGCCTCCCCGCCCAGGATCCTCGGCGCTCGGAAAGCCAACTCGCCGAGCCGCACCAGGACCGACTGTTTCCCGCCGCCCTCGAGATGGCGCCGCGGCACCTCGGTCATCGATGCCACCGCGCCGGCCGGGTCGAGCCAACGCATCTCGTTCAAGGGTGGCGGGCCTTGTCCCGATGCCGACAGCGGCCAAAGGACCAACGTCAGAACCACCACCGTTGCGCGAGCCGAAAGACCCATGCGCCCTATCCGGTCAGGCGGCGGGCGATGATCGCGGTCAGGGGGACGAGGCTGAGGCCCTTGCCTTCCAGCGCCGGCAGCCATCGCTCCAGCGCCTTCAGCGTCTTTCGGTGCGGGTGGCCGATGGCGATGCAGTGACCCTTGCGCCAGGCGCAGCGCTCGACCCGCTTGAGCTGCGCCTCGATGCTCTCGGTCTGGATCTGGTTGTCGATGAAAATGTCGCGCGCGGCCACGGGCACGCCGTAGCGGCGGGCCAAATCACGACCGACCGAGGCGTTGGTGGTGAGCGAATCGAGATACAGCAGGCCGCGCGCCTTGAGCCGTGCCATCAGCGGCGTCATCAGCGCTTCCTTGGCCGTGAAGCGGCTGCCCATGTGATTGTTGACGCCGACATAGCCATCGAAGCGCGCCAGACTCCACTCGATGCGGCGCACCAGCTCGGGCTGGCCGAGGTTGGTCAGCAGCGCGTTCGGGCCCGGGTCCTCGTCGGGGCTGGTCGGCTCCATCGGCAGATGCAGCAGGATCTCGTGACCCGCCAGCCGTGCCGCCAAGGCCATCCCGCCTGGATCGTCGGCATAGGGCAAGAAGGCCAGGGTCAACGGCTTGGTGAGCGCGATCACCCGTTGCATGCGGCGGCGATTGAGGCCCAGGTCATCGAGCACGATCGCCACCATCGGCCGGCCGTCGTCGGTCGGCGACAAGGCCGCAAAGCGGCGCCAAGGCGGTAGGATGCCGTCCTCGGCCTTGCCGAGCTGGTGCGCCGAGCCGTTCACCGCTCCGTTCACGCCGACGGGCGCGGAGCGCGTTCTGTCGCTCTGGCCGTTGACGCGGGCCTGTGCCGGCGGGCCCGGCTTGGTTCTGGGCAGCGGTGCCGGCCGCGGCACCAGAACCGGCGGATCGGGCAACGGCACAACGGTCTCGAAGCGCTCTCGCGTCGGCGCCGCAGCCGGTGGCGGCGGCGAGACCGCCGTCCCGGGCGGCGACGGCAGGGCCAGCGCCAGGCGACCGACCGCCGGCACCGATGGCTCGGCGAGGGATGCCGTCTCTACCTGCTCTTTCGCGGCTTCGGGCTCGCTCTTGCGCGGTATTTCCGGTTCGGGCGCGGGCCCCGGCCGATCGCTCTCGCGTGGCAGCTTTGGAGGCTTGGGCTGCAGCGGGCGCGGCATGTCGCGCGGCATGTCGCGCGGCGTGGTCGCGACCGGGTCCGGTCGTGGCGAGGCCGGCCTCGGCGCGGCCGCCGGCAGGGCTGCGACGACGGGCTCGGGCGCCACCCCCGGCTCGTACGACGGCAGGACCACGACGCCGGCCGCGACCATGATCGCACTCGCCATCAGACCGGCGATGGCGATCAGCGCTGACTTGCCGTAGATCTCCATTCCCCGCCTTGCCGCTTACCGCAGGGCCGCGCGCGGGCGCTGGCGTCACGCCTCTACTCGCAACCGTCCGGACTATAGCGACGGCCCCGCCCCGATGCCAGAACTCGGGGCACCGGCGGCCCCCTCGGCAACCCGTCGGAAACCGCGCTGGCAGCGCCAAAGCATCGGTGCCACAGGACTTGCAAGGGCTCGACGGGCGTGAGAAACAAGCCTCGCGAACCGCACCCGAGCGGCGTATACCTGGGACCGCCGCAAGGGCCGTTGCTCCGATTCGCCGCGCTTCGCCAACGGCGACGGAGAGGAGAAGGACGATGACGACGGCAGAGACGTCCGATTTCAGAGCCATGATCGCCCATGTCGCCGACGGCGCCAGCCTCGACGTCGCGCAAGCGCGCCGTGCCTTCGACATCATGATGTCGGGCGACGCGACGCCCTCGCAGATGGGCGGCCTGTTGATGGCGCTCAGGGTCCGGGGCGAGAGTGTCGACGAGATCACCGGCGGCGTCATGACCATGCGCGACAAGATGGTCGCCATCGAGGCGCCGAAGGGCGCCATGGACATCGTCGGCACCGGCGGCGATGCCATCGGCACCTTCAACATCTCCACCGCGACGGCGCTCGTCACTGCCGCTTGCGGCGTGCCCGTGGCCAAGCACGGCAATCGGGCGCTTTCGTCGAAAACCGGTGCGGCCGACGTGCTGAGTAGCCTCGGCGTCAACCTCGACGCCGATTTCTCTCTCGTGCGCGACGCCGTCTGGGAGGCCGGCGTCTGCTTCATGATGGCGCCGCGCCACCATGGCGCCATGCGCAATGTCGCCGGCACCCGGGTCGAGCTCGGCACCCGCACGATCTTCAACCTGCTGGGGCCGCTGTCGAACCCGGCCAACGTCGAGCGCCTGCTGATCGGCGCCTTCTCGCGGCAATGGATCCGGCCGATGGCGGAGACGCTGCAGAAGCTCGGCGCGGTCAAGGTCTGGATCGTGCACGGTGGCGACGGCACGGACGAGCTGACGCCGACCGGGATCAGCTATGTCGCGGCGTTGGAGGACGGCGCCATCCGCGAGTTCGAGATCTCGCCCGAGGCGGCGGGCCTGCCGGCCCATCCGCTGGCGGCGATCAAGGGTGCGGAGCCCGAGGCCAACGCCGCGGCGCTGGCCGCCGTCCTCGACGGCGAGACCGGCGCCTTCCGCGATGCCGTGCTCTACAACACCGCCGCCGCCCTGTTGATCGCCGACAAGACCGAGAGGCTGGAGGACGGCGTCGGCCTGGCCGCGGCGGCGATCGACGACGGCAAGGCCAAGACGACGCTGGAAAAGCTCGTGGAGATCACCAACCGCCCGCCGCCGGAGGGCGAATGAGCGACGTCCTCGACAGGATCTGCGCCGACAAGCGGGCCGAAGTGGCGGCGCGCCGGGCGGCACGGCCGCTGGCCGAGGTCGAGGCGGCGGCGCGCGCCGCATCGCCACCACGCGGCTTCCGAGCACGCTTGGCCGAGGCGGTGGCGACGGGCCGCTATGGCCTCATCGCCGAGATCAAGAAGGCCTCGCCGTCGAAGGGCCTTATCCGGGCCGACTTCAACCCGGAGGCGTTGGCCCGGGCCTATGCCGAGGGCGGCGCCACCTGCCTCTCGGTATTGACCGACACCCCCTATTTCCAAGGCCGGGACGGCTATCTGGTCCAGGCGCGGGCGGAGACGGACCTGCCCGTGCTGCGCAAGGACTTCATGCTCGATGCCTATCAGGTCGTCGAGGCACGGACGCTCGGTGCCGATTGCATCCTGCTGATCATGGCGGCGCTCGCCGACGACGAGGCGGCGAGCCTCGAAGCCGTCGCCGTCGAATGGGGCATGGACGTCCTGGTCGAGGTACACGACGCAGCCGAGCTCGAACGGGCGCTCCGCCTGAAGAGCCGCCTCATCGGCGTCAACAACCGCAACCTCAAGACCCTCGAGGTCGACCTCGCCACCTCCGAAGCGCTGGCGGCGGCGATCCCGGCGGACGTGCTGGCGGTCAGCGAAAGCGGCCTCTACGACGCCGACGACCTGGCCCGAATGGCGGCGGCCGGCTATCACTGCTTCCTGGTCGGCGAGAGCCTGATGCGCCAAGCCGACGTCCGGGCCGCGACAGCGGCCCTGCTGGCACCGGCCGAGGCCAGCGCAACGGAGGCGTAGGCGCATGGGCGACTTCACGCATTTCGACGACGCCGGCAACGCCCGGATGGTCGACGTCTCCGCAAAGCCGGTGAGCGAGCGGGAGGCGACCGCCAAGGGCGCGGTGATCATGCGGCCCGAGACCCTGGCGCTGATCCGCTCGGGCGGCGTCAAGAAGGGCGACGTTTTCGCGGTGGCCCGCCTCGCTGGCATCATGGCCGCCAAGCGCACTGCCGAGCTGGTGCCGCTCTGCCATCCCCTGCCCCTTTCGTCGATCGCCGTCGACCTGGAAGCGGACGAGGCGCGAAGCGCCGTCGACATCAGCGCCACCGTCAAGCTGGCCGGACGCACCGGGGTGGAGATGGAGGCGTTGACCGCGGTCTCTGTCGCGGCGTTGACGGTCTACGACATGTGCAAGGCGGTCGACCGCGGCATGGCGATCACCGAGGTTCGCCTGACCCATAAATCCGGCGGCAAGTCGGGCAGCTACGAAGCGGAGTGAGGCCAAGGTGATCTCGGTTCAGGAAGCGCTTGCGAGTATTCTTGCCGACCTGCCGGAGATGCCGGCGGAGACCGTCGACCTGGCCCATGCCCGCGGCCGGGCGCTGGCCGAGGACGTGGTGGCGCGGGTGACGCAGCCGCCGGCCGACGTCTCGGCGATGGACGGCTATGCGGTCCGCGCCGCCGACGTCGCGACGGTGCCGGCGCGCCTGACGATCATCGGCGAGGCACCGGCCGGCGATGCCTTCGAGGGCACGGTCGGCCCGGGCGAGACCGTGCGCATCTTCACCGGCGGGCCGGTCCCGGCCGGCGCCGATGCGATCGTCATCCAAGAGGACACCGACGGCGGCGAGGACAGTGCCGTGACCGTCAACGCCGGCGCGCCGAAGGGTACCTATATCCGCCCCGCCGGCCTCGACTTCAGCGCCGGCCGGGTCGGGCTCAGGGCCGGCCGCGCGCTCGGTGCCCGCGACGTCGGGCTGGCGGCGGCGATGAACGTCCCCTGGCTCTCGGTCCGGCGCAAGCCCCGCGTCGCCCTGCTCGCCACCGGCAACGAGATCGTCCGCCCCGGCGAGCCGCTGGCCCCGAACCAGATCGTCTCCTCAAACGCCCTGGCGCTGGGCGCGCTGGTCGAAGCCACCGGCGGCGAGGCGGTCGACCTCGGCATCGCCCGCGACGAGACCGAATCCCTGCGCCAGCTGGCGGCCGGTTCCAAGGGTGTGGACATGCTGGTGACGCTCGGCGGCGCCTCGGTCGGCAAGCACGACCTGGTGCGCCAGGTGCTGGGCGAGGAAGGCCTGGTGCTCGACTTCTGGCAGATCGCCATGCGCCCCGGCAAACCGCTGATCTTCGGCCGCATCGGCGAGACGGTGATGATGGGGATGCCCGGCAACCCGGTCTCATCGCTGGTCTGCGGCCTGATCTTCCTGCGCCCCGCATTGCGCCGGATGTTGGGGCTGTCGACCGAGGCGGGCTTGCGCCAAAGCGCGGTGCTGGGCCGCGACCTGGGCGCCAACGACCGCCGTGAGGACTACCTGCGGGCGGAACTGGCGCGACGCGACGGCGCCCTGGTGGCGACCCCCTTCGAGAAGCAGGACTCCTCCATGCTTTCCCACTTTGCCCGTGCCGACTGCCTGGTGGTCCGCCCACCCCACGCGCCCGCCGCCAAGGCCGGCGATAGGGTCGAGATCGTGCCGCTTACCGACACGATCGAGGGCATTTAGCCGAAGGCGCTGAAGATTCTTCTTGACGCTCAACCAGAACCAAACTAGAACATGTGTCGGCGTTTAGGTTTTGTTCTAGGCCTAGTTGGGGCATGGTGGGCGGCACGAGATGTTGACCAAAAAGCAACACGAACTCCTGATCTTCATCAATAAGCATCTGGAAACAAACGGAATTTCGCCTTCCTTCGACGAGATGAAGGAGGCCTTGGGCCTGAAGTCGAAGTCGGGCATCCACCGTTTGATCACGGCCTTGGAGGAACGCGGCTTCATCCGCCGGATGGCCCACCGGGCCCGCGCTCTCGAGGTCCTGAAACTGCCCGAATCCGCGGTCGCGGAGAGCAATCGCGGCTTCCAGCCGAGCGTTGTCGAAGGCGGCTTTCCAGGCCCGAGCACGCGCGCGCGGGAGGCCGGCGACGCCCTCGTCTCGATGCCGCTCTACGGCCGGATCGCGGCCGGCACGCCGATCGAGGCGCTGCGCGACCCCTCCAACTACGTCACCGTGCCGGTCAGCATGATCGGCTCCGGCGATCATTTCGCGCTCGAAGTCGCAGGCGACTCGATGGTCGAGGCGGGCATCCTCGACGGCGACACCGCGATCATCAGGCGCACGGAGACGGCAGACAACGGGACCATCGTCGTCGCCCTCGTCGACAACGAGGAGGCGACCTTGAAGCGGCTGCGCCGACGCGGCGATTCCGTGGCGCTGGAGCCGGCGAACCAGAGCTACGAGACCCGGATCTTCCCGCCCGACCGGGTGCAGATCCAGGGCCGCCTGGTTGGCCTGGTGCGCCGCTACTGACCCTTCTCATAGATGGTACGGCAGGCGCTGGCAGCTAGCGCCTGCGCCGCCAACGCGCCGTACCCCGGTCGGGCGCCCAGGCGCGGACGCCGCGCCATTCCGCCACCGTCTCGATCTCGAAGCCGTCGTCGCCAAGCCGGATGGCATGCGCACCCTCGCGCCAGAGGTCGAAGCGGTCGACCACCAGTTCGGCCGAGGGGCAGCGGCGGATCGGCACCTCGGCGAGAACGATGTCGGCGAGGCGGCAGTCGTCGGCGATGGCCCGGGCATCACGCAAGTATGAAATGGTCCGGCCGTCGAGACGCCAGACGCAACCCAACCGATCGCAGCCGGCCTGCCCGACCGCAGCCGCATCGAGGTCCGAGCGACGAATCCAGGTCTCGGTGCGAAAGCCGGAGCGTCGCTTGGAGCTGAGCTCCAACGAACCCGCGCCCGTCCTGACTGCGGCGAGCTCGCCTTGGGCGTCGATCAGGATGTCGGGCGGCCGGGCGGCGAGCCCGATGCCGAGACCGGTGGCGATCACCGCCAAGCCGGCGAAGCGCCAGCGCCGGCACCACAGGCAGAACCAAAGGCCGCCGCTGGTGACCAAGGCCAACGCCGCCGGGGCCGGTGCGGCCACGTGCGAGAGCGCGCCGGCCAGGCCGACACGGTCCGGGCGACGGCGATCACGATGTCGATGCCCCAGCCCATCGGCGCCAGCGCCAGGCCCTCCAGGCCAAGCGGCAACAAGGCGAAGGCGACGATGCCCCAGGGCATGATCCAAAGTGCGGTCAACGGCACGGCGACGAGATTGGCGGCGAGGCCGTAATGCGCCACCTGGTTGAAGTGATAGGCGGCGAAGGGCATCGTCGCCAGACCGGCGACGACCGTGGTCAGGCCGACGCCGGCGAGATAGAAGGCCGCCCGCCGGGGCCACGCCGCCTGGCGGCGCCATTCGGCGAATCTGGGACCCACCGTCTCGTAGGTCGCGATCAGCGCCACCACGGCCGCGAACGACATCTGGAAGCTGACCGACAGCAGGCTTTCGGGCCTCAGCACCAGGATCAGGACGGCCGCCAAGGCGACGGTGCGCATCGAGAAGGCGCTGCGGTCGACCAACACCGCCAGCAGGACCAGGGCCGCCATGAGGAAGGCGCGCTGCGTCGGCACCGTGGCGCCGGTCAGCAGCAGGTAAGCGAAGGCGCCGCCGAGAGCCGCGAGCGCGGCCCATTTCTTGATCGGATAACGCAGCGCCAAGGGCTCGACCAAGGCCAGCAGGGCGCGCACGGCGACGAAGAGCAAGGTCGCGACCAGGCCGATGTGAAGGCCCGAAATCGCCAGCAGATGCGCCAAGCCAGACTCCCGCATCGCCGCCAGCACCGATCGCGGAATGGCGCCCCGGTCGCCGGTCAACAAGGCCGCCGCCACGGCTCCTGATGGTCCGGGCAGCGCCGCGCGCACGCGGTGCGCGATCCGGCGGCGAAGCTCGGCCAGCCGGGCCGAGAGGCCGGGCGCCTCGGCATCCGGCGCCGCCGGCACCGGTCGCGGCCGCCCGACGGCGTAGCCGACCGCACCCAGGCCCTGGAACCAGGCCATGCGAGCGAAATCGAACGCCCCTGGTGCGGCCGGCGCCGGCGGCGGCATCAACACCGCAGGGAGACGAACCCGGTCGCCGACGACGAGCCCATCGGGCAGCGGCGTGCGGACGCTGACCCGGACCGTCTGCGGCGTCATCTCGGGCTCCAGGCGGCCGATCAGCGGGCTCTCGAGTAGGAGCCGCCAGCCTGTCGCGATGCCACTTACCGCTAGCACCCGGCCTTCGACCGCGACCGGCCCCAGCCGCTTCTCCAACACAGGTGCGGCCACCCATCGGGCGCGGAAGTCCGCGAGCGCGAAGCCGCCGGCGACGACCCCGAGCGCGAGACCGGCCAAGAGCACCGCCGGCCGCCGCCGCGCGGCAACGGCGAGCAGCAACGAGGCAACGACGAGAAGGCCGCCGAGCCAGGCCGACGGCTGGAAACGAAGCTCGAAGAAGACCGCGATGCCGAGCCCCAACAGGACCGGCGACCAAAGGAACCACCGCTCCCGCTCGGCAAGGCAGACGGCGGCGAGACGGGCGCCGAGCTTCGACGCTGCCGCCGGCGCGGCGCTGGAGACGCCGCCGCCATATCCTGTTTGCCCCAGCATCCGCCTCTATCGCCTTCCCGACGGCGATGTGATAGGGATCGGCACCCTTCGGCCATTCTAACCATTCGAGGCCAAGCCGCAGCCCAAAACCTGTCGGAAGATCCATGACGGTCGTCACCCGCTTCGCCCCCTCCCCGACCGGCTTCCTGCATATCGGCGGGGTCCGGACGGCACTTTTCAACTGGCTCTTCAGCCGTCATCACGGCGGCAGTTTCCTACTCAGGATCGAGGACACGGACCGGGCCCGCTCGACCGAGGCGGCGGTCGATGCGATCCATGGCGGCCTCCGCTGGCTCGGCCTCGACTGGGACGGCGACGCGATCTCGCAGTTCGCCCGGCGCGAGCGTCACGCCCAGGTCGCCGAGGACCTGCTCCGGGCCGGCAAGGCCTATCGCTGCTACGCGACTCCCGAGGAGTTGGAGACGATGCGGGCGGAGGCCCGGGCCCAGGGCCGAAGCCGGCTCTACGACGATCGCTGGCGCGACCGCGACCCCGCCGAGGCGCCGCCAGGCGTGGCGCCGGTGGTGCGGATCAAGGCGCCGCGCGAAGGCGAGACCGTGGTCGCGGATCTGGTGCAGGGCGAGGTCGTCACAAAGAACGAGCAGCTCGACGACATGGTGCTGCTGCGGAGCGACGGTACCCCCACTTACATGCTGGCCGTCGTCGTCGACGACCACGACATGGGCATCAGCCACGTCATTCGCGGCGACGACCACCTGACCAACGCCGGCCGGCAGATGATGCTTTACGACGCGCTGGATTGGACCGCCCCCGCCTTCGCCCACATCCCCCTCATCCACGGCCCCGACGGCGCCAAGCTCTCCAAGCGCCACGGTGCCCTCGGCGTCCAGGACTACCGTGAGATGGGCTATCTGCCCGAAGCGCTGACGAACTACCTGTTGCGCCTGGGCTGGAGCCACGGCGACGACGAGATCATCGCCCGAAGCCAAGCGATCGAGTGGTTCGATCTCGACGCCGTCGGCAAGTCGCCCTCGCGTTTCGATTTCGACAAGCTGGCGCACCTCAACGCCCATTACATCAAGGAGCGCCCGGAGGAGGACCTGGTAGCGCTGGTGGCCGAGCGGCTGGCGGCATCGCTGGCGAGGGAGCCGAGCCCGGTCGAGTGCGAGCGCATGCGCCTCGCCATGCCGGTCCTGAAGCCGCGCGCCAAGACCCTGGCCGATCTCGCCGAGGCCGCCGAATTCTGTGTCGCCACCCGACCGCTGGTGCCAGACGAGAAGGCGGCCAAGGCGCTGAGCGTCGAGGCGAGAGAGACCCTAGCAGCACTCCGGCCCCGGCTCGAGACAGTCGAGGCTTGGTCGCCGGAGCCGATCGAGGAAGCGATCAAGGTCTTCGCCGAGGGCCAGGGCCTGAAGCTCGGCAAGGTCGCCCAGCCGCTACGGGCTGCGCTCACCGGCCGGACCGTCTCGCCTGGCATCTTCGATGTCCTCCAGGCCCTCGGCAAAGAAGAGAGCCTGCTCCGAATCTTGGATCAGGAGATTCGGAAATAACGCCTCTTATCAAGAGATTATGTGATTTACCGAAATCAAATTAAGAACTTAACGATCCCCTGCGACATAAGCCTATTTACTCAAGTAGGGGCGGTTCGGGTATAATAGGGGTAATTCCCGCCGCAGCACCTCCGATCGAGCGGATACCGCCTCGGGTCGGGAGGGCGCACGGGCGCGACATGAAGCGACAGGGACATACATGACAGAAGAATCCGTCAAGCTGACCACGCATCCCAACAACGAGGCTCTCGATCTGCCGGTGATGTCCGGCACGCTCGGCCCCAAGGTCATCGACGTCCGGCGGCTTTATGCCGAGACCGGCTATTTCACCTACGATCCGGGCTTCACCGCGACGGCGAGCTGCGAGAGCAAGATCACCTACATCGACGGCGACGAGGGCGTTCTGCTCTACCGCGGCTATTCGATCGACGAGCTAGCCGAGAAGAGCGACTTCCTCGAGGTCTGCTACCTGCTGCTCTATGGCGAGCTGCCGAACGCGGCCAAGAAGGAAAAGTTCGTCCACGACGTCACCTACCACACCATGATCCACGAGCAGTTGGCGTTCCTGTTTCGGGGCTTCCGGCGCGACGCCCACCCGATGGCGGTGTTGATCGGCGTGGTCGGCGCGATGTCGGCCTTCTATCACGACAGCCTCGACATCGAAGATCCACACCACCGCATGGTGGCGAGCTTCCGGCTGATCGCCAAGATGCCGACCATCGCGGCCATGGCCTTCAAGTACACGACCGGCCAGCCTTTCGTTTATCCGCAGAACGATCTGAGCTACGCCGAGAACTTCCTCAACATGACCTTCGCCGTCCCGACCGAGACCTACAAGGCCGATCCGGCGTTGGTCCGGGCGATGGACCGGATCTTCATTCTGCATGCCGACCACGAGCAGAATGCCTCGACCTCGACGGTGCGATTGGCCGGCTCCTCGGGCGCCAATCCGTTCGCCGCCATCGCCGCCGGCGTCGCCTGCCTCTGGGGTCCGGCGCACGGTGGCGCCAACGAGGCGGTTCTCACCATGCTGGGCGAGATCGGCGACGCCAAGAACATTCCCGAGTTCCTGGAGCGGGCCAAGGACCGCGATGACCCCTTCCGCCTCATGGGCTTCGGCCACCGGGTCTACAAGAACTACGACCCCCGGGCCAAGGTAATGCAGGAGAGCTGCCACGAGGTCTTGGAGGTGCTCGGCGTCAAGGACGAGCCGCTCTTGAAGCTGGCCATGGAGCTCGAGAAGATCGCGCTCGAGGACGACTACTTTGTCGAGCGCAAGCTCTACCCTAACGTCGACTTCTATTCCGGCATCATCTTGCGGGCGATGGGCTTCCCGACCAGCATGTTCACCGCAATCTTCGCGCTGGCGCGCACCGTCGGCTGGATCGCGCAATGGAACGAGATGACCGAGGATCCCTCGCAGAAGATCGGCCGGCCGCGGCAGCTCTATACCGGCCATGGCGCCCGGCCGTTCGTGCCGTTGGACGCGCGCGGCTAGGCCCGCGTTATCACGATGGGGTGAGGATGAGCCGAGACGCCGTGGCGCAAGTGGTGCGACGCGCGACCGGGGTTCCGGCCGCCGCCGGGGTGGGTTCCTTTCCGGTCCGACGCTCGGGCCGGGCCGAGGCCGCCAACGACAACCGAGCATCTTGGCGGCAGCGACTGACCCGCTTGTTGCGCCCCAGCATCGCTCTCCTCGTCGGGGCACTGCTCTTCCTGCTCTGGCGGCTCGGCACCCACCTCTTCTGAACCGGTGCCTTGCCCGGCCCCGGCCGCTCAGCTCGCCCCCCGGCCCTTTCGGACCACTTCCAGGACCACGTCGGCGGCCCGCGAGCTCGGGCGCGCTCCGTCCGGCGCCAGCATCGACTTGAGCGCCCGGGCCGCCTCGGCGAGGGGCTCGTCGGCGCCGCCGGCGAGCCGCGCCTCCAACGCCGCTGCCAAGCCGTCGGCCTGGCAATTCTCCTGTAGGAACTCCGGCTGCAGCTCGCGCCCGAGCAGGATGTTGGCGAGCGAGACGTGCTCGATGCGGAGCAACCGCCTGGCGATCGCCGCGCTCAAGAGGTTGCCCCGATAGGCGACCACGGTCGGGGTGGCGGCCAGGGCCAGCTCGAGCGTCACCGTGCCCGAGACGGCGAGGGCCGCGTCGGCGGCGGCGAAGGCGTCGAACTTCTCGGCCTCCCCGACCACGACCAGGTTGCGTCCCGGCCATCGGCCGACGCCGGTAAGGACGGCGCCGGCCACCGCGGGGGCGGCGGGAAGGGCTGCCACCAGATCGGGCTGCCCGCGGCGCAGGCGCGCCAGCGTCGCCTCGAAGATCGGCAGGTGGCGCCCGACCTCCATCATCCGGCTGCCCGGCAGCAGCAGCACGAGCGGCGCCGCGCCGACCTGGTGGCCCTGGCGAAAGCGCTCGCCCTCGCCGGCACCGACCCCGCCTTCCACGGCCGGATGGCCGACGAAGCTGCAGGCGAGGCCATGGCGCTCGAAATAGGGCGGCTCGAACGGCAGCAGCGCCAACAGGTGATCGAGAAATCCGGCCACCTTCCGCGCCCGGCCCGGACGCCAGGCCCAAACCGAGGGTGCGACGTAGTGCACGAGCGGAATACCGTGGCCCCGCAGGCGCTTGGCGAGGCGGAAATTGAAGCCGGGGGAATCGATGGTGACCAGGGCGTCGGGCCCGGCAGCAAGCGCCGCCGCTTGGGTCTCGCGGAGCCGGCGGAAGAGCCGTGGCACGCGAGGTAGCACCTCCGCCAGGCCCATGACCGAAAGCTCGGACATGGGAAAGAGGCTCTCCAAGCCCTGGGCCGACATCGCCTCACCGCCAACGCCGAAAAAACGGGCCCGGCCATGGGTGCGTTCGCCGAGTGCCGACATCAAGCGGGCTCCCAGGAGATCGCCCGACGGCTCGCCCGCGACCAGCATGAGATGGGGTGCCTCGGCGCTCAGGGCGACGGCTCCGCGTCGATGCCGACGATGAAGAGACCACCCTCGTCGGCGAGGTCGATGCTCCGCGCGCGTTCCGCCACCAGGGCGCCGTTGGCGGCCGCGGCGATCCCCTCGAGCCCGGCCGCGAGCGCGCCGGCGACGGTCTCCGGCCCGATTGTCGGCAAGTCGACGCGGCGCTCCTGCTCCGATTTCGGCCATTTCACCAGGACGCCGGCACGCTTGCCGTCCGCTCGCCGTTCACAGCGCGCCAGCATGGCGTCGGTGCCGTCGGCGCCCTCGATCGCCAGCACCCGACCGTCGCGCACGACGACCGCCTGCGCGACCGTTCCCGGCCCCAAGGCCCGGATCGCCCGGATGCCGGCCTCGATGTCCGTCTCCGCCGCCGCGTCCGGTCGATGACAGCCGAGTGGGCCGGCCGGCAAACCGAGATCGGCCAACAGCGCTTCCGCGCCGACGATGCGGAAGCCAACGGCCTCGAAATGTTCGACCACGACGCGCAGCATGGCGTCGTCACCCTCGGCCGCGGCGGCGGCCAGGCGCGGCAGCAGCTTCAGGCCCTGCCAGTCCGGCTTCAGCTCGGCCAACGCCGGCCGTTCGATGCCGCCAATCAGGCACAAGGTCTCGCAGCCGGCCTTTCGGAACGCCGCCGTGGCCCGGCCGACGGCGCCGATGTCGAGCCAGAGATGGGCGACGCCGGCGACCGTCTCGGGCTCGGTCTCGCCCTTGATCGCGACGACGAAGACCTCGTGGCCGGCGGCCTGGCAACCGGCGATCAACTGGCCGGGCAGGGCGCCGCTTCCGGCGACGATACCGAGACTACCCGGCACCTTCGGCGATCGGCTGGCAGAGCGAGCGCGTAGAATCGGCGCGGATGAAGTCGACGATATGCATCACTTCAGGACTTTCCGCGAACGCTTCGGCAACCTCGGCCAGGCGCTCCTGGAAGGTGCCGCCTTCGGCGAACAGTAGGCGAAAGGCGCCGCGCAGAGCATGGATCGCCTCACGGCTAAAGCCGCGCCGCTTCAGGCCGACGATGTTGAGGCCGGAAAGTCGAGCCCGGTTGCCGATCACCGAGCCGTAGGGAATGACGTCGTTCTCGACCCCGGTCATGCCGCCAACCATGGCATGGCGGCCAATCCGCACGAACTGATGCACCGCCGACAGGCCGCCGACGATGGCGTGGTCGTGGACCTCGACATGGCCGCCCAGCGTGGCGTTGTTGAC
Organism: Alphaproteobacteria bacterium; assembly: GCA_030746295.1. The sequence goes on along the minus strand of JASLMY010000035.1, from coordinate 5,121 downwards.
CAAAATGACGTGGTCGCCGATCTGGCAGTCGTGAGCGACGTGACTGCCGACCATGAAGAGACAGCCGCGGCCGGTGCGGGTGGTCATCCCGCCGCCTTCGGTGCCGGGGTTCATGGTCACGTGCTCGCGGATCACGTTCCCAGGGCCGATGACGAGATCGGACGCCTCGCCGGCGTATTTCATGTCCTGTGGGATCGAGCCGATCGAGGCGAAGGGAAATACGTGGCTGCCGCTGCCGACCCGGGTCTGCCCGGAGACCACGACGTGGGGCTCCAACACCACGCCCTCTTCCAGACAGACGCCGGCGCCGACGACGCTGTAGGCGCCGACGCGGACGCCGGCGCCGATCTCGGCGTCGTCGTCGATGATGGCGGTCGGATGGACCTCGGCCATCGGCGACTGCTCAGTGGTCCAGAATCATGGCGGCGAACTTGGCCTCCGCCGCGCGCTGCCCGTCGACCGTCACCTGCCCCTCGAAGCGCCAGACATTGCCCCGGCCCTTAAGCTTCTTGACCTCGATGCGCATCGTGTCGCCGGGCGTCACCGGGCGGCGAAACCGGCATTCGTCGATCGACATGAAATAGACGTGCCGGCCCTCGGCCTTCTCGCCCATCGTTTGCACCACGAGGATCGCAGCGGTCTGCGCCATCGCCTCGACGATCATGACGCCCGGCATCACCGCCATCGCCGGAAAGTGGCCTTGGAACTGGGGCTCGTTTATGGAGACGTTCTTGATGCCGACGGCCGAGACGTCGGGCTTGACCTCGAGCACGCGGTCGACCAACAACATCGGATACCGGTGCGGGATCATCTCCATGATCCGATCGATTTCAATCGTCTCCGGATCGGTCGACGCCTGCGCCTCACTCATCCTTCTTTCCCCTTCGCTTGTCGAGCCGTCGCAGCAGCGCCATCTGTCGGAAAAAATCGCCGATCGGCTGGGCCGGACTGCCGACGACGCGGGTGCCGGCGGGCACATCGGCCATGACGCCGGCCTGGGCGCCGATCTGGGCCCCGTCGCCGATCTTCAGGTGCCCGGTCAACCCGGCCTGTCCGCCGAGGGCCACGAAATCGCCGAGCTTGGTGCTGCCCGAGATGCCCGCCTGCGCCACGATCACGCACCCTTTGCCCAGCTCGACGTTGTGCCCGATCTGCACCAGATTATCAATCCAGCAGCCGGGGCCGATGACGGTGTCGTGGAGGTGGCCACGGTCGATGGTGGTGTTGGCGCCGATCACGCAGTCGTCGCCGACGATGACGCGACCGACCTGCGGCACCCGGATATGGCCGCTCGGCGCCATGGCGAAACCGAAGCCGTCCTGCCCCAACTTGGCGCCCGGATGCAGGGTGACGCGATTGCCGACGAGGCTGTGGCTGACGACGACTCCGGCGTGCAGCCGGCATTCCTCGCCGATGACGACGCCGGCTCCGACGACGACGCCGGGTCCAAGCAGGGATCGGGCACCGATCGCCGCCTGGGCGCCGACGACGACGTTGGCACCGACCTCGACGCCCTCGCCCAGCGTCGCGGTCGGGTCGATGTCGGCGCTCTCGGCGATGCCGGCCTCGAGCGGCGACAAGGGATAGAAGGCCTGCGCGATCCGCGCATAGACCTGATAGGGATGCGGGCCGAGCAACAAGGCCATGCCTTCCGGCGCGCGCCGCTGGTGGCGCGGCTCGACGACGCAGGCACCGGCCCGGCTGTTGGCGAAGGCATCGACGTAGGCAGCGTTGTCGAGGAAGCTCAGCTCGTCGACCCCGGCCGTCTCGAGCGGACCGATGTCGCGAACCAGGCGCTCCGGGTCGGCCTCCGCCGCCAGCTCGGCACCACCCAATTCCGCCAGATCTTTCAGCGTGAACGGCCCGTGGTTGTCGTAGAAACGGGGGTCGGCCATAGCTACTTGGCGATCGTCGGCTCGGGCACCTTCATGCTCGAAATGCGCTTGTCGAGTTGCGCGATCACGGACTCGGTGATGTCGCGCCCCTTGAGCGCCATCAGTACCTGTGAATTGTCGACCACCAGATTGTAGCCGCTCCGTCGCGTCAGGTCGCGGACCAGCGGGATCAGCGGCTTGCGAAGCTCCCGCATGGCACTATCGAAAGCCCGGTCGAGGGCCCGGGTCCGATCCTGGACCCGGCGCTGCAAGCTGATCACGCGCTGCTCGAATTCACGCCGACGCTTCTCGAAGATATCCGGCGCCAGAACCGCGCGCTGGCGCTTCAGCTTGTCCTCGATTTGGCGCAACTTCGCCTCTTCGGCCTTGATCTCGGCCTGGTAGGCCTTCCGGTAGGCGTCGATCTGACGGCGAATATCCCGCCCCGCCTTCGAATCCCTGAGCACGCGCTGGGAATCCAGAACCGCGATCACGGGCTCCGGCAGTTTCTCCGCCGCTTCGGCGCCCGCCGCCGGGACGAGGGCGAGCGCACCGAGGACGAGGCCAGTGATGACGAGAAGTCGGCGCATCTAGAATCGGGTCCCAAAGCTGAAGCGGAAGAGCTCTCGCTCGTCATAGTCCTCCTTGACGATCGGGTGCGCCAAGTCGATCCGGATCGGCCCGAACGGCGAGCGCCACGACAATCCGGCCCCCGCCGACATCCTGGGAAAACTTGAATCCAGCAGGGTGGGCCCGTCGACGTCGATGCTCCACAGCGACCCGGCCTCCGTAAAGACGCGGCCCAAAACGCCAAACTCGCGGATGAAGGCCAACGGGAACCGCAGCTCGGCTGTGCCGACGTAGTAGGCATTGCCGCCGAGGGAATCGCTCGTGGCGCTGTCCCGCGGGCCGATCCCGCCGGACTCGAAGCCCCGAAAGGTCTCGCCGCCGATGAAGAAGCGGTTGCGAATACCGACGTCGTCGGACAAGCCGGTTATGTAACCCGCATTGAAACCGAGACTGCCGACGAGCTCTTCGGTGAAGGGGTGGTAGTAGACGGCGCGGCCGGTGTTCTGGAGGTACCTGACATCGCCGCCCAGGCCGCCGAGCTCGGGGCCGCCACTGAGCCGATAGCCGGTCGTCGGCAGGAATCTATCGTCGAGCGTGCTGTAGGTGAAGGTCGTGCCGACCGCCGAGGTGACTCTGTCTCCCCTCTCCGCCCTGATGAAGACCGAGGCGCCACTGTCGATGTCGTTGATCACGTCCTCCTCGATCGTGTAGTGGACCGACTGGCGAAGCCGCTCGGTAATGGCGTAGGAGGTCCTGAGACGGCCGCCTGTCAACTGCTGATCGAAGGAGCTCCGGCTCTGCAGGTTGATCTGCATGCGATAGACGTCGAAGCCGGCGGCCAGGTCGCGGTCGAGAAAATAGGGCTCGGTGAAGGAGAGGTCTATCAGTTGCCGCTTGAACGACGCCCTGAGCCGGAGCTTCAAGTCTTGGCCGCGGCCGAGCAGGTTGCGCTCGCGAAGGGTGATGTCGCCGATCAGCGCCTCCGAGCTCGATACTCCTGCACCGAAGGACAGCTCGCCGGTGGACCGCTCCTGCACATCCATGTTGACGACCACGCGGTCCGGCCGTGTGCCCGGCTCCTGCGTCATCTCCACCCGGTCGAAGAAGCCGAGGCCGCGGACCCGCTGACGCGAGCGGCGAAGCTTCGCGGTGTTGAAGGCATCGCCCTCGGCGATCCGGAATTCGCGCCGGATCACTTTGTCTAGGGTGCGCACGTTGCCGGTGATGTTGATGCGCTCGACGTAGACCCTGGGTCCTTCCTTGATCTCGTAGGTGACGCCGATCAATTTCTCTTCGCGGTCGCGCGAGATTCTTGGCCGCACGTCGACAAAGGCATAGCCCAAGCGTCCGAGCGCGAAAGTGAGTGCGATCCGGCTGTCCTCGATGGCGCTCGCATCGAAGGTCTCGCCCTCGAAGGTGGTCAGCTCGCTGCGCAGGCTCTCCGGCTCCAGGTTCTTGAGCGTCGTGGTGATGTCGACGACGCCGAAGTTGTAGCGCTCGCCCTCTTCCACCGAGAAGGTGATGAAGAAGGCATCGCGGTCGGCGGTCAGCTCCGCCACCGCCGAGACGACGCGAAAGTCGGCATAGCCGCGGCTGCGATAGAAGCGGCGCAGCTCGTCCCGATCCAACGTCATGCGGTCGGGATCGTAGGTGTCGTCGCTGGTCAGGAAGCGGTACCAAGCAGACTCCTTGGTGACGATCGCGTCCCGCAAGCTGCCGTCGCTGAAGGCGCGATTACCGATGAACTCGATCTTGCGGATCCCGGTCAGCGGCCCCTCGTTGATCTCGAAGACCACGTCGACGCGGTTCTGCTCCAACTGAATGACCTTGGGCTCGACCGTGGCGGCGAAGCGGCCACTGCGTCGATAGACCTGCTGGATGCGCCGAGCGTCGGATTGAATCCGGCTTCGCGTATAGACCTCGCGCGGGCGCAAGGTGACTTCTTGGTCGAGGGCATTGTCGTCGATACGCTTGTTGCCCTCGAACGCGATCCGGTTGATGACCGGGTTCTCGACCACGGTCACGACCATGATGTCGCCCTGGCGGCGGATCACGACGTCGGCGAAGAGGCCGGTGTCGACCAGCGCCTTGAGCGAGCGGTCGGCACGAGCCGGGTCATAGCGGTCGCCCGCGGCCAGCAGCATCTTGGTCAGGATCGTATCCGCCTCGATGCGGTTGTTGCCCTCGATCCTGATCTCGCGGATGAAGCCGTCCGCCGACTGCGCCCGGGCGGCACCGGCCGCGAGGCCGACGACCATGATCACCGCCGCGAGGCCGAGGATCACACTGCGCAACACGACGTCTCCCTGTTTCTTCCCCGCCGATCAGAAAATGCCGGCGATGTACTCGACCACCTTCAACTGCACGAGGTCGTTCCAGGTGACGAAGATAGCCAACGTCAAAATCATCGCCAGCCCGAAGCGAAAGGCATACTCCTGCATCCGTTCGGTAAGGGGACGCCCCCGCACCGCCTCGAATGCATACAGGAGCAGATGACCGCCGTCGAGTACCGGGACCGGCAGAAGATTGATGATACCCAGATTCAATGACAGCAGCACCGACAACATGATCAGCTGCTCGATGCCGACCCGCGCCGCCTGCCCGGAATAGTGCGCGATTCGCAACGGACCGCCCAAGTCCTCGGTGCCGCGCTCGCCGGAAATCATCTCGCCGATGT
>JASLMY010000359.1 GCA_030746295.1 Alphaproteobacteria bacterium | reverse complement strand
GTCGCCAACGCCATCGGTGCCGCGATCGCCCAGGTCAGCGGCGAGGTCGACCGCATCTACCAGAACCTGCCGCGCGCCGAGGCGCTCGCCAGCGCACGTCAGGCCGCCGATGTGCGTGCCGTAGAGGCGGGCGCAGACCCGGCGACGCTCGAGCTGGCGGACATGGAGGACATTCCCATGGCCTATATGCCCGGCAATACGCTTCGGGTGCGCCTGCGTGTGGTCGGCGATCTATTGCGTCTCGGCTGATGGCTATCGTTGCCGGAAAAAGGCATCGGCCGAGGTGCGGTACACGATAGATTTTCTAAGCCGTGAGCGAGAATATGTCGTTTGCGGAGGCCGGCGCTGGTTCCGATATGCTGTGCGATAGCGGCCAGCCGAAGACAAGGGGTACGGGGAATGCTCGAAACAGCGACAATCGTCAACGCGAGAATGAACTATTTGGCCCCAGGCGAGCGGGCGCCGCGCTCCTATATCGATCCGCCGGCGCCGGGCGCCGAGGGGCGCCGGCCCGAAACCGTGATCGAGGAGGTGGCGATCCGGGACGCTCGGCCGATCCTGCAAGACCTCTCGCTCGACCGCGAGGGCCTGGCGCTGGTGCGGCAACCGAGCCGGGTTCCAGATTTCTACGACGCGGACGAGGTCAGGGCGGTGTACTACCCTGAGGTCGCGGCGCTGGTCGAAGAAGTGACGGGGGCCGCCCGGGTCCACGTCTTCGACCACAACATCCGTTCCGAGCCCCGGGCCGACCGTGGCGAGGCCAAGGTCCGCAAGCCGGTCCGCTTCGTCCACAACGATTACACCGAGACGTCGGGTCCGCAGCGGGTCCGCGACTTGCTGCCGGACGAGGCCGAAGTTCTGCTCGGCCGACGCTTCGCCGTCATCAACGTCTGGCGGCCGATCGTCGGCCCGGTCGAGGACACCCCACTCGCGGTCTGCGATGCCACCAGCATGGGCGATGGCGACTTCGTTGCCACCGACCTCGTCTACGAGGACCGGGTCGGCGAAGTCTACTCGGTCCGCCACAGCCCGACGCACCGTTGGTACTACGTCTCGGCCATGCGGCCGGACGAGGCCATGCTCTTGAAGTGCTACGATTCCGAGACCGACGGCCGGGCTCGCTTCACCGCCCACAGCGCCTTCCGCAACCCCACGGCACCCGCCGATGCGATCCCGCGCGAGAGCATCGAGGCCCGTACGCTCGCCTTCTTCTAGTCGAGGTCGGCTTACGCTAGCTTGGCGTTCTCCGGAGGTGCCGAGAGTGGCCCGATGAACGAGAGCCCGACCATGCTTTCCCCGGCATCGACCCGTGGTCCTCGCCGTACGGCGCTGCTGGTCTGCGGCTGGTGCAATGTCGCCCTGGGCATGGTCGGCGTGGTGGTGCCCGGCATGCCGACGACTGTGTTCTTGCTGATCGCGGCATGGGCGTTCTCGAAGAGCTCGCCGCGCTTCTCCGAATGGCTCTATCACCACCCGCGCTTCGGCCCCGGCTTGCGCCAGTGGCGCGACCACCGGGTCATTTCCGTGCGCGCCAAGTGCGCCGCAATCTTTCTGATGGGGCTGAGCCTGACCGTGACGGCGGTGCTGTCGGACGCCTGGCCGATGCCGGTCGCGCTCGGCCTCGTCCTCACCTTGGTCGGCACCTGGATCGTCACCAGGCCCTCGCAGCCGGGCCTTGCCTGAGCGACGCTTGCGCCGGGCCAGGCCCTCGCACCTTGCCATGCCCCGTCGGTTTGCCCCAACGTAGGCCCTTTCGGGCCTTCGACGGGCGGTTGACCGGGGAGACGGGATGAAGACGATCACCGAGCCGGCGCGCGAGACGCCTTTGAACGACGACTACGACGTCATCGTCGCCGGCGGTGGCACGGCCGGGATCGTTGCCGCCGTCGCCGCCCGGCGCCAGGGCGCGCGGGTGCTGCTCGTCGAGCGTGCCGGCTTTCTCGGCGGCACCATCGCGGTGCAGCTCTTGGAGCACAGCGAGGGCTGGTTCGATGCCCAGGGCACGCGCATCGTCGCCGGCTATCCGGAGGAGCTGGTCGAGCGTCTGCGCGAGGCCGGCGCGTCGCCCGGCCATGTCCGCGACGACACCGGCTACACCCGCTATCGGGTGCCGGTGAACCACGAGGAGTTCAAGTCGCTGGTCACCGCCTGGGTCGCGGAGGCAGGCGTCGCGATCCTGCTCAATACCCCCGTCGTCGCGGTCGTCGCCGCGGCGCGGGGCCACCACCTGATTGTCGAGAACAAGTCCGGCCGCACCGCCTACGCGGCACCCCAGGTCGTCGATTGCACGGGCGACGCCGATGTTGCCGCGCAGGCCGGCTGCGCCTTCCTGTCGGCGTCGGGGCAGGAGACCCAGCCGGTGAGCCTGCTCTTCAAGCTCGGCGGCATCGACCACGCGGCGCTGATCGACCACGTCGAGGCGCACCCGGAAGACTTCAAGATCGGCGTCGACGCGAGCGACCTCCGGGGCGAGGCGCACGTCAACCTCTGGGGCTTCGGCTCGCTCCTGGCCCGGGCGCATCAGGCCGGCGTCCTGTCGCTGCAACGGAACGAGCTGCACTATTCCGGCTGGACGCAGACCGGCGAGGCGGCGATCAACCTGACCCGCCATGCCGCCGATGCGACGCGGAGCGAGGACTTGGCGGAGGCGGAGGTCGTGCTGCGGCGCCAGATCCTGGAGGGCGTCGTGTTTTTCCGTGCCTTCGTGCCGGGCTGCGAGAGGGCCTACCTCTCGGCCACGGCGGCCAGCATCGGGGTCCGCGAGAGCCGGCGGCTCGCCGGCGCCTACGTCCTCGGCGACGACGACGTCAGGGCGGGGCGACGCTTTCCGGATGCGATCGCCCGCGGCGGATTCCCGATCGACAGCCACGACGCGAAAGGTGCCAGCATGGCTGCCTCCGAGGCGCTGCCGGCCGGCTACGACATCCCCTTGCGCTGCCTGCTGCCTGAGACGGTCGACGACCTCGTCGTCGCCGGGCGCTGCATCTCGGCCGAGCGCCGGGCCCTCGCCAGCGCCCGCATCACCGGCACCTGCATGGCCATGGGCCAGGCCGCCGGCACCGCCGCCGCCCTCGCCGCGGCTGGGGACACCAGCCCGCGCGAACTCGACGTCGACGCCCTGCGCCGGACCCTGAAGGCGGCGGGCGCGATCCTATAGGGCGGTCGGCCGCTCGGGGCGGTCACTCGGTCGCACGTCTGGTGTCGATCTCAATGCAGA
>JASLMY010000358.1 GCA_030746295.1 Alphaproteobacteria bacterium | reverse complement strand
GGCGATCCGGACGGCGGCGGCAAGACCGGCGAGGCCAGCGCCGACGACGTGGAATCTAGGCATTGGTGCTGTCCGCGGAGGGCCGCTGAAACGACGTCTCGATCACCGCCGCAGCAATCCCTGGACGATGCCGCCGAGGCCGACCCAAAGGCGTTTCGGCTTCGACAATTCGACGCGCTCGGCCAGCGGGTCGCGGCGGTCGAGCTCGCCACGCAGGGCCACGGCCAGGTTGACGATGACCGCGGATTCGAGGCCCAAGCGGCGATTGCGCATCAGCCGCCCGAGCGGCCGGGCCTCGGCCAGCAGCTCGTCGACGCCGGCCAGCGCCCGGTCGAGGACGCGACGCAGGGCGGGGCTGGCGCTCGAGGCCAGGAGGGCATCGGCCTCCAGGCCCTCTTCCTGGAGCCAGGAAAGCGGCACATAGAGCCGTTGAAGTTGGCGCCAGTCATCGCCGCAGTCCTGCAGATGGTTGAGGATCTGCAAGGCGGTGCAAAGCGCGTCGGAGGCCGCGCCCGGGCCCTCGTCCTCGCCGTGCAGCGCCATCAGGAAGCGGCCCACCGGCATCGCCGAATAGCGGCAGTAGTCGATCAGGTCGTCCCAATCGCGGCAGGGGGCGTTGCGGGCATCGCTGCGGAAGGCCCGCAGCAGGTCGCGGGCGAAGCGGTCGGGTACGCCGCTCGCATCGAGGCTCTGCCTGAGGACGGCCGCCGGCGCCCGCCAGTCGCCCTCGCCCTCGCCCGCGTCGAGCGCCGCCTCGAAGGCATCGAGGCGCGCGAGCTTCGCCTCGCAATCGAGGTCGGGGTCGTCGGCGATGTCGTCGGCGAGCCGCACGAAGGCGTAGAACGCCATGACTTGCGGCCTAAGTCCGGCCGGCAGCAGCAGCGAGGCGACCGGGAAATTCTCCTCGGTCGATGCTTTTCGGGCGACCGGCCCGTCGCCCGCGATACCGTCACCCGCAGCCGCCCCTCCTTCGTCTGTCCTTGCCGTCTGTCGCATTGCCGACATCGTCGTTGATGCTCCCCTCGTCGGCGCCATCATAGCCACTTTGGCGCCGCCGTCATGCCCCCGGAGCCGGCTTCCAGCGACGGGTTGGTCAGGCGTTTGCGGTTGCGCTGAGGCCGCCGCTGTGGCCATATGCGCGCCAATCGATCGCTGAAATGGGAGGACAGCTCATGTCGATCCGGTATTTGCTCAAGGCCGCTGCGGTAACGGGGCTTACCTGCGGTTTGGCGCTCGGGTTCGCGGCTTCGGCCGAGGCGCAGAAGCGTGTCAAATGGAAGATGCAGAGCGCCTTCGGCAGCAAGCTGCCGCATCTTGGCACTTCGGGCATTCGCTTCACCAAGAACATCAAGCGGCTGTCGCAGGGCAATCTAAGCATCAAGTTCTTCGAGCCGGGCGCCTTGGTGCCGGCGCTGGAGTGTTTCGATTCCGTCGGCAAGGGCGCAATCGAATCCTGCTGGACGACGCCCGGCTACCATACCGGCAAATACCCGGCGCTGTCGTTCTTCACCGCGGTCCCGTTCGGCCCTCAGATCGGCGAGTTCATGGCCTGGAAATGGTTCGGCGGCGGCCAGGAGATGCGGGACGAGATCTATCAGAAGCACGATCTCATCGCCTTCGACAGCTTCGCCATCGGGCCCGAGACCTCGGGCTGGTTCAAGGAGCCGATCACTTCGGTAAGCCAGCTCAAGGGCCTGAAGATGCGCTTCTTCGGCCTAGGCGCCAAGGTGATGACCAAGATGGGCGCCTCGACCCAGTTGTTGGCCGGTGCCGACATCTATCCGGCGCTCGAGCGCGGCGTCATCGACGCCACCGAGTTCTCGATGCCGACCATCGACATCGCCCTCGGCTTCTATCAGATCGCCAAGAACAACTACTATCCGGGTTGGCATCAGCAAGTGTCGGTCAGCGAACTGCTGATGAACCGGACCATGTTCAAGGCCTTGGCCGACCATCATCAGGCGATGATCGAAATTGCCCTCGGCGACAGCGTGATGCACACCTATGCCGAGACCGAGGCCAAGAATTTCGCCGCCATGCAGCAAATGAAGTCCAAGTACGGCGTCACCAACCACCGCTGGCCGGATGCCGTATTGAAGCAGCTGGAGACCGCGTGGCTCGAGGTCGTGGCCGAGGAATCGGCGAAGGATCCGCTCTTCAAGAAGGTTGCGGACAGCTACTACGGCTTTCGCAAGCAGTACCGCCTGTGGGGCGATGCGCAGGCGATGAAGGCGACCTATCAGTAATGTTTCGAATGTGTTGAGCGCATTCGATCCCTGATCAATGCCAAGGAATGCTGGAGTCCGCTTGCCGGGCTCCGGCTTTCTCGGTAAACCGGGGGGCGTGAGACGGTTCGACGAGTACCTGACGGGGACGTGACTTCGCAGGGGTAAGAAGAGAACAAGCAACGGAGCCGGGACAGGGGGCTCGGCAAAGTCGGCGACGAAGGCTTCGTTGCGGCCAGAGGTGGCCGGGGGCAGAAAAGGTGCTGGAATGGAAAGTTTGATCTATTTCATTGAAGATTTTATGCCGATCTTCATGTTTGCGACGTTAGCTATGCTCTTGTTTTCTGGCTACCCTGTCGCGTTTATTTTGGGTGGTCTTGCATTTCTTTACGGAATGCTTGGCTTTTTCTTCGACATGTTCGCCCTGATCGAGTTCTTCAATTTCGTGCCGCGAATCTGGGGCACGGCGGCGGAGAACCTCGTCCTGGTCGCGGTGCCGACGTTCGTCTTCATGGGCGTGATGATGGAACGAAGCGGCATCGCCAACGACTTGCTCTATTGTTGTCAGGTGCTGCTGAAGCGCGTGCCGGGCGGTCTTGCCCTTTCGGTCACGATCATGGGCACGATCCTGGCGGCGATGACCGGCATCATCGGCGCCTCGGTGACGATGATGACGGCGCTCGCCCTGCCGACGATGCTGCGCCAGCGCTACAGCCACGGCCTGGCGACGGGGACGATCGCCGCCTCGGGCACGCTCGGCATCCTGATCCCGCCCTCGATCATGCTGATCATCATGGCCGACCTGCTGGCGATCTCGGTCGGCAACCTGTTCATGGCGGCGTTGATACCTGGGCTGTGCCTGGCCGCGATCTATCTCATCTACATCACGACGATCGCCGGCCTTCGGCCGAGCGTGGCGCCGCCCCTGCCGGCGGAGCTGCTTTACGTGCCGCGCCGCGAGATGCCGGCGCTGCTGGTCAAGAGCTTCTTCCCGCCGGTGTTCCTGATCGGCCTGATCAAGAGCTCGATCCTGCTGGGCTGGGCGACGCCGAGCGAGGCCGGCGCGGTCGGCGCCTTCGGCGCCAC
>JASLMY010000357.1 GCA_030746295.1 Alphaproteobacteria bacterium | reverse complement strand
CATTTCTCGCCCGGGCCGGTCAGGAAGTAGACGCCAAGGGGCTGCTGGAACAGCCAGATGACGTTCATCTTGTCCATTTCCTGCTTGTAAACGGGGAATTCATCCAGCGACTTCGCCAGCACCATCATCGCCTGCTTCGGCTCGGTGAAGATGAAGGGCACCTGGAAGGCCTTCCAGAACAGAAGCTGGTCGCCGTAGTAGCTCGGCGGGGCAGCGGCCATGTCGATGGCGCCACGGCCGGCCAGCGTCATGGTCTCGTTGCCCTTGCCCAGGCCGCCGGCGTAGGTGATGTCGATCTCGACCCGGCCCTTGGTCCGCTCCTCGATCGCCTCGGCGAACTTCTGCTCGATCTCCAGGAACGGTCCCTTGCCGAGATAGTGGCCCCAGCGAAGCTTGAACTCGGCCTCGGCCTGGGCCCAGCCACTGGCCATCACGGCCGCGGCGACGACACCGGCTTGTACTAGCATTCGCGCTCGATTGCGCATCTCCCACCTCCTCGAATTCTTCAAAACACCCCAACCCGATCGATAGTGCCGAAACCGCATTCTTGAACTGCGTTCGAGCGCCGAATTGACCGGGAATGTCCGTCAGCATGGCGTATCCGCTCGGGGCTGTCCAGCGCGGGAGGCGTCGCCAGGTCGGGTAGCGTGGGTCAGTCGAGCAAGTCGCGGCAAGCGTCCAGGATATGGCGGCTCCCCATGCCGTAGCGCTCGCGGACCGCACCGGTGGGGCCGACGACAGCGAACTCGTCGGGCATGCCGATCATCCGCATCCGGGTCGGCTGCCGCACCGCCAAGAGCTCGGCCACCGCGCCGCCGAGGCCGCCGGTCAGGTGGTGCTCCTCGGCGGTGACGACACGCCCCGTCTCCGCCGCCGCGGCGAGCACCGCGTCCTCGTCGAGCGGCTTGATCGTGTGCATGTTCAAGACTCGGACGCCGACGCCCTCGGCCGAGAGTGCGTCCGCGGCCTCGAGCGCCGGGGCGACGAGGGCGCCGCAGGCGATCACCGTGACATCGTCGCCGTTTCGCAAGGTGTCCGCCTGGCCGATCCGGATCGTGCCGTCGGCCGGCGTGACAACGGTCTCCGGCACCCGGCCGCCGAGGCGGACGTAGACGGGGCCGTCGAGGTCCTCCGTCGCCAGCGTTGCATGCCAGGCCTGGTGTGCGTCGGCGGGCACCACCACGGTCATGTGCGGTAGGCTGCGCATCAGGGCCAGGTCCTCCAGTGCGTGATGCGTGCCGCCGGCGACGCCCAACGAGATGCCGCTGGCGGCGGCGCCGATCACGACGCGCTGCTCGGCATAGGCGACGTCGTTGCGGACCTGCTCCATCGAGCGGGCGGTGATGAAGGGGGCATAGCCGCAGACGTAGGGCCGCATGCCGGTGGTGGCGAGGCCGCTGGCCAGGCCCATGGCGTTCTGCTCGGCGATGCCAACCTCGATCAGCCGCTCGGGGAACCGCTCGCCGAAATCGCGCAAGCCGATCAGGTCCAAGGTGTCGGCCGAGACCGCGACGACGCGTGCGTCGCGGGCCGCCAATTCGGTCACAGCCAAGCCAAAGGAAAGCCGGGACTGGTCGGCGGCGAGGCGGGCCCACTCCGGCTGCTGGTCGCTCATGTCGGCTCTCCCAGCTCGGCGAGGGCCCTTTCGTAGACCTCGTCCGTGACCTCGTTGTTGTGCCAGAGGTAGGTGTCCTCGGCGAAGCCGACGCCCTTGCCCTTGACGGTGTGGGCGATCAAGAGCGACGGGCCATCGGCGGCGTAGGGCAGGTCGTCGAGCGCATCGACGATCTCGCCCATGTCGTGGCCGTCGATCTCCCGGACGGCCCAGCCGAAGGCCCGCCACTTGTCGGCCAACGGTTCCAGGTCGAGCATTTGGCCGATCGGGCCGCTCTGTTGGATCTTGTTGTAGTCGACGATCGCGGTCAGGCTCGAGAGGCCGAGATGCGCCGCGGCCATCGCCGCCTCCCAGTTGGAGCCTTCATGCAGCTCGCCGTCGCCGATCATCACCAGGGTTCGGAAATCGCGGTCCTGCAGCTTGGCACCGAGCGCCATGCCGAGCCCGATCGAGAGCCCGTGGCCAAGGCCGCCGGTGCTCATCTCGACGCCGGCGACCTTGATGTCGGGGTGCATGCCGAGCGGCGATTCATAGCCGTAGAACTGGTCGAGCAGCGCCTCCTCGAAGAACCCGGCCTGCGCCAGGACGGCGGCCAACGCCGCGTTGGCGTGTCCCTTCGACAGCACGAAGCGGTCGCGGCCGGCCCAGTCGGGTTCCGCCGGGCGGAGCCGCAGATGGTGGAAATAGAGCGCCGCCAGCAGGTCCGCCGCCGAGGCCGAGCCGCCGACATGTCCGGAGCCGGCCGCGTAGAGCGCCCGCCAGAGGTTGCGCCTGACGGCGAGAGCTTGGTTGCGAAGCCCGTTGAGCTGCGCCTCCCTGTTGCTCGACATGCCGATGCCCCTCCCGATTGGCATAGTTTCGAACAGAACGAGGCCGGATCATCGGGGGAAACCCGCCGGCCGGCAAGCCTTCGGCCTGCTTTGAGGTGCCGGTCCTCGCTCAGGCGGGAGCGCAGGCCCGGATCGCGGTCTCGAAGATCGCTTTCGCGTTCGGCCCCCTGGCGAAGGGGCTGATGATCGGCAGGTCGATGCCGGACTGGCGGTAGGCCTCCAGCCGCTCGCGGCACTCCTCGGCCGTGCCGGCGATGCTGGTGGCATCGACGAGGGCGTCGCTGACTTCGGCGATCGCGCCCTCGCGGTCCCCCTTGGCCCAGGCTGCCGCGATCGCCGCCGCCTCGTCCGGGAAGCCGTGCGCGGCGAGCAACTGGTTGTAGCGGGGAAAGAAGCCGGCGTAGAGGGCGAGGCCCGGGCGCATCAGGTCGAGCGCCTCGCCCCTCGTCTCGGCCACCGCCGTCGGCAGCAGCGTCGTGACCTCGATCTCGCTCGGATCGCGGCCGGCGCGGGCGGCCCCCTCGGCCAGGTTCCGGCGGACCTCGTCCCCGGTCTTGAGCGTGCTGCGGGTCAGGATGATGCCGTCGGCGATCTCGCCGCAGACGGCGGTCATCTTCGGAAAGACCGCGGCGAGGTAGATCGGGATTTCGGGCGCGCGCGGCTGGAACCAGAGGTCGAAGTTCTCGATCTTGACGGTATCGCCATCATACTGCACCCGGCCCTCGCGCAGCAGCGTGCGGATGATCTCGACGCTCTCGCGGGTCCGGGTGATCGGTTTGCCGTAGGCGACGCCGTGCTCGGGCTCGACCTGGACCTTGTGGCTGGAGCCGAGGCCCAGGATGAAGCGGCCACCGGAAAGCTGGTCGATGGTCGCCGCCGACATGGCGATCGTCGGCACCGTGCGCACGTAGACGCTGG
>JASLMY010000356.1 GCA_030746295.1 Alphaproteobacteria bacterium | reverse complement strand
TCAGCAAGCTGGTTCGGCGGCGCGGCGACGCGCTGGTCGATCGCGCCGACAAGAAGGCGAAGCCCAAGGCCAAGGCCAAGGCCAAGGCCAAGGCCAAGGCGGCAGCGCGACAGTCGGTCGAGCTCGCCAAATGCAGCGCCTGCGAGGTCTTCGTCAACGCCGATTCCGAGCCCTGCGAGCGGGCCGACTGTCCGCAGCGCGGGTGACGCGCGGCACCTTGACCCTTGGGGGGCCCGTCGCTAAGTTGCGCCGCACAATTTCCCGAGCGAAACGGTTGTCCCGACCATGGCGGCGACGCGCGCCGAGGCGCCTTCCAACTTCCAAGACCTGATCCTGACGCTGCAACATTATTGGGCGGCCGAGGGCTGCGTCATCCTGCAGCCCTATGACATGGAAGTGGGTGCCGGCACCTTTCACTGGGCGACGACGCTGAGGGCGCTCGGGCCCGCGCCCTGGAACGCGGCTTATGTCCAGCCCTCGCGCCGGCCCACGGATGGCCGCTACGGCGAGAACCCGAACCGGCTTCAGCACTACTACCAATTTCAAGTGATCATGAAGCCGTCGCCCGCCGACTTCCAAGAGCGGTATCTCGGCTCGCTTTACGCCATCGGCATCGATCCCGCCCTGCACGATATTCGCTTCGTCGAGGACGACTGGGAGAGCCCGACCTTGGGCGCCTGGGGCCTGGGCTGGGAGGTCTGGTGCGACGGCATGGAAGTCAGCCAGTTCACCTACTTCCAGCAAGTCGGCGGCTTCGACTGCCGGCCGGTCTCGGGCGAGCTGACCTATGGCCTGGAGCGGCTGGCGATGTACGTCCAGGGGGTCGACAACGTCTATGACTTGGAATGGAACGGCGCTGGGGTCAGCTACGGCGACGTCTACCGTCAAGCGGAGCAAGAGTTCTCGGCCTACAACTTCGAGCACGCGGACACGGACCGTCTCGTCCGGCAGTTCGAGGACGCGGAGGCCGAAAGTGCTGTCCTGATCGCCGCCGAGCTGGCCCTGCCGGCCTATGATCAGTGCATCAAGGCGAGCCACATCTTCAATCTATTGGATGCCCGCGGCGCGATCTCTGTGACCGAGCGCCAGGCCTATATCGGCCGGGTCAGGGCGTTGGCCGTGGCCGCGACCCGGGCCTGGCTCGCGTCGCAAGGCGAACTCGCGCCCGAGGCCGCTTGAGATGGCCGAGCTGTTGTTGGAGCTGCTGTCGGAGGAAATCCCGGCCCGGATGCAACCGGCCGCCGCGGCGGAGCTGCACCGCCGGCTCGCCAAGGCGCTGAAAGACGCGGGTCTCGAATTCGAGGCCGCCGAGGCTTATGCGACGCCGCGCCGCCTGGCCCTGGTCGTCGCCGGTTTGCCGCCGGCTCAACCCGACCTCCGGGAAGAACGTCGCGGCCCCCGCATCGACGCGCCCGAGAAGGCGATCCAAGGCTTTCTCAAAGGCAACGGTCTCACGCGCGAGCAATGCGAGGAACGGGAGACGGAGAAGGGCAGCTTCCTCTTCGCGGTGATCGAGCGGCGGGGACAGCCGACGGGGCAAGTTCTGGCGAAGCTGCTGCCGGAAGTCCTGGCCGACCTGCCATGGCCCAAGTCGATGCGCTGGGGCAATGGCGTGGCCCGTTGGGTCAGGCCGCTGCATTCGATCCTCTGCCTCTTCGACGGCCTGGTTGTCGGCTTCGAGTTCGCCGGCGTCACCACCGGGGCCGAGACCCGCGGTCATCGCTTCCACGCCCCGGACGCCTTCGAGGTCGCGGACTTCGCCGACTACCGGTCCAGGCTGGACGCGGCCTATGTCGCAATCGACGCGGTTGCGCGGCGGCGCAAAATAGAGGTCGACGCGACCGCGCTGGCCCGGAACGAGGGCCTGACCTTGGTGCCGGACGCGGCGCTCTTGGACGAGCTGGCTGGCCTCGTCGAGTGGCCGGTGGCCCTGATGGGGCGGATGGACGAGCGCTTCTTGGCCTTGCCCCGCGAGGTCTTGGTCAGCGCCATGCGGACGCACCAGCGCTATCTCGCCCTGAACGACGACGACGGCCGCCTGGCGCCGGCCTTCGTCACCATCGCCAACCTGGAGGCGAGCGACGGCGGCGTCGCCGTCACGGCCGGCAACGAGCGGGTGCTGACGGCACGGTTGGCCGACGCCGAGTTCTTCTGGCGAACCGATCTCGAGACCCGCCTCGAGGACCGGCTGCCGGCCCTCGACGACATGGTCTTCCACGCCAAGCTCGGCAGCCTCGGCGACAAGGTGACGCGGATTGCCGCCTTGGCCGGCGAATTGGCGGCGGAAATTCCAGGCGCCGAGGCGGACCACTGTCGGGCCGCGGCGATGCTGGCCAAGGCCGACCTGGTCTCGGAGATGGTGGGCGAGTTTCCTGAGTTGCAGGGTCTCATGGGTGGCTACTACGCAGAGGCGCAGGGGGAACGAGCCGAGGTCGCGGCGGCGATCCGCCAGCACTACGCGCCGCAAGGGCCGGGTGACAAGACGCCGAGCGAACCGACGGCGATCGCGGTGGCGCTGGCCGACAAGATCGACACCCTGGTCGGCTTCTTCGCGATTGGGGAAACGCCAACCGGCTCGCGCGACCCCTTCGCGCTCCGCCGGGCCGTTCTGGGCGTCATTCGGATCGTGCTCGAGAACGGGCTCAGCTTGGAGCTTCGCAAAGTCTTCGAGACGTCGAGCCGGACCTTTTCCGACACCCATGGAGATACGGATTGGCGCTTCGACGATGGTGAGCTTCTCGCCTTCTTCGCCGACCGGCTGAAGGTGCACTTGCGCGAAAGTGGCGTCCGTCATGACCTGATCCAGGCAGTGTTCGCGCTTGGTGGTGAAGACGATCTGGTGCGCCTGATGGCGCGGGTCGGGGCGCTGGCCGGCTTTCTCGACAGCGAGGACGGCGCCAACCTGCTGACCGCATATCGGCGCGCCGTCAACATCGTCCGCATCGAGGAGAAGAAGGACGGCCGCTCGCACGATCGCACGGTCGATTCCGAGCTGTTGGCCGAGCCCGAAGAAAGGACACTCCACGACGAGCTGGAGGCGGCCATGTCCGCCAGTGCCGGCCATCTGGAGGCGGAGGACTTTGCCGCCGTGATGGCAACCCTGGCCAAGCTGCGCCGTCCGGTGGATGACTTCTTCGACGAGGTCACCGTCAACGCCGACAACGCCGCCGCCCGCGAAAACCGGTTGGCGTTGTTGTCGCGGATCCGCGCCACCCTGCACCAGGTGGCTGATTTCAGTCAGATCGAGGGATAAGCGCTTTCATGGCCAAATGGGTCTACAGCTTCGGTACCGGTGCCGCTGAGGGCGGGGCCGAGATGCGCGACCTCTTGGGTGGCAAGGGCGCCAATCTGGCCGAGATGAGCAATCTCGCCCTACCGGTGCCGCC
>JASLMY010000355.1 GCA_030746295.1 Alphaproteobacteria bacterium | reverse complement strand
AAACTCATTACAATCATCAACGCCAGACTCAGAGAGCAACGAGCAACAACACTCCAACAAGTGAGTTGATGACGCCGGCTCAGTCCGTCTCCCGAACCAACCCGTCGACCGGCCCGGTTCAGGCGGCCTGGCCGCCGCGCAGCAGCTTGCCGGGCAAGGCGTCCTCAGCGCCGATGACGTCCGCGCCGCCCCGCCGCAAGACCCGGCCGTTGACGACGACCGCCTCGACGCCTCGGGCCTCTGAGATCAGGCGGTCGGCACCGCCCGGCAGGTCGTGGACCCGCTCCAAGGGGCCGTCGCCGACGGTAGCAGGATCGAAGACGACGAGGTCGGCGGGCAGTCCGAGGCCGAGCCGACCCCGGTCGCGGATGCCGAAGACCTCGGCCGGGCGGGCGGTCAGCATTCTGATCGCCTGCTCCAGCGTCAGGACCTGCTTCTCCCTGACCCAATGGCCCAGAAGGTAGGTCGGCAGGCAGGCGTCGCAGAGCTGGCTCGCATGCGCCCCGGCGTCCGAGAGGCCGAGCACCATATTCGGGTTCAAGAGCAATTCCTCGACCTGGTCCTCGTCGTGATTGGCGACCGGCATCCGGAAGCGGGCCTCGAGGTCCGAGGCCAGCGCCAAGTCGAGAGCCAGCGCCGTCGGCTCCAGGCCGCGCTCGGCGGCGACCTCGAAGAGCAGCCGCTCGGCCAGCGTCGGCTCGGTCGGGCAGCCCGAGATCACCGTCTTGGCGAAGGCGGCACGGAAGGTCGGGCGGACGCCCGCGCGCATCTTCTCGGCGAAGGCCCGGCGGAAGCCCTCGTCTGCGTAGATCTGTTTCTTCGCTGCCGCATCGGCGGCGCCGACGCCGGCCTCGCGGAAGGTCGACATCGGCTCGAACGGGAACGGCTCCTTGAACTGGTACTCGAAGTTCAAGGGCCGGGCCGTCACCTGCGGGACCACGTCATAGCCCTGGGCCACCAGCTCGTCGCTGCGGGCGACCTGGTCGCGGTGGTCGCCACCGGCGAGCGCCAGGCCGGTTAGGAGCGCCGTCCAGGTGACGGTGCGGCCGGTCCGCTCCGTCAGCAGGGCGAACTGGTCAAAGGAGAGATCGCGCCCCGCCGTCGCCTGGATGACGCCGCGGCCGGCGTCGCCGAGGGCGCCGGCGAGGTCGAGGATCTCGTCGAACTCGGCCAGCCGGCTCGGCACCGGCTTGCCCTGATAGCCGACATGGGTGCCGGCCTTCGAGGTTGCAAATCCCAACGCGCCGGCGGCGACCGCCTCGGCGACGATGGCGCGCATGTCCGCCACCTCCTCCGGGCGCGCGGCGCGCTCGGAAGCCTCGTCGCCCATGACGTAGGTGCGCACGGGCGTATGGCCGACCAGGACGGCGACATTGATGGCCGAGCCACGGGCCTCGATGGCATCGAGGTATTCGGGAAACGTCTCGAACGGCCAGTCGCGCCCGAGGCCGGCCTCCAGCGCCTCGAAGCTCATGCCCTCGACCTTCTCCAGCGTCCGCATCATCAGCTCGCGGTGCCGGGGCCGGGTGGGCGCGACGCCGAAGCCGCAGTTGCCCATGACCACCGTGGTCACACCATGCCAGGGTGAGATCGAGAGCATCCGGTCCCAGAGGATCTGGGCGTCGTAGTGGGTGTGGATGTCGACGAAGCCGGGCGCCACCACGGCGCCGTCCGCCCGGATTACCTGGTCTGCCTCGCCCGGCGCCTCGCCGAGCGCCACGATACGGCCGTCTTTAATGCCGACGTCGCCGGCACAGGCCGCGCCGCCGCTGCCGTCGACGATAAGGCCGCCGCTGATCTTCAAGTCGAAATTCATGGCTTTCCTCGCCTCGGCGCTTCAGTCAACGTCCAGGGCGTAGAGCTCGCGGACATTCTCGCGCAGGATCCAGTTGGCCTCCTCGTCGGTCAGATGGGCCGTCTGCTCGGCCAGCATCTCCTGGCTCCAGGGCCAGGTAGAATCGCTGTGCGGGAAGTCGTTCGCCCACATGAGGCGACGCACGTTCAGCATGTCCTTGACCCGGAAGGCCGACCAGTCGTCCTGAAAGGTCATGTAGACGTTTCGGCGGAAGTACTCGGACGGCAACTTCTCCAGCTCTCGGCACTTCAGCCAGTAGCGGTGGCGCTTGTAGGCGTGGTCCATGCGGTACATGAAATGCGGCGCCCAGCCGGCATCGGCCTCGACGCAGACGAGCTTCAGGTCGGGGTGACGCTCGAATATCCCTGAGAAGCAGAACATACCGATGATGTCCTGACAGCCGCGGATGACGCCTTGGAAGGCGTTGATCCGCGGCCCGCGGGGCCTTTCGAAATTGCTCTCCTTCGAGGTCAGGATATGGAACGAGATCGGCAGCTCCAGGTCGACCGCCGCCTCCCAGAGGGCATCGTAGGACGGATCGTCGTAATCGGCCTCGCCAGGCTCACCCGGCATCATCACACCCTTGAAGCCCATCTCCTTGATGCGGCGGAAGTCCTCGATGCCTTCCGCGACCGAGGTCAGCGCCGTTTGGCCAATGCCGAAGAGCCGCTCGGGCTCCGCCGCGCAGAAGGCCTGGAGCCAGCGGTTGTAAGCCTCGAAGCAGGCGGATTTGTAAGCGGGGTCGGGATGGTTGCAGAGCAGCATGCCGACGGTCGGATAGATGATTTCGGCAACGACGCCGTCGCGGTCCTGGTCGGCGGCCCGGCAACTGGCGTCCCAGCCACCCCGGTGCAGGTCTTGGAAGCGGACACCGCCCGGGCGCAGATTTTGGGGCTCGATCCCCGCGGCCGCGACCAGGCCCATCGGGATCGAGGTGTTCATGCCGTCGATGACGTAGACGTCGCCGTGCTTGTCGTGCCATTCGACCCGGGGAGCGGTCTCGCGATAGGCGGGATCGATGTGGTCGACGTAACAGTTCGGCGGCTCGGTGATGTGCGAGTCGGCCGAGATGGCTCGGATCTGCATGCTCCCCTCCAGTACTTCGGTCCCGAGCGTCACTCTCCAATTCGGGCGCGACCGGCACAACGCTCGACCACAGTTTCTAGGACTACGCCGCGACTCGCAACGGCCGGCACCGGCGCCGGCTGTGCTATGCTTTTCCCATGTGCGGACGCTACAGCCTGACGACGCCACTGGAGGCGGTGCGCCAAATCTTCGACTTCGCGGGCGAGGCCAACCTAGCGCCGCGCTACAACATCGCACCCACCCAGACGGCGCCGGTGATCCGGGCCGGCGACGATGGCGGCCGGGTCCTGGCGCTGGCCCGCTGGGGCCTGATCCCGTCCTGGGCCAAGGAGGCGGCGATCGGCAACCGGATGATCAACGCCCGGGCCGAGACGGTGGCCGAGAAGCCGTCCTTCCGCAGCGCCTATCGCCACCGCCGCTGTGTGGTGCCAGCGGACGGCTTCTACGAGTGGCAAAAGCAGCCCAAGGGCGCCAAGCAGCCCTACCGAATCTGCC
>JASLMY010000354.1 GCA_030746295.1 Alphaproteobacteria bacterium | reverse complement strand
CCCTCGAACCCAGCAGCCTGGATCCGGCCGAGGCGCGGGCCCTCCGGCTCGGCTACTACGAGTACATTGCCTCAGAGCCCGGCCCGACGATCGCCGTGATCCAGGACTTGGACGGTGCCCGGGCCGGCCACGGTGCCTTCTGGGGCGAGGTGCAGAGCAACGTGCACAAGGGCCTGGGCTGCGTCGGCGGCGTCACCGACGGCAGCATCCGCGACATCGATATGTTGGCGCCGGGCTTCCAGCTGCTGGCCGGCGAGATCGGCCCGAGCCATGCGCATGTCCACCTGGTGAGCCATGGCGGGACCGTCAACATTGGTGGAATGGTTGTCTCCTCGGGCGACCTGGTGCATGCCGACCGGCACGGCGCCGTCGTCGTCCCGATCGGCGTTGCCGCCGAGGTACCGGCGGCGGCCGAGCTGCTGGGACGCAAGGAAGCGGTGATCCTCGAGGCCAGCCGACGCGAGGATTTCGGCATCGAGATGCTGCGCCAAGCGCTCGCCGACGCCGACGAGATCCACTGAGGTAGGTCCAAGTGAGCGACGGTCCGGCGAAACCAGCGGCAGCGCCGGACCCGACCTGCCGGGCGCTCGGCATCGAGCTCCTGGAGCTGCGGCCGGGCTTCGCCCGCTTGCAGATGCGGATCGGCGACGACATGGCGAACGCGCACGGCACCGGCCATGGCGGCATCGTCTTCCTCTTGGCCGATGCCGCCTCGGGCTACGCCACCAATGCCGATGACAACACCGATGCGGTCATCGTCGCCCATGGCGCCACGATCACCTACCTCGCGCCCGCACCGCTTGGCGGCTGGCTGACGGCGACGGCGAGCGAGAGCCACCGCGCCGGCCGCACCGCCATCTACGACGTCACCGTGACCGACGAGGCCGGCGACACGGTCGCCGTCCTACGGACCACCGGTCTCAGCACGCGACGGCGCTGAGGCTTGCGACAGGCTGGACCGGCACTCGCTCGAATGAGAGAATTGCCCGGCTGAGAAATAACGCATCCGAGAGAGCAAACCCATGACCCTGACAGCGCATACGAGCGACGAGCCGCTGGCCCTGACGGCACACTTGGCCGAGACGGCAGCCAAATTCGACCTTTCGGAACTCGACGCCGAGTCCCTCGCCGTCGCCAAGCAATGCATCCTCGATTGGGTCGCGGTGACGCTGGCCGGCGCCGCCGAGCCGCTGAGCCGGATCCTAGCCGTCGACGCGGCCGAGGAAGGCGGCCACGAGCAGGCGACGATCCTGGGCCATGGGCGCCGCGGCACCGAGATGCAGGCCGCCCTCGTCAACGGCAGCACCAGCCACGCACTCGACTACGACGACGTCAACTCGGCCCTGCACGGGCATCCGACGGTGCCCGTGGTGCCCGCCGTGCTGGCCGTCGCCGAGCACCGCTGGAAGAGCGGCCGGGAATTGCTCGCCGCCTTCGTCGCCGGCTACGAGACCGAGTGCCGGATCGGCCTCTTGATGACGCCGAGCCACTATGCAAATGGCTATCACGCCACCGCCACCATCGGCACCTTCGGCGCCGCGGCCGGTGTTGCCAGATTGCTGGGCCTGGACGCAGCCGACACGGCACAAGCGCTCGGCATGGCGGCGACGCAAGCGGCCGGCCTGAAAGCGGTCTTCGGCTCGATGTCAAAGCCCCTGCATGCCGGCAAGGCCGCGGCCAATGGCTTGCTCGCGGCCCGCCTCGCCGGCCACGGCTTCACCAGCCGCCCCGACATCCTGGAAGCGGCACAGGGCTTCGCCAACACGCTGAGCGACGACTTCAATCTCGACGCCGCACTCGCCACGCCGGCGGGCGGTTTCCACGTGCGCAACAACCTCTTCAAGTACCACGCCGCCTGCTACTTGACGCATTCGCCGATCGAGGCTCTGGCCGAGCTGCGGCGCGAGCACGAGATCGAGCCGGAGGCGATCGAAGCGGTGACCCTCGTTGTCGCGCCCGGGCATCTGACGGTCTGCAACATCCCCTCTCCGGCAACCGGACTGGAATGCAAGTTCAGCCTCCGCCACACCGCCGCGTTCGCGCTCTCGGGCGAGGACACCGGCAGCCTCGAGACTTTCAGCGACGAGAACGCCGGCCGGCCGGATCTGGTGCGGCTGAGAGAACGGGTCCAGGTCGAGACGGTCGACGATTCACCACGAAACGCGGCCGGCGTCCGCGTCGCGCTGGCCGACGGCCGGGTCCTGGAAGGCTCGCACGACGTCGGCGTGCCGACCAGCGACGTCGCCGATCAGGGTGCCAGAATACTGGCCAAGTACCACGTCCTGGTCGATCCGCTGCTGGGCCGCGAGCCGGCCGAGGCATTGGCCGCCGACCTCGACCGCCTGGAGGAGATCGACGAGGTCTCGCGGATCATGGATCAGCTGGCCGGCGTCGCCGTTTAGCTTCGGGTCTTTCGCTTCGCCGCCTTGGCCCGATCGGCCGCCAGCGCCGCCTCGGTGGCCCGCCGCGCCCAGGCGAGGAAGTCCTCCTCGTCATCCATGACCTCGTCCGGCACCCGCCAATACGAGCCGAGCGCCCGTTCCTTCCCGCCTCGAAGATAGGTGAAAGGCCCGGAGCCAGCGGCCTCGAAGTCTTCCCGGCTCGCCGCGTCGACCTTGAAAAAAAGCTCTTCGCGGGCCTGCAGCGCGAACATCAGGCCGCGATAGAAGAAGCCGACGCCGCCGAACATGCGCTTCGCCTCGACATGGGCGAGCGGCGCCATGAGGTCCAGGACGTGGTCGCGAAACTCCGGCGAGAAGGCCATGCGCGCATCGCTCCGTGGCTGCTCGGGCAGGCTACGTCGCTCGGGGACTGACGACAAGCCGGCCCCCACGTGACGGCGGCGGCCACGCCTGCTATGACGGCGACGACATGTTGATCGCTCAAATCACCGACCTGCACGTCTCGCTGCCCGGCACCCGGGCCGACGACGTCTTTCGCACCGCCGAGCGGCTGGAGGCGTGGGTCCAACGGCTGAACGCGCTCGATCCCCGCCCCGACCTGGTGCTGGCCACCGGCGACCTGGTCAACGATTACTCCGCACCCGAGTACGAGCGCCTGGCCGGGCTGCTGGCACCGCTCGCCATGCCGCTCTATCTCGTTCCCGGCAACCATGACGACCGGATGGCGCTCGCCGCCGCCTTTCCGGCGCACGACTACCTGGCGCCGGACGGCGGTTTCCAGAACTATGTGATCGACGACTATCCCCTGCGCTTGGTCGCGATCGACACCTTGAAGCCCGGCGAGATTGGCGGCGAGTTCTGCGAGGCCCGCCGCGACTGGCTTGCGGCCCGGCTGGCCGAAGCGCCGGCGCAGCCGACGCTGATCCTGATGCACCACCCGCCGTTCCGGACCGGGATACCGAAGATGGACCGGCTCGGCCTCGAGGGCATGGACCGCTTCGTCGAGACCATCAGGGGCTTCGACAACATCGAGCG
>JASLMY010000353.1 GCA_030746295.1 Alphaproteobacteria bacterium | reverse complement strand
ATCTTGCGCAGCAGGTCGGTCGAGTAGTGCATCCCGGCCGGTGGCTGGACGCGGAGCGTGTGGAATTCCTTCGATTCGGGGAACTCCTCGGGGACCTCGGAGAAGCGCGGGATCACGCCGCCGCCATAGCCGTAGACGCTGACCGTGCCACCCTTCCAATAGCCCAGGCAGGTCGCGTAGGAATGTTCGAGCTGGCCCATCAGATCCCTCATCATGGCGCCATAGGGCTTTTCGTCGTCCGACGCCAGGCGCTTGAGGCCAGTGACGAAGCTCGGCCACGGCCCATCCTCGAGCTGGTCGAGATTGGGCGTGTCATGCGGCTTCTTGGGCATTCGGTCTATCCTCCGTGGTTCGCGCTGGCTGTGGCTTCGTCGAGGCCCGCTTGGGCCGTCAGGGAGCGGTTCCGTCCCAACTCACCCCTTTTCTCACCAATCCGTCACGACCGGCGATCATCATATTCCATTTTTGTGATATGTCCAATAGGCTGTACGTTCTGGCACCGTTCTGGTTGATTTGGGACAGCGGCGGCGCCAAGGCAAGGGCCATCGGCAAAAGTCCCCACCGGGGACGCCCGGGAACAGCGCGCGGTGCAACTTCACCGTCTCTCTCCCCCGAGAGCCCAATCATGAAGAGCAAGGACGGCGTCATCCGGACCGTTGCGGGTGTGAGACCGGCTTCTATATGAACGGCGCTGCCCGTTTGATCAGCTCGTCCAGGTTCGGCTCCTTCGGGTTGCGCGGCTTGCCGGGATGGATGATCGCGACCTGGCAGGTCTCGGCCGCGACGACCATCTCGGCGAAGGTGCCGGCGTCCGGATCGAGGATGTAGGCCTGCTGGTTGTCGTTATAGGCGAACATCTGGTTGTTGAGGTCGGTGCACTCGTTGCAGGTGGTGCATCGGGCGGTCTCGATCGAGGCCTCGTCCGGGTCGCGCGCCGGTGCTTCGGGCTCCGCGGCTTCCGCCTCTCGCACGGCTTCGGCCTCGGCGGGTGCGGCCGCGGGCGCCGGCGCGCCGGCCGGGATCGGCGCCGAAGCCGCCGGTGCGGCGGCGGCGGGGGCGGCGCTGGCCGCCGCGGCCTGAGCGCGCAGCTCGTCGAGCTCGCGCTGCTTTTCCTCGTCCCAGCGCCGGCGCTCGCTTTCCAGCAGCCGGGCCGCGTGGGAGTTGTGCACCCCGCCGAGCTCCTGCAACGCGCGCCAGCTTTCGCCACAGCGCTCGGCGGCTCGGATCAGGGCCTCGTCGACGACGATCCTGCGCACCACGTTCTGTTCGTCGACCATCAGCACATAGGGCACGCTGTCGCTGCGCTCGTCGGGCTTGCGCTGCAGGTATTCGCCGGCCGGCACCAGGCCGTTGGCGGTATAGCCGTTGGCCAGGCCGGCAAGGTGCCCGGCGTAGCGCCGGTCGGCGGCGACGAAATCGACAAAAGTGAAGTTGAGCTTCTCGTCGATGCGCTGGTGGTGCTCAGCCTCGTAGCTGAGTTCGTGCTCGGGCCAGTCGGCCTCGACCTGCGGGTTGTCGGCGATGGAGAAGCGGGACGCCCAGTCGGGCCCGGCCGCCGGGTCGTAGATGAAGGCGGGGAAGCCGCGCGATTCGGCCGCCGACGCGGCGGCGAGATAGGACGCGCGTGAGCCGTTGACCCCGGCGCCGCCCGAGAAAATGCTAAACAGCGCCGGGCCGGCGTAGTCCAGGCCACGCACGATCCGGTCGCTGAGGCGGTACATGCCGGCGCTGGCCGACTGGAAGACGTAGGCGCTGTTGATGCCGACCGCCATGTTGGCGAAGTGCAGGCTGTTGCCGCCGACGGCGATCCGTCCCGGCATTGCGCCATCCTCGCCCAGCAGGTCGTCGGTCCGCACCAGCACCTTGATCGGCAGGCCGGAAGACAACAGCTCGATCGCCTTGGCCCGTTCGACCGCCGCCTCGGCCATGCCGCCGCCCTCGAGCAACACCAGATAGCTCGGGAACTGGGCCAGGTCGTCGGGCCGCAGCGAGGTCTGGTCGAAGCTCTCGAAATATTGCTCGTGGCGCAGCGGCTTGAAGCGGTTGTCGATCTCTAGCTCGGCGACCGACAGCGCCTTGGCCAGGGCGACGAGCTCGGGCAGACGTTCCTCGAACGCCGCCATGGCATCGCTGCAACTGTCGAAAACGAAATCGTAGGGCGCCTCGGCGGCGTCCTGTTTAAGCAGCTCCGAGGCCGGCACGAAGCGCTGCGTCTCCAGCACCTTGAGGGTCGCGCGGAGCCGCAGGCGCCGGTCCTCCGGCAAGCTGGCGTCGGGCGAGGATTGCGGCAGGATGCTCGACATGGCATCGAAATCGAAGGCCGCCTCGAACGCCCCGCTCATCGCGCCCTTGAGCTGTTCAGCGCTGCGCCCGGCGTCCGATTTGGCGAAGTCGGCCCGCAGAATGCCGTCGAGGCCGAGGATCAGCGTGTCCAGGCGATGGCGCAGGCGGCGGTTCTTCTTGCGCTGTCCCGCCGCCCAGAGATGGCGCAGCACCCGGCCCGGCGTTTCGCCGTCACAGTCGATCACCTTGCCATCGACCGCCAGCGCGGCCTCGCCCTTGGCCAGAACATCGGCCAAGTCCTTGCCGGCCTCGTCGTCGGCATCGGCCACCATGCGCTCGCCGGCCTGGCGCCACAGCTCGCCAAGCGTGCCCTCGGCGCCGCCGGCGACGGCGGACCTGATCTCGCGCTCGAGGCCGAGCAGTTGCTTGCGGGCGAACTCGCCGTCGATGCCCTGGGGCGCGATCCGGTTCAGGACGCCGTCGATCACGTCGGACAGGGCGGTCACGGCATCTTCGCCCTCGCCGCCTTCGGCCACCAGCACCAGCGGGTAGTCGTAGCGCAGCCTGGTGAGGTCGCCGTAGCCGGCGAACAGGGCCGGGCGCAATTCGAGGCCGGCGACATCCGTCAAATGTCCCCCCGAACGGTCGCCGGTGAGGTGAAAGGCGACAAGCTCCACGTGGCTGGCTTCCGCGCTCATTGTCTCGGCCGCTCCATGTTCGCCGGCACGACGCTCACGCCTCGGGCCAGATGGTGTACTTGTCGAGCTCTCCGTTCAGCGCCGACTTGACGGTATCGGCGGTATAAAGCGTGTTCGGATCGCGAATGTCGTCGTAACGGGGCGTTTCCTTGTTGTGGTAGAGGATGCCAACCGGGGCGCTGTCGGTCATGGCGGCGATCTCGCGCGCCCGGTCGAGGTCGAGCGGGTCGTGCTCCTCGCGGTTCTTGTAGACGCTGGCGAGGCTCGCGGGTATCTGCAGGCCGTTCTCGTGGTGCACCATCAGGGTCTTGTCCGGATCGTTGATCCAGGCATCGAACATCTCGGGCACGTATTCGGGACAGCGTTGCAGGATGCGGACGAACGAAAAGCCCTTGTGCCGGAAGGCGGCGGAGATGATGTCGTAGAGGATCTCCGGGATCCAGTCGGCGGCCTGGGCGACGAACGAGGCGTTGGTGATGCCCAAGGTGACGCTCAGCGGGTTGAGCGGCTCGAGATAGGTGCCGCGCGGCGTGGTGTTGCTGGTCAGGCCGACGGGCGAGGTCGGCGAGGCCTGGTTCTTGGTCAGGCCGTAAAGCTGGTTGTCGTGCATCAGCACGG
>JASLMY010000352.1 GCA_030746295.1 Alphaproteobacteria bacterium | reverse complement strand
GCGTTCGGGCGAGGTCTGTCCGCTTTAGCTTTCTTGGAGTCGCGGGCTTGCTTGAGGCGATAGCTTTCGCCGTTGCAGTCGAAACTGGATGTCGAATTGAAGCCACTGGGCTACTTGATGTAGTCATGATTGTTTGACTGTGAGATGTTCCGGCGCTCATGAAAAAGACATCACCTCCCGGCTGGCGAACTGTCAGGCGATTGCCCTCTCAGCACCCGTCGACGTGCCGGTACGTTTAGCCCATGTTGACCCTCCTTCGCCGCCTGCGTCATGGGCCGTTGCGGTTCTTGGGGCCGTTTTGGACCTTCGGCGGCGATATCTATCGCGGTGTGTTGGCGCGCTCGGGCGTTCGTTCGAGGATCGCCATGCGGATCGGCAAGGAGGGACCGTTTCTGCTCGACGGGCGCTTCGCCTTCTCAAACTTCGAGGACTGGGGGCGGACCAAGAACGAGGGTTTCGACGCCATCGTGGCGGCGGCCCGGGGGGCTGGCTGCGTCCTCGATTTGGGTGCGCATATCGGGCTCGTCTCACTGCCGGTCAGCCGGCACCTGGCCGCCGGCGGCAAGGTCTACGCATTCGAGCCGTCAGGCTCGAACCGGCGTCTGTTGGAACGGCATCTGGCGCTGAACCGGGCCGACAACGTCGAGATCGTCGATGCGCTGGTGGGCGAGCGTGATGCTGACGCGGTGGTGTTCTACGAGGCCGAGGGCGACAACCCGATGAACACGATCGCTCAGAACACCGATCGGCCCGGGTTCGCAGCCACCACTAAGCGACAGGTCAGTGTCGACAGCTTCTGCCAGGCCCGCGGGCTTGCGCCCGACATCGTCAAGATCGATGTCGAAGGGGCCGAGATCGGCGTTCTCGAGGGTGCGCGCGAGGTGCTCGGGCGAGACCGGCCGACGATCTTCCTCAGCGTCCATCCCCGCCAGATCGCCGAGCTCGGCCACACGGTCGACGAACTGGCGGCGCTGATCGAGGCGCTCGGCTATCGTTGCTTCGATCATCGGGACGAGCCGGTGGCACGGCTGGAGAGCGCCGAATACCTGCTGCGGCCGACGGCCGAAGACCGCGCCGGGCGCCGGGCTGCCAATGCGCTTTGACACAACGGATATCGATCCGATGTCTCGGATCGGCTCGAAGACGACAACACTGGTCTGAGGACACCTATCGCACGATGCTCGAGAACGCGCTTCGAATCCTGAAACACAAAGGCCTCGGCGGTCTGGCGGTCGCCGTCTTCTACTTGCTCAAGGCCAACGTCTACCGGCGCCTGCTCGGCCGCCGCCACATCAAGAAGCAAATCCACGGCTATTGGATGTATCTCGACACCCTCGACCGCGGCATCGGTCGCACACTGATCCTCTTCGGCCAGCGCGAGGAGGACCACCGCATCATCCTGCAACGGGTGCTGAAGCCCGGCATGACGGTGCTCGATATCGGCGCCAACATCGGCTACTACGCCCTGATGGAACGCGACCTTGTCGGCCCCGAGGGGCGCATCATCGCGGTCGAGCCGGCCAGCGGCAACATCGCCATGCTAAAGCGGAACGTCGCCTTGAACGGCCATGAAAACATCGATTTCTTCCACATGGCGATCTCTGACCGCGACGGCTCGCAAGAACTTTTGATCTCGCCGTTCTCGAACCTGCACAGCTTTCACGTCCGCACCGACGCCAAGCGGCAGACCGGCGAGACCGAGGAGGTCGAGACAAGAACGGTGCCGAGCCTGATGGCCGAGTTCGGCCAGCCCGACCTCCTGCGCATGGACGTGGAAGGCCACGAGGTCGAGGTCTTCAACGGCATGATCGAGGCGATCGAGCGCGGCGAGCTGGCGCCGATGATCGTCTTCGAGACGCACCGCCGCCACTACACCCCCGAGCACGACATGGTGGCGCCGCTCCGCCGCCTCTTCGCCTGCGGCTACAAGGTCCGCTATGCGGCCTCGTCTTCCGAATCGGGGACGGCCCGGGTCGAGGGCCTGGGCTATCGCGGCGGGCCGCCGATCCCGACCGATTTCATGATCCGCAAGCTCTTCGAGAATCTCGACGACGAGGATGCGATCGATGTGATCTGTCACGGTGGCGGGGTGCGCACGGTGTTGCTCGCCAGGTCGGATGACGAGACCGCCGGCGAAGCCGATCAGCCGAGACGAGAGACTGCGGCGGGCTAGCGCCGGCGGTGCGGACGCCTGATGCGTTCGAGGCGCGTACTTGGCCAGGCTCCGGATCTGTTTTCCCTTCGTCGGCGACAGCGTCGGCGGCAGCCAGATATCCGCCGCCATGTTGATCGGTGCCCTCGATTCGGCGCGCTATGAGCCGCGCGTCGTCCTGCACGAGGCAGGACCGCTGGCGCGCTATATGGGCGACCGCGGCATCGGCTTCGAAACCCTCCCCCTCGCCGCCTATGTCGGCTCCGGCCGCGGCGTTCTTTCCCATCTCAAGCACATCGCTTCGGCGACGCCGCCGCTCAGAAGGCACCTCGGGCAGCGGCGGATATCGATCGTTCACGCCCAGGACGGCCGGATGAACCAGTCCTGGGTGCTGCCGGCCAGGCTTGCCGGTGCCAAGTTCGTCTGGCATCAGCGCAGCATGTACGCGCCCTCGCGCCTGACGCGCGCAACGCTCCGGCTGGCCGACCGGGTCGTCTGCAACTCAGAGTTCGCCCGCCAGGGCCTGCCGTCTGAGGCGAGACCCAAGGCGGCCGTCGTGGACAACCCCTTCGATACGGAGAGCCCGCCGCCGGCCCGCGCCGAAGCGTGCCGTGCCGTGGCGGCGGAGGTGGGATTGGCGGCGGATGACCGGATCGTCTCTTTCGTCGGCAATCTGACGGCACAGAAGCGGCCGGAGGTGTTTCTTCGCGCGGCCGCAAGTATTCGAGCCCGCAGCCCGACACCGGTCCGGTTCCTACTGCTTGGCCGCGACCGGGACGGCCTGCAACCGGCGCTCGCCGCCTTGGCGGGTGAGCTCGGCATCCGGGACATCGTGCATTTCATGGGCTTCCGCGACCCGATCGCACCGTGGCTGGCGGCTTCCGATCTGCTGTTGGCACCCGAGGTGGACGACGCCTTCGGGCGGACCCTGGTGGAGGCCATGCTGGCGGGCACGCCCGTGGTCGCTTCCGATTCCGGTGGCCACCGGGAAATCGTCACGCACCAGGGGATGGGGCTGCTGACGCCACCGGACGCGCCGCCGGCGATGGCCGAGGTGGCGCTCGCCTTGCTTGCCGACGCTGATCGCTGCGACGAGATCGCCGGCCAGGCTCGGGCGGGTGCCGTCGCCCGCTACGCCTTGGCCGCCCACGCCGCCGCCATGACCGAGATCTACGATGGCTTGCAGCCAGCCGACGGTTGACGCCGAAGAGCCGCTGACGGCCGAGCGGGCCGCTCTCTGCATGGCGATCGCCGATCTGTCGGCTGGTGGGGCACAGCGCGTTTTCACCCATCTCGCCAACGCCTGGGCGGCGGAGGGGCAGCGGATCTGCATCGTCACCTTGAGCGCACCTGGCAGCGACTTCTTTCGATTGGCGCCGGAGATCCGACGTATCAGCATCGATGGCCTGGCGCCGTCCAAGGGGCCTCTGGCGGCCGTGACCGCGAACCTTCGACGCCTCAAGGCGTTGCGCCGGGCCTTCAAGGCGTGCGGTGCCCCGCGGGTGCTGTCGTTCACCGGCGCGATGAACGTGCTGACCGTGTTGGCG
>JASLMY010000351.1 GCA_030746295.1 Alphaproteobacteria bacterium | reverse complement strand
ATAGCCTTCGAAAACGGCCCTACGGGCGGACGGAACGCTCAGATGAGTTTCCTCGACCTGCCGGCTCTACTTCTCGCCTATGCCGCGGCGGCGGTGCTGCTGGCGGCCTTCGTGCGGGGCTTCGCCGGCTTCGGCTCGTCGCTGCTCTGGGTCGCGAGCCTGACGTTGGTGCTGCCGCCGGCCGAAGTGGTGCCGATGGTGCTGCTGTTCGAAGTCGCCGCCAGCGCGGGCCTGTTGCCCTCGGTCTGGCGACAGGTGCACTGGGGCTCGCTCTTTTGGATCGTCCTCGGCACGGCCCTCGCCACGCCCTTCGGCGTCTATCTGTTGGTGGCATTGCCGGTCGACCTCATCCGGGCGCTGATCGCCTTGGCTGTCCTGTCGGCGGCGCTGCTGATCTGGCAGGGCCGGCGTCTCAGAGCGTTCGCCGGGCCGGGACCGGCGCTCACGACCGGCGTCGGCGCCGGCCTCCTGAATGGCGCCGCCGGAATCGGCGGGCCGCCGGTCATCTTGTTCTACTTCGGCTCCAGCACAGCGATCGGCGTCGGACGCGCCAGCATCATCGCCTATTTCCTGGCCTCGGACGCCTTCGGCACGTCAATGATGGCGACGCAAGGGTTGCTGACGGCGCCGGTGCTTTGGCGGACGGCCTTCTTCCTGCCCGTCGTCGGTCTTGGCATCTGGGCCGGCAACCGCCGATTTCTCGCCACGGCGCCGGAGAGCTTCCGTTTGGCCGTGCTGGCGCTGATGGCACTGCTCGGCGCCGCATTGTTGGCCAGAAGCCTGATCGGATCGGGATCGCCTCTTGTATAAAGGGTATTTTCCGTTCAAAGACAGAGGACTAAACTACAATTCTAACAATTAAGATAGGTATGTGAAGGCTCGCGGCCAATATGCAGGCCCAGGTATGTGATGGGGTGCAGCGTGGCCCCGTCCGCTGCCTCAATGCTGCGAGCGGAGCTCGCGGCTCAGGACCGGAAGCCATTCGTCGATCAGCGAGCGCACCAGGTCGGCGCCGCCGAGCTCGCCCTCGTCCTCGAAGGCGTCCACCAGCCGCTCCAACGTCGCCCTCACCTGCTCGATCTCGATATCGACAATCTGGCTACGGACGGTGCCGGGATTGGCCAGCGCACGTTTTTGGATTTGCTGCCGGACCATGGCCTCGACCTCGGTCATGGTTTTCAGCACGATCTCGTGATGGTCACTGCTGTCGGCCACAGGCCTGTCTCCCCGAACGACCGTCGAGACGAAATGCCGTGTTGCGCGCGGCCTCAGCCGTTGCCGAGGGCGTCGACTTCCTCGTCGGTCGGAAAGCGCCCCAGCGCCTTCTTGGAGTAGCCGAGCTGACCGTCAATGGTGATCTCGAAGACGCCGCCACCGCCCTTCACCAGCTCGACCTCGGCGCCGTACTTGTCGACCAACCTGTCCCTCGCACGGAGGGCACGGGGCAGATAGTTTCAAGGCACGCAGTATTCGATCTCGACCTTCATCCGATGTCTCCTCGGCACCCCCGAGATGGCAAGGTGGCAAATAACATCGTCCTCGGCAGGGCGAATGTAAAGCGATGTTTCCGGGACGCGAGCTTCGCCGTACGCTGGGGTCGCTTGCAGCCTCCCGCCGCGGCACCTAGAGTTGCCCCGTTGCGCATGGGGGGACGGGCAAAGCACCGTCGGGACGACCGGAATGACCGAATCCGAGGATCGAACAGCCGTCGCCAACACCGACGAGCAAGCCTACTGGAATTCCGAAACCGGTCGGCGCTGGATCGCCCAGCAGGAAACCCTGGACGCACAACTTGCTGCCCCGACCGAGCAGCTCTTGGCGCGCGCCCGAATCGAAGCGGGAGAGTACGCGCTCGATATCGGTTGCGGAACCGGGACAACCAGCCTGGCCGTAGCCGGGCGCGTCGGCGACCGGGGCACGGTGCTGGCGGTCGACATCTCCGCGCCCATGCTCGACCGCGCCGCCGAGCGAGCCCGCGAGGCCGGCATCGACAACATCGCGTTTCAGCTCGCCGACGCTCAGACGCATCGTTTCGCCGAGGGCACGGTCGACCTCGCCGTTTCCCGCTTTGGCGTCATGTTCTTCGTCGATCCCGTCGCCGCGTTTGCCAACTTCGGCCGGGCGCTCAAGCCGGGCGGACGGCTCGAATGCGTCTGTTGGGGTCCGCTGGCCGAGAACCCGTGGTTTCGCATCCCGCGGGAAGCCGCGATCCGGCACCTGGGTGCGCCCGAGCCCACCGATCCCCGCGCACCGGGGCCGATGGCCTTTGCCGAAGCCGCCTATGTCGAGGCGATCCTCGCCGGCGCCGGCTTCGAGAGAATCGCGATCGAGCCGGAAACCGTGCCGCTCAGCGGCCTTAAGACGGCCGAGGCCGTGGCCGAGTTCGCCTGCGAGATGGGCCCGGCCAACCGCCTGATCCGCGCGCACGAGCCGCCGCCTGAGACCATGGAGGCCATTCGGCGGGAGATCGTCCAAGGCTTCCAGGAATTCGCCGGCCCCGAGGGGATGCGTATACCGGGGCGCTTCAACTATCTTCGGGCGCGCTGGCCCTGAGCCGACGGACCAGGGGACAAAGGGGGGAGAAACGCATGATCAAGGTCGCCGACATCGCCTATGGCCGCTTGCGCTCGCCGGATCTCGACGCCCAGGAAGCGTTCCTGACGCATTTCGGGATGGTCCGCGCCGGCCGCACCGAGACGGCGCTCTATATGCGCGGCACCGACGGCGAGCACCATATCCACGTCACCGAGCTCGGCGAGCCGGGCTTCATCGGCCTCGCCTTCAATGCCGCCAGCGAGGCCGATCTGGAGCGTATCTCGGGCGCGGACGGGGCCTCGGAGGTGGAAGCGATCGACGAGCCCGGCGGCGGCAAGCGGGTCCGCTTAGCTGAGCCGAACGGCTATCAGATCGAGGTCGTCTGGGGTATCGACGAGCTGCCGCCGCTGCCCTTGCAGCGAAATATCGTCAACACCGGGGCCGAGCGCGACCGCCGGGTCGGCGAACTGACCCGCCTGCAGAAGGGCCCCTCCCAGGTCAAGCGCCTCGGCCACGCCGTCATCATGACGCCGCGCCATGCCGAGACCGTGGCCTGGTTTCGCCGGACGCTCGGCATGATCGGCTCCGACGACGTCTATGCCGGCGCCGAGGACAACATCATCGCCTCCTTCAACCGGTGCGACCGCGGGGCCGAGCCGGTCGATCACCACACCTGCATGTTCCTGAAGAGCGAGAAGACCGGTCTCAACCACCTGGCCTACGAGGTCCGCGACATGGACGACGTCTTCATGGGCCACGAGCATCTCGCCGGCGTCGGCGACTACGAGCAGGTTTGGGGCCTCGGCCGCCATGTTCTCGGTGCCCAAGTCTTCGACTATTGGCTCGACCCCTGGGGCCGTCTGCACGAGCACTGGACCGACATCGACCTGCTCGACGCCGCGGTGCCGAGCAACCTGCTCCCGGCCGAGGAGGGCCTGGGCTCGCAATGGGGCGACCCGGCGCCGGAGCGCTTCGTCAACCACGCCAGCCGGTGAACCGCCTTATTCGGACCGAGTGCGTCGCCAGTCGTCGACGCTGAACTCGTGATGGACCATCTCTAGGCTGCCGCGCCGGTTGGCGATCGCGATCGTCCGTGGCCTGTAAGCGGCGGAGCAAAAATACACCACTGAGGCGGCTGGGATGTCCGGCTGCGGGCGGAGCAAAAATCCGCCAC
>JASLMY010000350.1 GCA_030746295.1 Alphaproteobacteria bacterium | reverse complement strand
CGCGCGCCCGCGGCGCCGCGCCCGGCGAGCGACGTCGCCGAGCTCCTGCTCCTGCTCAAGATCGCGCGGGCGCAGTCGGGCGCGCACAGTCCTGACGACTTCGTCGACCAGGCCGGCTATGCCGGGCTCGCCGGTGCCCTCGCCGAGACCGAGAGCAAATCGGATGGCTGGTAAGTTCGAGATTGCCCTCGCCCTGGTGCTGGCTTTCGAGGGCGGCGTCGCCGACGACCAGGTCGACCCGGGCGGCCTCACCAAGGCCGGGATCTCTCTGCGCTATCTCCGCTCGCTCGGGCCCGCCGGCGACACCGACGGCGACGGCGACGTCGATCGCGACGACGTCCTGGCGCTCACGCGCCAGCGGGTCCACGAGCACTATCGGACCGGCTTCTACGACCGATGCCGGTGCGAGGAGCTCCCGCTGCCGGTCGCGCTCCTGGCTTTCGACGCCGCCGTGAACCAGGGCCCGGTGACGGCGATCAAGATCCTGCAGCGGGCCGCCGGCGTCCAAGACGACGGCATCATCGGCCCGGTGACCATGGCGGCGATCAGCGCCCAGGCGCCGGTCGACCTCGCCGTCGAGCTCGCCGCCAGGCGGGCCCGGCGCTATGCCCGGACGCGGAATTTCGAGCGCTACGGCCTCGGCTGGATGCGCCGGCTCTCGGCGGTCCTGGCGGCCGCGGTCGCCGAGGAGCTCGGCGCCTGACTCGAGTCCCTTCCGACTAGAGGTGATCCCATGAAGAAAATCGCCAAGGCGATCGCTGCCGCGATCGTCGGCGCCGCCTCGGCGCACGCCAACCAGGCCGGCCTCGAGGTGCCGCCCGAGGTCGGCGTCTATGTGGCAGACGCGATCACGGCCCTGGTCCTGGCCCTGGTCGTCTACTTCGTCCCAAATGCCAAGGTCGACGGTGGCGGTGGCGACGCGCGCTTTTCCGCGCCGGCGCTGGCCGCGCTTGCTGCCCTGGTCCTGGCTCTCGGCCTGGCCGGGTGCGGAGCCCCCGGCGCCGGCGGGCCGATCTCGACAATTTCCGGGAAGCTCGACGAGCTCGCCGAGTTCACGGCCGCGGACGCCCGGGCGGCCGAGAAGATGGCGCTGGCCGCGCCGATCCACGATGCCCGCGGCAACCGGGTCGGCGACGTCGTCGGTGCCCGATGCTGGCGCGCCGTCGCCGAGATCGCCGAGGCCCGGGGTGAGCGCCCGGATGCCGGCAAGGACGCCGGCGCGGCCGTCGCCTGGCAGCGGGCCCGCCTCGCCCGGATGCGGCTCGACAGCGGGATCCGCCAGCGCCTCGTCGGCGACTGCGCCGGCATCGCGTTCGAGGCGCTCGGCACCGCCCGCCGGCTCGGCGGCCTGGCGCTGCCGATCTTCTGATGCACGCCGGCAGGCCCATAGGGCCGCGAGGCGTCAAGCTATGAGCGACGGCACCGCGCGCCTGGCGGCCTTGGTCGCGGCGGATTGGGGGTTTCTCTGCACCGCGCCGCCGGCGGCCCGCGATGCGGTGGTCCGGCGCCTGGTGCGCGAGCAGATTGACGCCGGCGTCGAGGATCCCAAGCGCAAGGACGCCGTCCGCCTGGCGAGGACTGCAGGGGTGACGGCGCTCGCCGCGCTCCGCTTCCTCGAGGGCCGGCCGGTCTCGGTCGCGTCGGCCGAGAAAATCCAGATTTGGCTCGCGTCGGCCGGCGAGGATTAGCCAGGACAGGCAAAGCGGGCCGCCCAGGTCCAATCTCACACACGAGACAAGGCAAGGCCGCCGGTGGCGCCCCTAGCGCCACCGGCGGCCTTTTTGCGTTTCTAGACCGTCGGAAACCCGAACCCTTCAGGAGCCGTGTCAGCTTGGGTGCACCATCGCCTTCAGCAGCGCAATGATTTGCGACATATTGAGGCCAATACCGGCCAAGCCCTGTCGCATTTCGCGGAACGGCACCAGCATCCGCCGGTACACCTCAACAGTCGGTGCGTGTGAGTTGAGGCCCCGCCCCTTGAACGCTTCGAATCGGTCAAGGTCGTCAATCAGGACCTGCGCCACTCGGAGGTGGTCGACCTCTAAGCTCCCATCGAATCCCCTGAAGAAGACGTGCTCGCCGAAGGGGGCCGCCTCCGTCTCGACAAGGTCTTTATTCTTCTGCGACAGCTTGTCGTAAGCGGTTTCGATTAAAGACCACATTGTGAGAATTTCGACGACCTCCCGGATGGGCGGCACGTCATCTGCCATCCGGTGAAAAATCCCCGGGTACTTCCATGCCATCGCCCAGTGATGGCCTCCAGTGATGGCGCGCTCGATGAAGTCAGGTTCGAGGCCATCTTCTATGCCCAGATGCCTGTGCACCTCCGAAAGCATCATCAGGAGCAGCTTTTCGCCGTCGCTGATCTCAACGCGGTCGGAAGAATCCAACGCCCGGAGCGCGAAGTTCGCCAGCCGGCGAATCGCTTCCGCTCGCGATGGCAGATCGGGTTGCGAGCTGCGCCAACGGTCCACTCTCTCTATGGAGCCTGGGTCGAGGCGCATCTCAAATCGCTCACTCAATGCCTGCATTTCCGTTCCTTTCAAAAGACGAGGTTACGGTGATACTTCGGGAATACCGTAAGTCAATACGTAACTAACTAAAATGTTACGGCAGGTCAAGAAGAAACGATGTCGATGGCGCCTGGCGGCGGCCGCCCGAAAGCGGCGCTGGTTTGCGGTCTCGTCTCGGCACTGGAGGCAGAGGGCTTAAGGCCGCGGGGCGGATCTTCCGGAACGTGGCCTCACGGAGGCCGCCAATTGCCGGCTCGCTGATAGCGCGAACGACCGGTGAACGGCCGCCCGGAGTTCAGGAACTTTTTCAGGAGGATTGTTCGCCGTTTGTCACAATAGGGACGAATTCGGCCGATTTGGCCCGGGCCCGGGATGGCGGAAAATGGCGGTTTTTCGGGGGCGGATTGCACCTGGCGCGACCGGCGCATATTTTGGGACAACCGCTGCGTCCTGCACCATGCGATCAACGATTACCCGGGCCAGCGCCGCAGCATGCATCGCGTCACTATCGAGGGCGATCGCCCGGTCTGAAGCGGCCCGACAAGGAGAGACAGCCATGCCCATCGTCGAACTGGAAGACGTCGAGAAGCAGCCGTTCCCGGACGGTGCCACCTATCAGACCATCGTCGGCGACGACAAAGGCTCGACGCCGGTCCGCGTCGGCGTCCAGGTCTCGCCGCCCGGCTATTCCACCGGCACCCACTCCCACCCCTATCTCGAGGTGGTGAGCGTCATCGAAGGCGAGGGCGAGGCCTGGGTCGAGGGCCAGGAGGGGGTCGCCAAGATCGGCCCCGGCACCACCCTGGTGCTGCCGGCTGGCGTCAAGCACGGCTTTCGTGCCACCGGGCCGGGCCTCCTGAAGACCTACGGCGTCCACGCCTCGCCGGACCGCATCGTCGACCGCTTCCCGGAAGCGGACGGCTGAGGCCCCCTACTCCAGAATTCGGGTCTGCCAGTCCGGCCGCTCGGCCGTCGGCGGCGCGTGATGCATGGGCACCGCGTTGCCGATCGTCTGCTGCTCGGCAAGCGGAGCGAAACGCTGCACCGCCCAGTAGATGCCGCCATGGGCGACGATCAGCACCGGGCCGGGATGGGCGAGCGCCCGGTTGACGGCACCCAGCGCGCGATCGAGGAAGTCCTGGAAGCGCTCCGCCCCATCGGGCGTCTCCTCGCCGTCGAGCCAGCGCCAGAACCATTC
>JASLMY010000034.1:12891-27343 GCA_030746295.1 Alphaproteobacteria bacterium | reverse complement strand
CTCGTCCAGCCGCGACGAAAGCAGTGACTGCTTGGCGGGCTTCGGCACAGACGGGGCGACGCTAAGGTTTGCTGGGGCGAGCTCGGCGCAGACCGCCGCCGCCTGCGCGGTGGGGTGCCAGCCCGTTTCGGCGAGGTCGAAGTCGCTGACGAGGGCGCGGGCAGCCACCTCACCGGCGGCGACGATGGCATCCGTCGTCAGCGCCGCAACTGCATCGCGCAATGCCAAGTGAACGGTGACCGGCACGACCCTGATCCCAGGCGCCGCCAGCATCATGACGGGCGACTGGCCTGCGCCTGAGAGGGCCGCCAGATAGTCGGTATGCCCCTGGTGTCGAAAGCCGGCCCGATAGAGCGTCGCCTTGTGGATCGGGTTCGTCACCAGGCCCCGAACCTCGCCCTTCAGGGCCAGGGCGACGGCCTTGTCGATCGCCTCCAACACGGCGGCAGCGTTGCTCGGGTCCGGCTCTCCCGGGACTGCTTCTCGCGTCAGGCGAAGCGGCAGGACCGGCAGAGCGTCTTGGAATTGGGCGGTCGCGGCGGCGGGTGCCGACACCTCGGCGATCGGTACCTCGGCCCCCAATTGGCGCGCCACGGCAGCGAGGTGCGCCGGATCATCGAGCAGCACGAAGGCTGGCAGCCGTCGCTGCCGCCGTCCGAGCCAGGCCTTGAGGGCGATCTCCGGGCCGATGCCGGCCGGTTCGCCCATGGTCAGGGCCAGCGGAGAGCGGGCCTCCGCATCCGCCATCAGCGGTATTCCACCAGGGCGTCGCGCCTCAGGTCGCGAATATGCCGCTGTGCGATCCGGGCCATCTTGCGGCGCGTCAGGGCGCGGATCACGGTCTCCCGGGTGGGGGTTTGGACTTCGGGCTCCTGGCGCTCGCAGACCATCAACAGCATCAGGCCGGCCGGCGTCGACACGGGCTCGGAGAAGCTGCCGACCGGCAGCGCCTCGACGGCCTGTCGCACCACCGCCGAGAGGTGGGCGAGGCTGAGCCTGCCGAGATCGAGGTAGTCGACCCCCTCGCGCAACTCGGCCACGGTTTCGAGGGCGCCGCAATCGGAGACCGAGCCGACGATTGCCCGGGCCTCGTCGCGGCGCGCTTGAATGGCGCTCTCGCTGGCGTTCTCGGGCAGGGTGAGGAGCAGCTGGCGCAGGCTCACTCGCGCCTGGTTCGGATCGGCGGTGAGCAGGCGGCGGCGCTGGTGCAGCTGGAGGATGGTGTAGCCTGTCGGGGTCTCGATCGGATCGGAGACGGCGTTCACCGCCATGCCTTGCAGTGCGATATCGATCTCGGCCGCGACCTGGCCCGGCTTCAGCCATCCCACCTGACCGCCGCTCGCCGCCGTCGGGCCACGGCTGAACTGGCGGGCGGCAGCCGCAAACGGCGTACCGGCTCGAATCTGCTGCACCAGATCGATGGCGATCTGCCGCGCCTCCGCCGCCTTGGCGGGACCGTCGACGGGAATGAAGATCTCCGATACCTCGTATTCGGGCTTGCCGACGTTGGCTTCGACCTTCGACAGGGCCTCGTCGACCTCGTCTTCGGCCAAGGGAGGCAAACGACGGCGCAGCACCTTGGACCATGAAATCTGCGCCCGGATCTGCCCGAGCAGGCTATCCCGGTCGATCCCGTTGGCGCGAATGAAGTTGTCGAAGGCGCCTTGCGGCAGGTCGTTCTGCTCTTCGATCCGCCGCATCGCCACGCCCATCTCGCGCTCGGAGACCTGGATGTTGAGTCGCTTGGCCTCCTGCAGCTGCAGCTTCTCGTCGATCAGGATCTCGAGCACCTTGGGGCGCAGTTGGCGGCGGGTCTCGCGATCGTCCGGCATTTCGGTCGAGCGGATGACCAGGTCTAACCGTCGCTCCAGGTCGTAACCTGAAATGACGGCGTCGTTGACGATGGCCGCGATGCGTTGGACGTCTTGCGACAGCGACGGCCGAGGGGCACCGCTTACGCCCAAGAGAAGGGCGATGCCGACCGCAATCGTGAGCCTGACCCGCTGCATCAGAATTCCACGTCGTCGCACCCCAAAACGCACGCCTCAGGCAGCACTTAACACAGCTTGTGGCCGGCGTCGATTGAAACGCAGGCGACCCTGCCGAAGGCTCAATTCAGGTGCTTGAGCACGACCCGGACGTTGAGGTTGGTCGAGGGCTCGACGTCGCGGTCGCGCGTGAAGTCGCGCTCGAAAGCAACCGTGAAGATCAAGCACTCGTCCTCGTAGTTCAGTCCGGCGCCGGCATTGATGGTGCCGCCGTCGCTGCTGAGATCCCGGCGACCCGAGGCCGACAGCGACCAGTATTGGCTGAGACGCAGCCTTGTCGAGAGAAAGACCTCCTCGCGCTCGTCCAACTGATCTGCCGTCAGGTCCTTGTCGAAGAAGGCGTAGCTACCGGTGAGCCGAAGCCATTCGGGCCCGAGGGTGGCGTAAATCTCGCCTCGGCGCAGGTCGCGGTCATCGGGGTCGAGGCGCATCCGGCTCATCAAGTCGAAGACCTCGGAGGGGGAGATGGTGAGCACGCCGACCAAGTCCGAGCTCCGCTCGAAGAGGCCGCTGTTGACGTCGAAACTGTCGTCGTCGTCGAGGCGTTGCACCTGTCCCAGCATCAACGAGCTGTAGCCGCCGCTCTGGCCGTAGACCGAGGCCTTGATGCCGTAATTCAGGCGCGGCCCGGTCTCGAGACGGTCGAAGCCGGGGAAGCGATTTCGGGAAAAGAGGTTGGTGTCGTCGAACTCGACGCTGATGCTGTC
The DNA here is from genome assembly GCA_030746295.1 of Alphaproteobacteria bacterium. The sequence continues at coordinate 24,588 of JASLMY010000034.1, read as the reverse complement.
CTCGTTGGGCAGGTCCGCGGTCCGGGCCTCGTCGGGGCTGTAAACGAACTGCACGATCGGCTCAATGAGCTGGCGCACGCTGCCCTCGCGGCGCACCAGGGGAAGGCGCCAGTCGAGCGATACGAAGGGTTGCGCCCGAGCCGCGAAACCGTCCTCGAGCGAGTCGCCGAGGACCCCGCCCTCGGCGACGTCGTCGAGCCAGTAGAGGTCGCCCGAGAGGCCGGCGGCGAAGGTATAGAGCTCGCCGATGCGGCTCGTGTACGGCAGTTCCCAAGTGCCGCGCGCCGAGAGGCGGGCGGTATCTGTACCGTCGAGCCGTTGCAGCGAGACGCCGCTCAGCCTGAGACCATAGCGGTTGCCGAGGCGGCTCGGCTCGGAGAGGTACTCGTAATCGAGGAGCGGTGCCACCAGCGGTGCGGTACCGTCGTCGTCCTCGACCCTGAGGCCCTGGAAGGCGAAGGCGCTGGCGCTGGCGTAGCCGCGGTCGCGAATGCCCTCGACGTAGAGGTCCGAGGTCAGCGTGTCGGCGCTGGAGAAATCGTAGCGCCGGAGGTAGGTGTCGTCGGTGGCGCGGTTGGCATCGAAGCCCCAGCGCCAGGTCTCGTCGATATCGAAGCGTCCCGTCGCCGCCAGATGGCCGCGAAACTCCTTCTCGTCGAGGCGTCGGTTGGTGTCGCTGCGCTTGTCGACGTAAGTGCCGCTGCCCGCGACTTCGAACTGGCCGCGCTCGGTCAAGGCGCGGTACTCGGCCTGGAGGACGACGCCCTCTTTGCTAGTGACAAGCGGTGCCACGGTCAGGTCCCGATTGGGCGCGAGATTGAAGAAATAGGGAATCTCGGCCTTGAAGCCGAGCTCGCTGGAGGAACCGAAGCGCGGCGCCAGAAAGCCAGAGCGCCGCTTTACCGTCGGATCCGGGTGCTCGAGATAGGGGGTATAGAGGATCGGCACGCCGTAGAGCTCGAGAGTCGCATCCTTGTATTGCACCACCTTGCGCTCGGCATCGTGGATCACTCGGACCGCCTTGATCTGCCAGAGCGGCGCCCGCTCGAGGTGGTCGGGGCAAAGCTTGCAGGGCGAGTAGACCGCCTTGTCGAGCTCGGTCCGTCCGTCGGCGAAACGCTGGCCGCTGTTGGCGGCGAAGCGGACGTTCTCCTCGAGCAGCACGCGAATGCCTTGGACGAAGCCGGTCCGAAGCGATTCCTCGAGCTCCATGTGCTCGGCGAAGACGACGTTGCCGCTCGGCTCCATGAGGCTGATATTGCCGCTGGCGCGGACGATGCCCTGGCGGATCGAGTAGCTGATGCGGTCGGCCTTCAGCGTCCGCTCGTCGTCGCTGATCTCGACGTTGCCCTCGGCCGTCACCGTCTCGAGATTTTGGTCGTAGATCACCCGATCGGCACTCAGGAGAAACGGGCCCTGGGTCGAGATTCGGGGCTCGGCGATGGCGGCGCCGGCCACCTGCACGACAGCGGTAGCGATCAATCCCAACAGAAACCGCCAGGGCATGGGGCTCAACCGTCCTCGAGGTAGAAAAGCAAGGCCAGGCCTAGCGACAGTGCCACGCCCGTCGGCGTCCAGGCGGCCAGCGCCACCGGCAGCTTGCCCGCCAGACCCATGGCGACGACGATATCGGAGACGAAGTAGAGCAGGAAGGCAGCGGCGACGCCGGCGGCGATCAGCCAGCCGGTGTAGCCCGACCGCGTCAGGCGTAGCGAGAAGGTGGCGGACAGCAGCACCATGGCGCAGAGCAGGGCCGGCAGGGTCAGGGTCGTGTGCCAATAGAGCCGATGTCGCTTGGCCGAGAAGCCCGCCGCCTCGAGGGTCTCGATGAAGCCGGGCAGCGACCAGAACGACATCGTCTCTGGCGAAGCGAAGCTCTCCTGGATCTGCGCCAGCGTCAGGCTGGTGTGGAGACGGTAGGTGTCGTGGTGTTCGGCCGGCCGGTCGGGCGCGGTCAGCAATGCGTCGCTCAGCGCCCAATGGCCGGGGCGCAGCTCGGCGCCGGCGGCGTCGATGCGGCCGACGAAGCGATCGGCGTCCTCGTAGAGGAAGACGATGACGCCAGAGAGCTTGGTGCCTTGCGACGAGATACCGCGGGCGTGCACCACCGCCTGGCCCTTCGGGTCGGCCTGCCGCAGCCAAAGCCCGTTCTTCGACACCGCCAGCAAGTGCGGCCGCCCCTGCAGGTATTTCATTTCCAACTGCTCGTAGCGGGTCACCATAGCCGAGGCCAGGGGATTGAAGATGGTGACGACGAAGGCGCCGATCAGCAATGCGATCGTCAGGGTCGGCGCCAGGAACTGCCAGACCGAGACCCCGCTCGACCGGGTCACCACCAATTCGTGCGTGCGGGTCAGGCGCGAGAAGGTCCAGATGCCGCCGAAGAGGGCCGCGAAGGGCAAGAGCTTTTGCGCCAGCGAGGGTAGCTGCAGGAACGACATCGCCAGCACGACGGCGAAGGTGGCTTGCTCTTTGTTGGCGGCGCGGCGCAGGTGCTCGACCAGGTCGGCCAGCAGGACCAACACCATCATGACGAAGAAGGCGAAGAGGATGCCGTTCAGGAACTGGCGGCCGAGATAGATCGAGAGCGTGGGCGACAACCGCATCAGCCGGCCCACCAGGTGGCGAGCCCGCGGCGGCCGAGTCCGGGCGGTCGCCAGAGCAGATAGAGGCTGACGGCGATCGCCGCGGCGATGTTGAGGTAGATGAGCGGGATCAGGACCGGCGTCTTGGCGGCCAGGTTGACGGTCGCCAAGCCCGCCAGGCGGACGACGATCGCGGCGCCGACCACGACGGCGACCCGGAGGCCGAGGCCACGACGGGAGAACTGCCCGCCCAGCACCGCCGCCAACCCCATCAGGGCAAAGGCCAGGGCGAAGAGCGGCGCCGTGATCCGGTCGTTGCCGGCGGCGCGAAAGCGGGCCGCGTTGCGTCGGTCGGCCGGCGAATCGCCGGGCCGGAAGAGCTCGTGCAGATAGCGCGCCTTGGCGTCGAACCAACGCCGCTTGGTCGCCTGCACGAACTGGCCGAGGTCGAGGGCGTAGCGGTCGAAGTGCAGGATCGAGAGCTGGTGCGAGCGGGCCGCGATCTCCTGCCGGTTGCCGTTGACCAGGACCAGGCGGGGGCCGGTCTTGGTGCGGACCAGCACGCCCTGCTCGGCCATCATCGTCGTCGGCCGGCTTTGATTGCGGCTGTCGTGGACCAGGATGCCGCGCATCTCGCCGCTGCCCCGACGCTCGCGGATATACACGGTCAAGCCGCCGGTCACCGTGTTGAAGGTGCCTTCCTGCAGCAAGACGTGCGAGAGGTCCGACTTCAGATCCATCCGCAGCATCCGAAAGTTGCGTTGGCCGAGCGGCATCAGGTAGAGGGTCAAGGCGTAGCCGAGCCCGGTCACCAGCACGGCGAGCAGCAGGGCCGGCCGGGCCAGCGGCCAAGGGCCGATGCCGGCCGCGGACATCACCACGATCTCGCTCTCGGCGCTCATCCGGTGGTAGGCGTAAATCACTGCGGCGAAAAGGGCGATCGGCAAGACGATCGCCAGCAAGCCTGGCAACAGCAGCGCCGTCATGTAGAAGAAGAACCCCGCCGAGAGCCCCTTGTTGAAGATCCAATCGATGAAACGCAGCGACTGGCTGAGCCAAATCACTCCCGTCAACGCCAATGTGAAGAAGGCGAAGGGACCCAGGAGTTGACGCCAGACATATCGCTGCAAGCTCGGCACGGTCGTTCATCATAACCGCCCGCGGGCCGCCGCAACAGTATGCAGCGTGCCGTGACGACATGCGCCTGCCCCGGCCCCCGAGGGCCGTTTACCCACCGGTCCTCATGCGGCAATTCACTTGTGTCGTTGTTGCTTATCCAGGTTTTTTCATAAAGAGAATCATTTTGCGGCGATAACCCGCGTGTTTGATGGCTGTTGGGCTGATCGTTCGCTGCAGCCGGGGCGCAACCTACAAGATGCTGCGGGATACCCCGCCATCCACTACAAAATATTGTTGCAAGGCAGTGTGGCCTTCGATATCCTGCGTGGTGCTGTCGACCCGGCACGATCTTCTACCCATTGCCTGTCTCGCCCGAGGCCAAGGGTAGTCAAAGAAAAATCAAGTCTTGTTACGCGATGCAAGAAGTATTTCTTGCGATCGGTCAAGTTGATGCCGACCGCATTGCGCAGTGTCGCCAATAAAACCGATGAAATTTTACGAGTCGTCATATTATCGTCAATTTGAAGAATTTGCTCGCAAGGTATTGATCAACTTCGCCGTTTGGCAATGTCAGCGTTGTCACCGGCTCGATATTGGATTTCGGTCTGTAAATTCCAATTGACAGGTCCCACGCGCCTGTGCCTACATATCGCCCCCGCCGATATGTGACCTACAACATGTTGAAGGTGTGTTCTGCGGGAAGACGGGAACGAAACATGTGTAAGGGCCCTCGGTGGAGAGGGCCGGTGGCGGAGCCGCGGCGCCGAAACAAGAGCGAGCGGCTCGTGGAGGGGTTGATTGCATGCGAATTGAGCGAAGGAACACCAAGGCCGGACAGTCGCGGTACGCGGGCATCGAATTTCGTCGGGCCTCGAGCGAAATTCGCAACCCCGACGGGGGTGTCGTCTTCCAACTCGACGACGTCGAGGTGCCCATCGGTTGGTCGCAGGTGGCGGTCGACATCCTGGCGCAGAAGTACTTTCGCAAGGCCGGCGTGCCGGCGCGGCTGCAGCCGGTCGAGGAGAGCGAGGTGCCGAGCTGGCTCTGGCGCAGCGTCGCCGACGCCGACGCCATCGCGGCGTTGCCGACAGACCAGCGCACGGTCTCGGAGACCAGCGCCAAGCAGGTCTTCGACCGCCTTGCCGGGACTTGGACCTATTGGGGCTGGAAGGGCGGCTATTTCGACGCCGAGGAAGACGCGCGGGCCTTCTTCGACGAGCTTTGCAACATGCTGGCCCGCCAGGTGGCGGCGCCGAACTCGCCGCAGTGGTTCAACACGGGTCTCCACTGGGCCTATGGCATCGATGGCCCGGCACAGGGCCACCACTATGTCGATTTCACCACCGGCGAGGCCGCCGATTCCGACAGCGCCTACGAGCGGCCGCAACCGCATGCCTGTTTCATCCAGGGCATCTCCGACGACCTGGTCAACGAGGGTGGCATCATGGACCTTTGGGTCCGCGAGGCCCGGCTCTTCAAATACGGCTCCGGCACCGGCAGCAACTTCTCCAACCTGCGCGCCGCCGGCGAGCCGCTGTCGGGCGGCGGCAAGTCGTCCGGCCTGATGAGCTTCCTCAAGATCGGCGACCGCGCCGCCGGTGCCATAAAGTCCGGCGGCACCACGCGCCGGGCGGCGAAGATGGTGGTGGTCGACGTCGACCACCCCGACATCGAGGAATACGTCAACTGGAAGACGGTCGAGGAACAGAAGGTCGCGGCCTTGGTCGCCGGCTCCAAGCTCGCCCACAAGCATTTGAACGAGATCATGGCCGCCTGCGTCGAGGACGAGGGCGAGGGGCGCTTCGAGCCCGGCCGCAACCCGGCTCTGAAGAAGGCGATCCGTGGCGCGCGCAAGGCCGCAATCCCCGAGAACTACATCAAGCGGTCGATCGATTTCGCCCGCCAGGGGTTTCGTGAGATCGACTTCAAGACCTACGACACCGATTGGGATTCCGATGCCTATCTGACGGTATCGGGGCAGAACTCGAACAATTCGGTCAGGGTGACGAACGATTTCCTGCGCGCGGTCGAGAGCGACGGCGATTGGGACCTGATCCGGCGTACCGACGGCAAGGTCGCCCGCACCGTCAAGGCCCGCGAGCTGTGGCAGCAGATCGGCGGCGCCGCTTGGTCCTGCGCCGATCCGGGGCTGCAGTACCACACCACCGTGAACGAATGGCATACCTGTCCGGCCGGCGGTCCGATCCGGGCCTCGAACCCGTGCTCGGAGTACATGTTCCTGGACGATACGGCCTGCAATCTGGCCTCGCTGAACCTGGCTGTCTTTCAGCGCAACGGCGGCGATTTCGACGTCGCCGGCTTCCGCCACGCGGTTCGGCTCTGGACCATCGTGCTCGAGCTCTCGGTGCTGATGGCGCAATTTCCCTCGCGCCGCATCGCCGAGCTCTCCTATCGCTATCGTACGCTCGGCCTCGGCTACGCCAACATCGGCGGGCTTCTGATGGCGCTGGGCCTGCCCTACGACAGCGACGCCGGCCGCGCCATGTGCGCCGGCCTGAGCGCGGTCATGACCGGCACCGCCTATGCAACCTCGGCCGAGATGGCGAAGGAGTTCGGCGCCTTTCAGGACTTCGCCGAGAACCGCGAAGCGATGCTGCGGGTCATTGCCAACCATCGCCGCGCCGCCCGCGGCGAGACGGTCGAATACGAGGGCCTGCAGATCCGCCCGGTGCCCTTCGATGCCGTCAACTGTCCCGACCGGGCGGTCGCCGAGGCTGCCGTCGAGGCCTGGGACGAGGCCCTGGCGCTCGGCCGCGAGCACGGCTACCGCAACGCCCAAACGACGGTGATCGCACCGACGGGCACCATCGGCCTGGTGATGGATTGCGACACCACCGGCGTGGAGCCCGATTTCGCCATTATCAAGTTCAAGAAGCTCGCCGGCGGCGGCTATTTCAAGATCATCAACCGCATGGTGCCGAGGGCGCTCGACGGCCTCGGCTACACGGCTGGCGAGATCGAGGAGATCGTCGCCTATGCGGTCGGCCACGCGACGCTCAGCGGGGCACCAGGAGTCGACCACGACAGCCTGGCGGCGCACGGTTTCGGGGTGGCCGAGATCGAGAAGATCGAAGGCGCGCTCGAGGGCGCCTTCGACATTCGCTTCGTCTTCAACAAGTGGACGCTGGGCGAGACCTTCTGCACCGAAACACTGGGGTTCGAGGCCGAAGCCCTGGACGACCCGCTCTTCGACATGCTGTCGGCGCTCGGCTTCAGCCGCGACGAGGTCGAGGCGGCGAACATCTATTGCTGCGGTGCCATGACGGTCGAAGGGGCGCCGCACCTGAAGGACGAACACCTGGCGGTCTTCGATTGCGCCAATCCGTGCGGGCGCACCGGCAGCCGCTATCTCTCTACCGAGAGCCACATTCGGATGATGGCGGCGGCGCAGCCCTTCATCTCCGGTGCGATCTCCAAGACCATCAACATGCCGAACGCGGCTACCGTCGAGGACTGTGCCGAGGCCTACATGCTGTCCTGGAAGCTGGGGCTGAAGGCGAACGCTCTCTATCGCGACGGCTCCAAGCTGTCGCAGCCCTTGGCCGCGAGCCTGTTGGAAGACGAGGTCGAGGACGAGCACGAGGCCCTGATCGAGGCGGTGGCCGAGAAGGCGGCACCCCAAGTCGTCGCCGAGCGGATTGTCGAGCGCCTGTTGGCCGAGCGCCAGCGCTTGCCGCAGCGACGCAAGGGCTACACTCAGAAAGCGATCGTCGGCGGCCACAAGGTCTATCTCCGCACCGGCGAGTACGGCGACGGGCGGCTCGGCGAGATCTTCATCGACATGCACAAGGAGGGTGCCGCCCTTCGCAGCCTGATGAACAACTTCGCTATGGCGGTGTCGATCGCGCTGCAGCACGGCGTGCCGCTCGAGACTTTCGTCAAGGCCTTCACCTTCACCCGCTTCGAGCCGAGCGGCATCGTCGAGGGCAACGATGCCATCAAGATGGCGACCTCGATCTTGGACTACGTCTTCCGCGAGCTCGCGGTCTCCTATCTCGGGCGTGACGACCTGGCCCATGCCGATCCCGAGGATTTGCGCCCCGATGCCCTGGGCGAGGGGGCCAGCGAAGGCGAGTTCGAGCTCGACCCCAAGCAAGAGGGCGGCGGCGGGGCGCTGGCGGCGGTTAGTACTCTGGCCTCGAAGGGCTATCTCAGGGGCCAGCTCTACGTCCTGCGCGGCGGCAACGACAGCCTCGTCGAGTCTGCGACGATGGCCGGCGACGCGGCCCAGGCGACGGTGCAGGTCGGCACCCAGGGCCAGGCGAGCGCGCTGCTGGCGTCGGCGTCGCCGGTCGCCCAGGAAGCGACCATGGATCGGATTCGCGAGGCCCGGATGAAGGGCTACGAAGGGGATGCTTGCGGCGCCTGCGGCAACTTCACGCTGGTGCGTAACGGCACCTGCCTCAAATGCGTGACCTGCGGCGAGACCAGCGGCTGCAGCTAGGTCGCCATCGCCGCCACGAGTGTTTGTAGCGGCCGCGTACCGGCCGGCGCCACCGGCCGGAGTATGGAAGTCCTCCCTGTTGCGTTGGAATGCGGTCCCTCATCGCATTCCACGCCGGACTTGGGCGCGGCACCTCGCCGCGCCCCTTTTTTCCTGGGTCGCCGGGTATCGCCCTAGCGAAGGAAGACGGGCCGAACCGTTTCCCACCAGGCGATAAAGGGTGGCTGGCCGACGGCAGTGGCGTGCGGCGCGCACAGTGGCGGCGAGCCCGTGACGGTCTGCCTTCCCGGTCGGGTGAAACGGTAGAGCGTCGCCTTCTTGAAGCCATTGCATTCGAAGCCGTGGAACTGCTGCCGGAAGAACTCGATCAGCGCCGGATCGACGTCCCGGCGCGCAACGGCGAGCAACAACTCGGTAGCCGGCGCCGGCCGCCGGCCTGCCCAGCCCGTTTCCTTCAGGTCTTGCAGACGACAGGCGTAGGCGTCGATCCGAGGCGAGAAGCCGAACTGCCGAAAGTAGTATTCGAGCTTGTCCTCACCGGCACAGAGGATCAGTGCCGTGGTCTCGCTGTCGGCGTAGCCTGTCCTCACCGCCGCTGCGACCTCGCGGAACTGGGTCTTCGGCGTTCCGTAGTAGCGCCAGAGGAATATCGACTCGACGAGCGTCAGGGCGGCGAAGGCGACAGCGACAGTGGCAACCCATTTTCTCGATCCCAGGTCCAGGCCCAGGCCCAGGCACAGCATGCGGGCCAGGATCAGGGCTGCAATCGGACCGGTCGCGATCAGGTTGCGGTCGACGAAGATCGGCGTCAGCGCTGCCGAAATGACGAGGGCAAGGGCGAGGGGCAGGATGAACAGGATGAGCAGGAACCAGGTGCCGCGCTGGAAATGGGCGAGAGGGCGAAGGCGCAAACTGCCGACAGCCAACGCGGCGGCGAAGACGAGGCCGCTGGCGGTGCCGCCGCCGATGATCATCAGGGCGTAGTTGCCGAGCTCTCGGGCGTCGGTCGGCCGGATCCACGAGCCGCGCCCGATATGCGAGAAGACGACGCCGAGCCAGGGCAAGAAGGCTGCTAGGATAATGCCGAAGAGGCAGCCGACCTCGAGCCAGCGGCGGCGTTGCCTGCCGGCCCAAAGGGCGGCTGTCACGCCCTGGGCGAAGAGCGTGAGGGCGCCAAAATAGTGCAGGTAGGCAAGCGCGACGGCGGCGGCGACATAGGCGGCGGCGAATCCCCGACGGCGGGCGCTGCCGGTCTCGCGGGTCAGGACTTCGACAAGCAGCCAACTGGTCAAGACGCCGAGCAGCATCAAGAGCCCGTAGGGGCGGACTTCCTGCGAGAACCGGAGCCCGGTCTTCGCCACCGCCACCAACAGGGCCGCGACCAGACCCTCGGGCACGCCGTAGAGCCGGCGGCCGAGCAGGAACACCAGCGGAATGGTCAGGATGCCGGCAATCGCCGAGGGCAGGCGAAGCGACCATTCGCTATCGCCGAAGCACTGCACCCAGCCCCAGATCAGGAGGCCATAGAGCGGCGGATGGGCCTGGCGTCCCTCGGTAAAGGCAGCCAGCAGGCCAGCCAGCGAGCCGGCGGTGTCGGTCGCGATCGAGAGCTCGTCGTTCCAGAACGACCTGGCGTCGAGGCCATAGAGGCGAAGGCCCGCGCCGAGGACCAGGACCAGGATCAGGCCGAGGAGGAGAGCGCTCCTGGAGACGCTCATCGCACCGCCCATGCTATCGGCGGGGGCGTCCGGGTCGACCTCGGCTCAGGCTTCCTCCGCGCACTTCGGGGGCGGGGTCGCGACGCGAAGCTGCAGCTCACGAAGTTGTTGGGCCGAGACCTCGGCTGGCGCTCCCATCATCAGGTCTTGGGCCTGCTGGTTCATCGGGAACAGGATGACCTCGCGAATGTTCGGCTCTCCCGCCAACAGCATGACGATGCGATCGATGCCCGGCGCGATGCCGCCGTGCGGCGGGGCGCCGTAGCGAAGCGCGTTCAGCATGCCCGAGAAGCGCGCCTCCACCACTTCGGGGCCATAGCCGGCGATCTCGAAGGCCTTGTACATGATCTCGGGCACGTGGTTTCGGATCGCGCCCGAGGAGAGCTCCACGCCGTTGCAGACGATGTCGTACTGATAGCCCAGGATCTCTTCCGGGTCCTGGGCATGCAGGGCCTCGATGCCGCCTTGGGGCATCGAGAAGGGGTTGTGCGAGAAGTCGATCTTTCGTTCGCGCTCGTTCCACTCGTACATCGGAAAATCGACGATCCAGCAGAAGCGGTAGCCGTCGGTCTCGATCAGTTCCAGGTCCTGGCCGACCTTGGTCCGGGCCTTGCCGGCGAGCTCGGCCGCGGCCCCCGGCTTGTCGCAGGCGAAGAAGACGCCATCGCCGTCGCCGAGACCGGTCGCGCCTTTCAGTTGGGCGAGGCGTTCCTCGCCGAGCCGGTTGGCGATCGGGCCCCGGCCGCCGCCGTCGGCGAAGCTGATCCAGCCCATGCCGGCCGCACCTTCCTCGCGGGCCCAGTCGTTCATCTTGTCGAAGAAGCTGCGCGGCTGGGTGGCCGAGCCGGGGGCGGGAATGGCGCGGACGACGGCACCGCCCGCCACCGCCTTGGCGAAGAGCTGGAAGTCGGAATCGCGAAAGACTTCAGAGACGTCGACGATCTCCAGCGGATTGCGGAGATCGGGCTTGTCGCTGCCGTATTTCAGCATCGCCTCGGCATAGGGGATGCGCGGAAACGGCAGGGCTGTGATCTCCTGGTCCGTGAACTCGGCGAAGACACCGTGCATCACCGGCTCGACGGCGGCGAAGACATCCTCCTGCTCGACGAAGGACATCTCCAGGTCGAGCTGGTAGAACTCGCCGGGGCTGCGGTCGGCGCGGGCGTCCTCGTCCCGAAAGCAGGGGGCGATTTGGAAGTAGCGGTCGAAGCCGGCGATCATGACCAGCTGCTTGAACTGCTGCGGCGCCTGCGGCAAGGCGTAGAACTGGCCCGGATGCATGCGGCTGGGGACCAGGAAATCGCGCGCGCCCTCGGGCGACGAGGCGGTCAGGATCGGGGTCTGGAACTCGGTGAAGCCCTGCGCCTCCATGCGGCGCCGGATCGAGGAGATCACCTCTGCCCGGAGCTTGATGTTGTCGTGCAGCTTTTCGCGCCTGAGATCGAGAAAGCGATAGGTGAGGCGGGTCTCCTCGGGGTAGACCTGATCGCCGAAGACCTGCAGCGGCAACTCGGCCGCCGCCGACAGGACCTCGAAATGCTCTATGCGGATCTCGACCTCGCCGGTGTCGAGGCCGGTGTTGACCGTTTCCTCGCTACGGCGCACCACGGGGCCGTCGATTCGGACGACGCTTTCGGGGCTCGTCCGCTCCGCCACCTCGAAATGGGGGCTGTCGGGCTCCACCACGCACTGGGTGACGCCATAGTGATCGCGGAGGTCGATGAAGAGAAGGCCGCCGTGGTCGCGCTTGCGATGCACCCAGCCGGAAACGCGGACCGGATGACCGACGTCGGCGGGGCGGAGCTCGCCA
>JASLMY010000034.1:0-12629 GCA_030746295.1 Alphaproteobacteria bacterium | reverse complement strand
ATCACCGTCGATACCGAGTTCCTTCGCGATCGCACCTTCTGGCCCAAGCTCTGCCTGCTGCAATTCGCCACGCCGGAAGAGGCCCGCGCCGTCGACCCGCTGGCCGACGGCATTGACCTCACGCCGATCTTTGAGGTGCTGCGCGATTCGCGTGTGACCAAGGTCTTTCACGCCGCCCGCCAGGACCTGGAGATCTTCTACCATCAGATGGGCGAGGTTCCCGGTCCGATCTTCGACACCCAGCTCGCGGCCATGGTGGCGGGCTACGGCGACAGCGTCGGCTACGAGACCCTGGTCAACAAGATCGCCAAGGCCCAGATTGACAAGGCCTCGCAATACACCGACTGGGCCCGCCGACCGCTGAAAGAACGACAGCTCTCCTACGCGCTGGCCGACGTCACCCATCTCAGGACCGTCTACGACAGCTTGAGCCGGCAGCTCGAATCCAGCGGCCGCTCGGGCTGGCTCGACGAGGAGATGGCGATCCTGACCGACCCCGGCACCTACCAGATGGATGTCGACGAAGCCTGGCGGAGATTGAAGATCCGCCATCGCGCGCCGCGCTATCTGGCGGTTTTGAAGGCCGTCGCGGCGTGGCGCGAGGAGCGGGCCCAGACCCGCGACGTGCCGCGGAACCGAATTCTGCGAGACGAGGTGGTGCAGCAGCTCGCCAGCGAGCAGCCGACCTCGTTGCAGGCCTTGGGCGAGATCCGCGGCCTGCCCAAGGAATTGAAGCGCGGTGCGGTGGCAGAGGCGCTCTTGAAGACGATCGAGGAAGCGTTGGCCATGCCCGAGGGGGCCTTGCCGACCCTCGCGCCGGCGAACCGGTTGCCGCGCGACATCGGCCCCGTGGTCGACCTCTTGAAGGTGCTTTTGAAGGCCGTCTCCGAGAAGCACGGCGTCGCCCAGAAGCTGATCGCCACGGTTGCCGACCTGGAGCGGATCGCCGCCGACGACGCGGCTGACGTCGCCGCCCTCAAGGGCTGGCGCCGAAAGATCTTCGGCGACGAGGCACTGGCCCTGAAGCACGGCCGCCTGGCGCTGACGGTAAGTGGGCGCCGGTTGGCGACGGTAACGTTGGCGGATTCCGATTAGAGCCGGGGCGCCGTCCGTCACGATCGCCTCGGAGCGCACGGCTCAAAGCCGCCCTCAATCCCCGATCACGACCTCGCCGTCACGTCCCATCGTGTCGGCCAGCGCCTCGAGGCGCTTTCGCACCACGAGGCCAGCGAGCGCGGCCTGCTCGGACCGCACATGTAGGCGGAGGCGTTTCCGGCCGATGGAGAGGCGGGTGGCGGACAAGAGCTCGGGCACGCCGCCCGATATCGTCAATCCCAATCGCAGCGATTGCCCGACGCGTCTCGCCTCCAAGGCCTGGGCCTCGCTCAACAGGGCGGCGACGGCGCGCACCTGCGCATCCTCGGCGCGGCCCGTGTAACGGGCGCGGACCATCAACGCCAACCGGGCCCGCTCGTTGTGATCGAGGCCGACATAGGGGCCTCGAACAACCTCGAGAAAGGCTTGCTCGGGGCGGTAGTCGGGGTGGACCTGCCAGCCGATGTCGCTCAATAGCGCTGCCGCCTCGCGAAGTCGGCCCGCCGTCGTCGTTTCGTCCCCGAACAGTGGCGCGGTCCAGGCGACGAGGGCGTCGGCCTGATCGGCGAACCGGGCGTTCTGCCGGGCGATCGCTCGGCAGGCGACGAGCAGCGGGTCCTGTCGCTTTTCGGCGGCGGACAGGCGCTCGAAAAGCAGACCTTCCCGCAAGCCGTAGGCGGAGAATACGACCCGCTTGGGACGGCACGCGGCGAGCAGTCGGATCAACACCCGGGCTGCGGCGGGCAGATCGGCGAGGCGCTCGCGCGAGACGCCCTTGATGCGCTCCAGGCTCGCCGGTCCGAGGCCGGCAACGGTAGTCGCCAAATCCAAGAGATGCCGCCTCGCGACGGCGTAGCCATGCAGCACTCTCAACGGATAGTCGAGACGCCGGGCATCGATGCGGGCGAGCGCACGCCAGGCGCCGCCGACCAGGAAGAGGTTGCCGCCGGCGTGGGCGTCGAGCCAAGGCACGCCGCCGAGCGCTGCATCGATCTCCGGCATCGCGTCGTCGCCCAGCGGCGAGAGGCGCAACGAGCCGAGCGGCAAGGTCACGCCCTGGCCGCTGTCGCGCCCGGTCAATTCCACCAGCTCCAGGCTGCCGCCGCCGAGGTCGCCCATCAGGCCTTCGGCGCCCGGCGTGCCGGCGAGGACGCCGAGTGCCGAGAGGCGGGCTTCCTCGGCGCCGTCGAGCACCCGGATGTCGATGCCGCAGCTATCCCGGGCCTCGGCGACGAAGGCTGCGCCGTCGTCGGCCTCGCGTACCGCCGCGGTGGCGACGGCATCGACGCGCCGGACCGACATCGCCTCGGCAATTCGGGCGAAGCGCCGGAGCGACTCCAGCGCCCGCGTCCGGCCTTCGGGATCGAGTCGCCCGGTGCGACCGAAGTCGCGGCCTAGGCCGCACAGCACCTTCTCGTTGAAGATCGGGATCGGGGCCCGCGCCGGCGGCGCATAGACCACCATCCGAACCGAATTCGAGCCGACGTCGAGGACCGCCACACGATCCGAAGCGTTGGGATCGAAGCGTGCCGCGGCGGGATCCTCGGAATCGACTTGCATCGTCATGGTCGGACCGAGCGGAGTCCCGCCCGCCGCCGACCAGAGGGCGGATGGCACGCGTCTGGGCCACGCGGCGCCCGGCCGCTGGCTCGGCTTTGGCCGGTGGCGCTCATCGGGCCTTGGTCCGCTCCTGCAGTTCCTCGAGGACCCGGCGGGCAAGTGGCACCGTGATCGGCCGCTTGGCACCGAGGGCGGCGGCATCGAGGCGCTCGGCGACCGTTCGGGCGGCGGCGAAGGAACGCTCGATGCGACTCAGCAGGTAGGATATCACCTCCGCGCCCACCTGCACCTGCCGGTCGTGGAAGAGCTTGCTCAAGATCGCCGCCAGCAGGGGATCGTCCGGCGCGCCGATACCGGCGCTGGCCGCCGCGTTCAGCCTAGAGGCCAGGTCGGGCAGGCGGAGCGGCCAACGCGCCGGCGCATCTCGACCGGTCAGCAGCAAGCTGCCGCCGCCCTCGCGGACGTAGTTCACCAAGTGCAGGAGGGCGTGCTCGGCCGCCGCGTCGAGATCGCGGTCGGCGTCGTCGAGCAGCACCGAACAGCCGGGCGCCGGGCCGAGGCGGGACAGCTCGGCCAAATCGTCCGGCGCGATCTCGCGGGCGCCGCTGGCGCCTTGCCAAACTTTCGCCAGGTGGCTCTTGCCCGAGCCGGCCGGCCCGTGCACCACCAGTATGCTTCCCGGCCAGCCTGGCCAACGGTCGAGCCAGGCGACGGCGTCGGCGTTGCAGGCGGCGACCAGGAAATCCTCGCGCCCGAGCGCCGGCCGGACGGGAAGCGCGAAGGCGAGCTGGCGCGGCATCATTCGCTGTCTGGATCGCTGTCGGCGTTCGCATCGCCGTCGGGGCCGAGGTAGAGCCGGCTCTGCATGTAGCGGTCGTGAAAGAAGCGGCTTACGACCCCGATCGCCGCCGTCACCGGCACCGCGATCAGGACACCGACGAAGCCGAAGAGCGTGCCCCCCGCCAACAGGCCGAACATGACCCAGACCGGATGCAGGCCGACCCGGTCTCCCAAGAGGCGCGGCGTCAGGAAATTGCCCTCCAGGAACTGGCCGGCGACGAAGATCGCGACGACGATGCCGATCTGTATGAAATCGGGCCAGAACTGCATCAGCGCCTGGGTCAGCGACAGCACGAGCCCGACGATGGCGCCGACGAAGGGAATGAACGACACCAGCCCGGCGATGATCCCTATGATCAAGCCGAAATCGAGGCCGGCGAGCGTCAGGGCGAGCGCGTAGAAGGTGCCGAGAATGAGACAGACCGTGCCCTGGCCGCGGACGAAGCCGGCCATGACGCCGTCGATCTCGGTGAGCAGCTGGCGGATGGTTCCGCCGTGTTGGCGCGGCAGCCAGGTGTCGAGACGCGCCGTCATCAGGTCCCAGTCGCGCAGCAGATAGAAGGCGACGATCGGGGTGATGAAGAGCAGCGAGAGGACGTTGACGACGGCGAGGCCGCCGGCCCAGACGCCCTTGAGCAATCGGCCGAAGAAGCCGACAGCGTCGGTCGCCAGATCGCCCATCGTCTGGCGCAAGTCGTCGGCTTGGTAGTCGATGCCGAAGGCTTGCGCGAGCTCGATCACCGCGGGTAGCGCGTTGTCCCTGAGTTGGGCGAGGTAGTTCGGCATATGCTGCGCCAGGCCGACGACTTGCCGCTGCAGCACCGGCACGATCAGCAATGCCGCCAGCAGCGCCAGGACGAAGAAGAGCGTCAGCATGATGGCCGAGGCCAAGCTGCGTGGCAGGCGCCAGGTCTCGAGGCGATCGGTCGCGGGATCGAGGAAATAGGCGACTGCCGCCCCGGCGATGAAGGGCAACAGGATGCCGCGCAGGAGATAGAGGGCGACGAGGGAGACGACGAGCGTCGCCAGCCAGTAGCCGAGCTGCTGGCGGGT
Source organism: Alphaproteobacteria bacterium (assembly GCA_030746295.1). The sequence goes on along the minus strand of JASLMY010000034.1, from coordinate 8,081 downwards.
CGTCACGACGCGTTCTCCATGTCCGCCAAGCGCCGCGTCCAGGCCACCAGGTAGCCGGTGCCGGAGATCACAGTGGTGGCGCCGACGGCGACGCCCAGGACCTGAATCGGAACAGCCAAGCCGTCGAGCTCGAAGGCCAGGCCGCCGATCACCAGGGCGGCGAGCGTGATCTGCAGCAGGGTATTGAGCTTGCTCGGCAGCGACGGCTTGATGCCGGTGGGTTGGTTCAGCGTGAACAGCAGCAAGGCGCCGCCGATGATCAGTAGGTCGCGGCTGACCACCAGGATCACCAGCCAGAGCGCCAGTTGTCCCTTGACGCTCAGCGTCAGGTAGATGCTGACCAGCAGCGTCTTGTCGGCGATCGGATCGAGGTAGGCGCCGATGAAGGACCGCATGTCGAGGCGCTTGGCGAGATAGCCGTCGACCGCGTCCGACAGCCCGGCGGCGAAAAAGACACCGAAGGCCCAGGTCCAGGCGTCGGTCAGCAAGAGCCAGACGATCAGGGGCGCACAGAGCAGCCGAGCCAGGCTGATGATGTTGGGCAGGTTCACTCGCGTGCCGTGCCGCCGGTGCCCCGGCGCAAGTTGAGGACCCAGAAGCCGTCTTCCTCGATCAGCTCCAGCTCCTCCTGGGCCAACGAGATGGCTAGCTGGCGCGGGTCGCCCAGATAGTCGACGTAGAGCTGGACGGCCTGGCGCGTGATCGAGGCGACCTCGAACGTGCGCACCATGCCGTTGCGGCCGATGCGGCGGCGCACCTCGATCCAATCGGCCAAGCTCTCGATGGGGACGCGGACGCTGAGCCGCTGCTCTTGGTCGAATTGCAGCAGGGTCTCCCGCTTCCACTCTTCTTCCAGCTCGCGCATGGTCTCGGCCACGGCCCGGGCGAGCAGCGCCTCGGTGCTTTCCTCGGCGCCGGCCTTCAGGCTGGAGATCTCGGTGCCGCTCTTGAGCGGGCCGTGCCAGCGGCGCTCCAGATCGATCGTCGTCTTGCCCGCGCCCTCGACGAGGCTCGCCACCACCACCATGACGTTGGTCGTTCGATAGCGCTCGGCGATCGCGGCCAGCGCCGCCTCGTCGCCCGTCACCGCCGTCTCCGCATCGATGATCGCGACGTCCTCCAGATCGCCGATCGGCACTACGATCGGGAACATGGCGCCCCGGATCACGTCCTGCCCGGCCCAAGCCAGGAGCCAGGGATTGTCGTCGAAGAGCAAGCGGTTGTCGCCCGATTCGAGCACCGGCAGCGCCAGGGTCGGCCGGGCCCGGGTCTCGGTGAAGGGGATGTCCGAGGCGCGGAGCAGGCTGCGAATCGGCCCCTTCTTGAACTCGACCGTCAAGTCCGCCAGGTAACGCACTGACGAAGTCTTCTCGTTTCCAAATTGCAAGGCGGCGACCATGGCGACGATCTGGGCGGTCGAGAGCTTTGGCAGCCGGCCCCAATCCTCGGCGAGCGTGAGGCGTTTCAGCACCGTCCTGAAGGCTTCGCGTTGCCCCGAAATCAGCGCCACGTCACGGGCTTGCGCCGCGGTTTTCGCCTCGGCATCGACCGCGATGGCGTAGGCCGTGAAGAGGTCGCCCTCCTGCGACGAGGCCGGTGGCGCGGCGAGTGCCAGCGCCAGGCCCGCGATGGCGGCGAGGGGCGCTCGGTGGCGGCTCTTCAGCATTGCAAAGCGCTTCCGATACAGTATCTTGCCGACGCGGGCGACGATGAGCGTCTGACGCCTTTTCGGCTTTTTAGAGACTAGCGGGGCGAGCATCAATAGCTACACCTATAAGGGTGCGGGTGTCGATATCGATGCCGGCACCGAGACGGTCGAGGCGATCCGCCCGCTTGCCGCCGCCACCCGCCGCCCCGGGGCCGATGTGGAGATCGGCGCCTTCGCCGGCCTCTTCGATTTGAAGGCGGCGGGCTACCAGGACCCCCTGCTGCTCGCAGCGACCGACGGCGTCGGCACCAAGCTCGAGATCGCGATCAGCACCGGCCGGCACGACAGTGTCGGCGTCGACCTCGTGGCGATGTCGGTCAACGATCTCGTCGTCCAGGGCGCGGAACCGCTCTTCTTTCTCGACTATTTCGCCACCGGTCGGCTAGCGCCAGAGGTCGCGACCGGAGTCGTCGGCGGCGTTGCCGAGGGCTGCCGCATTGCCGGTTGCGCCCTGATCGGCGGCGAGACGGCGGAGATGCCGGGCTTCTATGCCGACGGCGACTACGACCTCGCCGGCTTCGCCGTCGGCGCAGTCGAGCGAGGCGCGCTGCTGACCGGTGCCGATATCGCCGCCGGCGACGTCCTGCTCGGCCTGGCGTCGAGCGGCCTGCATGCCAACGGTTTCTCGCTGGTGCGCCGGCTGGTGGCGGATCTGGGACTGGACTACGCATCGCCAGCACCGTTCGCAGCGGAAGAGAGCCTGGGCGAGGCGCTGCTGGCGCCGACCCGGATCTACGTCAAGAGCTGCCTCGCCGCCCATCGCGCCGGCCTCGTCAAGGGCCTGGCCCACATCACCGGCGGCGGCCTGATCGAGAACCTGCCGCGGATGCTGCCCGAAGGTTGCGCGGCAGCGCTCGACGGCACGGCCTGGGAGGCGCCACCGGTCTTCGGCTGGCTCGCCCGAAGCGGCGGCATCGAGGGGCTGGAGATGGCGCGGACCTTCAACTGCGGCCTGGGCATGGTCGCTGTCGTCGACCCAGAAGAGGCCGAGGCGGCGATCGACCTGTTCGCCGAGGCGGGCGAAACGGCGCGTCTGGTCGGTCTCGTCCGCGAGCGCGCCGAGGACACACCCTTGGTGGCGATCGAAGGGCTCGCCTTTTGATGGCCGGCTTTCGGATCGGGGTTCTGATCTCGGGCCGAGGCAGCAACCTACAGGCCCTGATCGACGCCGCGGCCGAGGCCGCTTATCCAGCCGAGATTGCGCTTGTCGTCTCCAACGTGCCGGGCGCCGCCGGTCTCGATCGAGCGGCGGCCGCCGGCATCCCGCGGCAGACCATCGACCACAGGGACTACGACGATCGGGCCGCCTTCGATGCCGCCGTCGACGCGGCGTTGCGGGCGGCAGGCGTCGAGCTCGTCTGCCTCGCCGGTTTCATGCGTCTCCTGGGCGCGGCCTTTGTCGAGCGCTGGCCGAACCGGATCATCAACATCCACCCTTCGTTGCTGCCGGCCTTCAAGGGCCTCGATGTGCACGAGCAGGTCTTGGCCGCCGGCGTCCGGATCTCGGGCTGCACGGTCCACTACGTCGTGCCCGAGGTCGATGCCGGGCCGATCGTCGCCCAGGCCGCGGTGCCGGTGGTGGCGGACGATACGGCCGCGACACTGGCTGCCCGGGTGCTGGCGGCCGAGCACCGGATCTACCCGTTGGCGGTCCGCCTCATCGCCGAGGGCCGGGTCCTAATCGGAGCCGACGGCACGGTCCGGATCGACGGCCAGGACGCCTTGGCGCCGGCCCTCCTCAACCCCTTGGATAGCGCCGCGGTCGAAACCTAAGGCCTTGCGCCTGCCGGCGGCGGCCGGCATCGTGCGGCCGATGGAGGGACCGAGACGATGGCCGCTGCCGCTGCTGGCGTTGATCGCCGGCGGGCTGGTGCTGTCGCTGGCGCTCGGCATCCGCCAGTCCTTCGGCCTCTTCCTGGCGCCGATGAGCGCCGACCTCGGCTGGGGCCGCGAGACCTTCGCCCTTGCGATCGCCATCCAAAACCTGGTCTGGGGCCTCAGTCAGCCGGTCTTCGGCTATGTCTCCGACCGCTGGGGTGCGGGCCGGGTGGTGGTCGCGGGCGGCCTCTTCTATGCGCTTGGGCTCTGGCTCATGGGCACGACGACGAGCGCGCTGGAGTTCCACCTCGGCGCCGGCCTGATCGTCGGCCTCGGCCTCTCGGGCACCGGCTTCGCGGTCGTGCTGGGTGCCATCGGCCGGGTCTATCCGCCGGGGCGGCGCAGCGTCGCGCTGGGCATCGCCTCGGCGCTGGGCTCGCTGGGCCAGTTCCTGATGGCGCCGGTGGGGCAGCATTTCGTCACTAGCTACGGCTGGAGCCAGGCTTTTCTCATCATCGCCGGCATGGCGCTTGTGATGGTGCTGCTGGCCGCGGGCATCGCCGGCCGGCCGCCGCCGCCGGAGGAAGGCGAGGCGCAGGTGACGGCGGGCCGGGCGTTCGGCCAGGCGGCCGGCCATCGGGGCTACGTCTATCTCTGCGCCGGCTTCTTCGTCTGCGGCTTTCACATCACCTTCATCGTCACCCACCTGCCGGCCTACCTGACCGACCTCGCGGTCTCGCCCGAGGCCGCGGCGACGGCGGTGGCGCTGATCGGCCTCTTTAATATCGCCGGCTCGCTCGCCGCCGGGATCCTGGGCTCGAAGTACTCGAAGAAATGGCTATTGGCTGGCCTCTACACGGCGCGCGGCCTCGCCATCGTCGTCTTCATCCTGTTGCCGCCCTCGCCCTGGGTGGCCTACGGCTTCGCCGCTTGGATGGGGCTTCTGTGGCTCGGCACGGTGCCGCTGACCAGCGGCCTGGTGGCGCAGATCTTCGGCGCCCGCTATCTCGGCACCCTCTTTGGCATCGCCTTCTTGAGCCACCAGCTCGGCGCCTTCCTCGGCGTCTGGCTCGGTGGCCGGCTCTACGACGTCACCGGCTCCTACGATCTCGTCTGGTGGCTCGCCGTGGCGCTTGCCGCCGTCGCCGCGCTCCTGCACGTACCCATCGACGAGCGCCCGCTGGCGAGAGAACAGCCGGCGTGAGCCTCACCGATCAACCCAAGTAGAACGCCCGGCCCTCTTGGCGCAGCCAGATGCGGACCAAGCGGCGGCGCTTCTCCGCCTCGGGCCAGTCTTGGTAGGCGGTGCGGCGGTGGCCGAGCTGGCGGTTGTCGACGATCTGGATCTGGCCTGGCTCGAACTCCAGGGTCTTGCCGAGATCGGGACGCTCCATCACCTCTTCCAACGTCGCCAGCGCGGTCTCGGTCGCGGGGTCTATCTCGACGCCAGCGACGGCATAGCCCTGGCGCACTTGCCAGGGCGCCAGGTTGGCCTCCAGCCGCTTGCCGTCGTAGACGAAGACCGGCTTCGACGAGACCCGCTCGTCGCCCGGCGCGTGCTCCATCTGACGGTCGAAATAGAACGGCTGGTAGAGACGCTTCAGGACTTCGGGATATTCGGCGAGCAGCAGGTTGTGCACACTCTCGAAGCTGATCAGGCCGCTGGTGCCACCTTGCATCGCCGGGCGAATGCACAGAAGCGCGACGAAGTCCGGCGCCAGGTTGAAGCTGTTGTCGGTGTGGTAGTCCTGGCCGACGTTGGTCTTCGAAGCCCGCACGCCGGTGCCGGCGCCGGTCTTTTGGCCGGTGTCGATGATGTCGTAGAGCAGGTCACCGTCCCACTTCTGCGCCACCGGCCGGCCGAGCATCGACATCAACACCCAGTAAAGCTTGATCGCCGCCTCGACGCCGATTCGGTCGAGGTCGATCCGGTCGATGATGGCGAAGCCGACGCCGTCGTCGAGGGTCCGGCGAACCGAGGCCATGCAGGCGGCAGGGGCCGCCAGGTCCAGGTCGTCGGGCGCCAACGCCTCGGTCGGCAGCGGATTGGCCTCCAGCACCCTGGCCGCCGCTTCCAGCTCCGCCCGGCATTCGTCGCTCAGCCTCATGATGCCGTCATTCGCCACCGGGGTCTCGGTAACCCAAGCCTTTGGACCCGAGAGCGGGGTCTCCAGCATCGTGGCCATCGAAAAGGCGTCCCGGCTTATGCCTGCGTCGGGCCCAGACGCCGGAAAGCAGCACCGGCGAACCAGCCCAGCAGGGCCCAGAAGACCGCCATCGTGACGATCGAGGCGGCGGCGAACTGGGCCGCCAGCTCGGGCGGCACCGCGTCGCCGTAGCCGTCCGGGTGCGGCGCACCGATCGCGTGTGGCAAGGCCAGGACGACGATACCCAGGCCCCACATCCAGGAGGCGCGGCCGAAGATCATCAGCCAAAGGCCGAGCGCCGCGCCGCCGACGGCGAAGAACCACCAGGCCTGACGTGCTGCCAGCTCGGCGGCGATGCTGCCCGGCACCTCCGGCGGCAGGCCCAGCGCCGGCGCCAGCGAGAAGACCGCGTAACCGGCCAGGCCCCAAACGACGCCGCGTCTCGGATCGACGGGCTTGCCGTGCAGCGCCAGGCAGGCGCTCAGCACCAAGCCGAAGCCGACGGCGGTAACGATGTTGGCGAGGCCGGTGTAGAAGCTGCGCTCCAGCCCCTCGGCCGGCGACCAGCTTGCCTCGTCGTGGTCGTGCGCGGCGACGCCGGGCGCATGCGCGTGGTCGCTCGATGCGGCGGGGCCGGCTTCGTAGACCTCGGCCAGCAGTATCAAGGGCACGGTCGTGAAAGCCTGGACCAAGGTAAAGGCCAGGCCGGTCAGAAGACCCGCGATGATGCCCGTCAGGATTATCCTACGGAACATGGCCCATGCGTCAGTGGCAGGGGAAGGCGACCGAATGCCGGCTGTCGTGCGCGGCATTGTGCAGGGCGCTGGGTTGCGCGAAGCCGGCACCGATGATGAAGAAGGCCCCCAGAAGGATTGCCGCCAGGCTGGGCCAAAGCGTCTTCGTCTCGACGTGAAGATGGGAGGACGTACGCGTCAACAACCTGCTCATTTTCTACTTGGCTCCGCTCTGTTCCCTGTCACCGACATATGATAATCGGTCCCCGACCAGATAGTCATAGCCTATACGACGGTTTTCGCCAACGCCATCGGCGATTTCGCCGGTTCGTGGGGCGAATGGTCGCATCGGACGTATCTTCAACGGGGCTGTCGGCAGCGAGGGAACAATGGCCGGTTTCGACTTCGATCTCTTCGTCATCGGTGGCGGCTCGGGCGGCGTCCGCGCCGCCCGGATCGCCGGCGGCCACGGCGCGCGCGTGGCCATCGCCGAGGAGTACCGCTATGGCGGTACCTGCGTCATCCGCGGCTGTATCCCGAAGAAGCTGCTGGTCTACGCCTCGCATTTCGCCGAGGACTTCGAGGACGCGGCGGCCTATGGCTGGGAGGTCGGCGAGGGCCGCTTCGATTGGTCCCGCCTGATCGCCGCCAAGGACGAGGAGATCGACCGCCTGAACGGCATCTACGAAGGCCTGCTGTCGGGTGCCGGCGTGGAGAGCTTTCATGACCGCGCCGTGGTCGAGGACCCTCACACCATCCGGGTCGGCGAGCGGCGGGTCACGGCCGAAAAGATTCTGATCGCTACCGGCAGCGCGCCCTGGCTGCCGATGATCCCGGGTATCGAGCACGCCATCACCTCGAACGAGGCCTTCCACCTGGAGCGGCTGCCGGAACGGGTGGTGATCGTCGGCGGCGGCTACATCGCGGTCGAGTTCGCCGGCATCTTCAACGGCCTCGGGGCCGAGGTGGTCGAGCTCTACCGGCGCGAGCAAATTCTGCGCGGCTTCGACGACGACCTCCGCCACGGCCTGGCCGAGGAGATGGGCAAGAAGGGGATCGAGGTTCGCTGTGGCGTCAACGTCATGGAAATTGCTCAAACGGATGGCGGCCTCCGTCTGCATCTGACCGACGAGAGTTCGCTCGAGACCGACTACGTCCTCTATGCCACCGGACGGCGGCCAAACACCGAGGGCCTGGGCCTCGAGGCCGCGGGTGTGGCCACCGACGAGGTCGGCGCCGTCGTCGTCGACGCGCACAGCCGCTCCACAGCGCCCAGCATCTTCGCCGTCGGCGACGTCACCGATCGGATCAACCTGACGCCGGTGGCGATCATGGAAGGGCACGCCTTCGCCGACAGCGAGTTCGGTGGCCGGCCACGCGTGCCGGATCACAAAGACGTTGCCGCGGCCGTCTTCTCGCAGCCGCCGATCGCGACCGTGGGCCTGACCGAGGCCGAGGCGCATGCCGAATTGGGCGAGGTCGATATCTATAAATCCAGCTTCCGGCCCTTGAAGCACACGCTGACCGGGCGCGAGGAGATGACGATGATGAAGCTCGTCGTCGAGCCGGGGAGCGGCCGCATCGTCGGCGCCCACATGCTGGGTGCCGACGCGCCCGAGATCGTGCAGGCGGTCGCGGTAGCTATCAAGTGCGGCGCCACCAAGGCGGACTTCG
>JASLMY010000349.1 GCA_030746295.1 Alphaproteobacteria bacterium | reverse complement strand
CAATCTTCCAGATCGCCTGCAAGAGCGGGTAGTTCCACGGCGTGATGCCGACGATGACGCCGAGCGGCTCACGCACCGCAAAGTTATAAAAAGGCCCCGGCACCGGAATGGTTTCGCCCTCGACCTTGGTCGCCATGCCGGCGAAGTATTCGAGCGCGTCGATGGCGGTAACGGCGTCGATCTTGGACGAATCGCGGATCGGCTTGCCGGCGTCGAGCGATTCGAGCTCGGCGAATTCGGCGGCGTTGGCCTCGACGAGCTGGCTCAATTTGTAGAGCGCCTTGGCGCGCGCGGCCGCCGCCCGCCGGCGCCATCCCGGGAACGCTTCGGCCGCCGCCGTGACCGCCTTGTCGGCGTCCTCGGCAGTGCCCTCGGCGATGCGCGAGATGGTCTCGCCGTTGCCCGGGTTGATGGTCTCGAACGTGCCGCCGCCGGCGGCGTCGACCAACTCGCCGTTGATCAACAGCTTGTACTCGCGGACCTTGCCGCTCGATTTCGCCTTCTTTGCAGCATCTTTCGCCATCGTCTCGCTCCCTTCCTTGACTCTCTCTTTCGTCAATCCTGGCGCAGGACGCCGGTCCGGTCGACCTCACCCCGCAACGTGTCCAATTCTTCCTTGGTCGGCTCCTTGACCGTCTCGATGTCGCCCTTGGCCCCGATGTCGAAGCCGGTGCTCTCCCTCACGTCCTCGACGGTGACGCCGGGAAACACGGATTTCAGTCGCGCCACATCGGTGTCCGGGTCGAAGTCGAAGATGGCCTTGGGCGTCACGATCCACTTCGGGCCGTTGCCCAGAAGCTCCACTTCCTTGCAGATCTTGCGGCCGGGGTAGGAGATGAAATCCACCTGCTCGACCAGCCGGCGCTTGTCGTGGGCGGTGAGGAAGACGTAGCCGTCGCGCACCGAATTCACGACGTCGTTGATGCCGACCGTGCCCGGGCCGCGGAACTTGAAGTTGCCGGGCTCGCCAAGGCCGATGAGGTTGGCGTTGCCGAACTTGTCGGCCTGGATGCCGCCGACGAAGAATTTGTCGGCGAACCAGAAGTGGTTGGTGTCGTGATAGGGACCGTCTTCCTCGTAGTACCTCTCGCGCCCCGGCGGGCAGTAGAACAGCATCGTCTCGGAGTGGTCGTGTACAGACTCGGCGTATTTGAGGAGCTCGTAGCTCGACGACGTCGCCGGCAGCTGGTCGATCTCCACGTCGGTGACGTTGCACAGGAAGCACGTCCCGCCGAGTTGCAGCTTCATGTTCGGCGCGTGCATCTTCTGCGCCAGCATGGTGGCGGCGAAGAAGATCTCGGTATGGGCGCCGGCCGTGACCCGGTCCCCGTCCTCCATCTCGCGACAGAACAGGACCGCCATCATTTCTTTCCAGGTGTAGTCGCTCATGGTTCGGCTCCTCGGCTCTACCAGGTGACGATGGGGGGCACGTAGAGCCCCAGCAGCTTGCGCAGGCCAATGCGCTCCAAGTAGGCCACGTCGTCCTCGGGCTCGCGGACGTAGGCATCGAGGTACTTCTCCCACGTCTTGGTGTCGCCCTTGCGGTTGGCCTCGCTGGCGGCGATGTATTCCTGCAGGTGGTCGAGGTCCTCCCGGTAGCAGCCGTGGGCGGCATAGGGATGGGCGCCGTAGGGCGCCTCGACGACGACGTCGGCATACGACACCGAGGTCATGAACGGGTTCTTGCGGATCAGGTCGTTGGGCACGACGCGCTCGGCGACCAACATGATGATGTCCGCGGCACGCGCGATCCAGCGGTCGCCAAACGGCGCGCCGAAATGTTGGCCGTTGCCGTAGGGGTCGGACCAGCCGACGTGGATGATCGCGACGTCGGGCCGCAAGGCCGGGATCGCCAGGTACTTCTTCTTGCCGCCGATGGGGTCGGTGAACTCCTTGAAATCGGGGTTGAGCTCGGGGATGCTGGAACCGATCCCGCCGCGCCACGAGAAGAAGTCCTGGCCCGCCGCGCCGGCGAAAAGCGCGGCATAGAGCGTGTACTCGCTGCACTCCCAGATCTCGATCTCCTTGGCCTCGGCGGCCTTTCGGAAGTTGTGGCCGATCGGGCAGTACTGCTCGAGCCCGATATAGGGCGCGATCACCTTTCGGGCGCAGCCGGCCCCGATCAGCAGATCGATGTCGAGGCCCGCCGTCGCCGCACCGACGATGGTGAGGTCCTTCAGCCCCTTCCTGATGATCTCGCGGACCATGACCATGGGGTGGTTGTCGGCGACGAAGCCGCCGATGGCCACGGTCATGCCGTCCTCGATCCGGGCGACGGCCTCGACCGCCGACTCGGTGACTTCCTTGCGCTTCTTCCTTTGAGACATTCGGTTCTCCCGTGAACGTCGCGTACTTGGTGAGTTTCGTTATAAGCTGGTTAGAGGTGCAGGATGGACACCGTGCACGCCGCCGAATCCATCCCCAAGAGCAGGCCGCCCTGATTGTGGGAAAGCGCCACCTTGGGATCGTTGCCGGCCTGACGATCGCCGGCCTCGCCGCGCAGCTGCCAGACCAGCTCGGCCACCTGCAGGAGCCCGGTGGCGCCGACGGGGTGGCCGCGGGCTACGAGGCCGCCACTCGGATTGACGGGACGGCGGCCGCCGATCGTGGTCACGCCGTCGTCGATGAGACGCGGCCCCTCGCCGGGGCCGCAAAAGCCGAGTCTTTCGTAAATCAGAAGCTCCGCCGGGGCCATGGCGTCGTGGACCTCGGCGACGTCGACGTCCTCGGGTCCCACCCCGGCCGCCTCGAAGGCTTGGCCCGCCGTCATCGCTATCATGTCGGGCTTGGTGTCGCCGGCCAATCGGTATTGCCCCGAAGTCAGAGCGATGGCGCCGATCCTGACCGGTGGCTTGTCGGTGAAGCGCTTGGCGTCCTCGGCGGGGCACAGGATGGCGGCGGCGGCGCCGTCGGCGATCGACGAGCACATGTAGAGCGTCAAGGGATCGGCGATCATGCGCGAAGCGAGCACGTCTTCCTCGGCCAGCGGCTTGCGGTGCTGGGCGTAGGGATTGAGAGAGCCGTTGTGGCTGTTTTTCACCACCACCTTGGCGAAGTCGGCCGGCGTCCAGCCGTATTCCTTCATCTTGCCCTTGAGGTTGGTCTTCGGGTGGATGGCGTAAGACGCCGAGAACTGCATGCCCATCTGGGACAGCTCGAGCTCGGAATCGGCGGCCAGCGCGCTGATCGACTTGGCGGTGTCACCGACGAACATCTTCTCGGCGCCAACGGCGAGCGCGATGTCGGCGCAGCCCGACGCGACCTCCAGCCACGCCCCGCGCAGCGCCGTGGCGCCGCTGGCGCAGGCGTTCTCGACGTTGATGACGGGGATGCCGCCGAGGCCTGATTCCTGGAGCACGACCTGCCCGCGGATGCCTTCCTGGCCGGTCAGCAGGCCGCCGAGCGAATTACCGAAATAGGCGACCTGGATATCCGCGGGGCCGACGCCGGCGTCGCCGAACGCCTTCCACACAGCCTCGCAGCCGAGGTTCTTGAGGCGCTTGTCCTCGAACTTGCCGGCGGGGTGGGCGCCGACGCCGATGATGGCGACGTCCCTCATGCGGCGGCTCCGTCGGACGCCACCGGGCGGTACTTGTAGGTCAGCACCGGGCGACCCTGTTCGTCCGTCCGCACCGGCTCGATGACGAGCTCCATCTCCATGCCGTCGGCGAGGGCGTCGGCCTCGACCGGCACGTCGTCGCTGATCAGCGCGAAAACCCGCGGGCCTTCGGG
>JASLMY010000348.1 GCA_030746295.1 Alphaproteobacteria bacterium | reverse complement strand
TCCTTGGGGGTGGGTCGGCGGAGCGGGTGGCCCGCTCGATTCCGGTGGGCACCAACGGGCCAGTCGCGACACGATGAAATGTTTCCCCATCGCTCGCTGGTGCTGGGTAAGACACCTATATCTATCGATACATGACAAGTTTGCTCGAATGAGGCGGGTATGCTTATGCGCTTAGCGGCATTGATGTGTGCGGCGGCGCTCATCACGGCCTGCCAACGGACGACTTCGGGCCATCGCTATGCGGATCACTGCGAGGTCCAGGGCTACGCATCCGATAGCGCGGCTTTCGACCGTTGTGTTCAGGAGCAGCGGTTCCACCGAATGGGCACAGGCGATAAATAGCTGAAGCTCTTTCGCCGCGCCGGTCCCGCAATCCGCTCGAATTCCTGAGAATGGTCGGGGTGAGAGGATTTGAACCTCCGGCCCCTGCCTCCCGAAGACAGTGCTCTACCAGGCTGAGCTACACCCCGCCTCGACCGGCGACGCTTATAGACCCGGAGGCGCTGGGCCGCAAGCGCCGAGGCCGGGCGGTCGGTCTCGCGACGCGGCCGCCTGCCGCCCCTGCCGACGCGGCAACCGACGCAAGCCGGGACCTGCTAGTGCGCGCGCTCGATGCAGAAGTCGATGACGTCGACCAAGCTGTCCTTGATCGCGCTCTTTGGGAAGATGCCAAGGGCGTCGCGCGCCATGGCGCCGTAGTGGCGGGATCGCTCGACCGTGTCGTCGAGGGCGCCGTGGCGCCGGATTATGGCAATCGCGCGCTCCAGGTCGTCGTCGTGCTGCTCGCCGTCGACGATGCAGCGGTGCCAGAACTCGCGCTCGACTTGCGAGCCGCGGCGAAAGGCCAGGACCACCGGCAAGGTTACCTTGCCTTGGCGAAAGTCGTCGCCGATGGCCTTGCCCAGTGTTGCTTCGCGGGCCGAATAGTCGAGCGCGTCGTCGACCAGCTGGAAGGCGATGCCGAGGTTCTTGCCATAGCTTTCCAGCGCCGTCTCCTCGGCCTCTGGGCGGGCGGCGACGACGGCGCCGATGCGGCAGGCGGCGGCGAAGAGGGCCGCCGTCTTGGCCGAGATCACTTCCAGGTAGGCATCCTCGGTGGTCGCGGTGTTGTTGGTGGTCTCGAGCTGCATCACCTCGCCCTCGGCGATCACCGCCGAGGCGTTGGCCAGGATGCGCAGGACGTCGAGGCTGCCGTCCTCGACCATGACCTGGAAGGCGCGGCTGAAGAGGAAGTCGCCGACCAGAACGCTCGCCTGGTTGCCCCAAAGCGCGTTGGCGGTGGCGTGGCCGCGGCGGAGGTCGCTTTCGTCGACGACGTCGTCATGCAGCAGTGTTGCGGTGTGGATAAACTCGACGCAGGCGGCCAGGTTCAGGTGGCGCTCGCCGGAATAGCCGCAGAGTGCGGCCGAGGCGAGCATCAGCATCGGCCGAAGCCGCTTGCCGCCGGAGGCGACGATGTGGCCGGCGAGCTGCGGGATCAGGGCCACGCGGCTGTCCATACGACGCATGATCACCAGATTGACCTTGGCGAGGTCTTCGTCGACGAGGGCGGCGAGTGAGGCCATCGAGGCTCGTGCCGGCGCGTTGCGCTCGCCGCTGAACTCGACCACATCGGCCACGGGTTGCCCCTCCGTTTTTGCCCCGAACCTTGCCCTTTGAAGCATACTGGCCCAGAAAGACGAAGGAAAGCGGGCAGACGGCGCGCGCTCGGCGCCGTCGTGGAGCCTCGCAGGGGATCGCATGGTCGAGCTACTCAGGAGCAACAACCCGGTGCTGTTGTCCTGGTCGCAAGCGCTGCTCCGCGACGCCGAGATCGAGGCGGTGGTGCTGGACGGTCATATGAGCGTGCTCGAGGGCTCGATCGGCGCCCTGCCGCGCCGCCTGATGGTGGCAGAGGCGGATGCCGTGCGGGCCCGCCGGATATTGGAGGAGGCCGGCGTTGCCACCGCCCGAGGCTGATCTGGGCGCGCCCGAGACGGTGACCGAGGATGCCTTCCTGGGCGGTGCCCTGTCGCTCTTGCAGCCGAGGCGAGGCTATCGGGCCGGCAGCGACGCGTTGCTGCTGGCCGCGGCGGTGAGGGCGCGGGCGGGAGCGCGGGTACTCGACGTCGGCGCAGGCGTTGGAGCCGTCGCCTTGGCGTTGGTCCGTCGCCTGCCGGGGGTCGCTGTCGAGGGTATCGAATTGCAGCCCGACCTCTGCCAGTTGGCGGCGGCGAATGCCCGCAAGAACGGCCTCGAGGATCGGGTTCGGTTCTACCTCGGGAGCATCGCGACGCCACCGCCCGAGGTGCGGGAACGGGTTTACGATCATGTCGTCTCGAACCCGCCCTATCACGATGCCGAGGATTCCAGACCGGCGTCCGAGGCGTCCCGTGCGCTGGCCCGGCACGGGTGCGATCTGCCGCTCGACGGCTGGATTGATTGCTGCCTCAGGCGAGTCACATCGGGGGGCCGACTGACGTTGATCCATCGGGCCGATCGGTTGGATGAGGTCCTGGCGGCATTGGGCGGCGGGGCTGGCGACGTTTGCGTCTGCCCCCTCTGGCCACGGCGCGGACAGCCGGCGAAACGCTTGATCACAGAGGCAGTGAAGGGCAGTCGAGCCCGGCTGACCCTAGCGGCAGGCCTTTGCCTGCACCGGGCGGATGGCCGCTATACCGAGGCCGCGGAAGCTATTTTGCGCGATTGCGCCGCGCTCGAGCTTCGAGGCGGGCGGCCTTGAGGGAACCGAAGCGTGAGATTATGTAAGCGGTCATGGCCATCGACAGACTGCGCGCCCTGATCCCGATTCGACGCTTCCGCGAGGCGCCGCCGACGGTTGCCGTCTTGCGCCTGCACGGCGTCATCGTGGCGCACGGCTCGCACTTGCGCCCGGGCCTGGGGCTCGCCGGGCTCGCTGGCCCGATCGAGCAGGCGTTCAAGACCCGCGGTCTCAAGGCGGTAGCGCTCTCGGTCAACTCGCCGGGCGGCTCGCCCGTGCAGTCGGCCCTGATCCACGACCGCATCCGGGCGCTGGCCGAGGAGAAGGAGATCCCAGTCATCACCTTCGTCGAGGACGTCGCCGCCTCGGGCGGCTATTGGCTGGCCTTGGCGGGGGACGAGGTTTACGTCAACGAGAGCTCGATCTTGGGCTCGATCGGTGTCGTTAGTGCCGGTTTCGGCTTTCAGGACCTGCTCGCCAAGATCGGCGTCGAGCGCCGCCTCCACACGTCGGGCGACAAGAAGAGCTTCCTCGACCCCTTCGTCGACGAGAAGGCGGCGGACGTGAAGCGGTTGACCGTGATTCAGAAGGACATTCACGAGTCCTTCAAGAAGCAGGTCCGCGGCCGCCGCGAGGGCAAGCTCAAAGGCGCCGAGCGAACCCTCTTCTCGGGTGAGTTCTGGACCGGGCCGAAAGCCGTCGATTTGGGCTTGGCCGACGGCGTCGGCGATTTGCGTGGCATCTTGCGCGAGCGCTATGGTGAGAAAGTCCGCTTGAAGGTGGTCGAGCGGCGCAAGGGCCTGCTGCAACGCCGGCTCGGTCTCGAATCGAGCAGCCAATCGATGCCGGCCTCCCTCGTCGACGCCGTCGTCGAGGCATTGGGCGCCCGGGCACTCTGGGGCCGCTACGGACTTTGAGGTGATGCCATGTTCGGGCTGAGCTTGTCGAAGATCCTACTGACCGCGGCGATCATCATCGCGGTGTTCTATGTCAGCAAGCTGGTTCGGCGGCGCGGCGACGCGCTGGTCGATCGCGCCGACAAG
>JASLMY010000347.1 GCA_030746295.1 Alphaproteobacteria bacterium | reverse complement strand
TCCGCATGCTTGGAGGCTTCGATGCCGTCCTCGGTACGGATCGCGGAGGTCTGGGCGACGACTTTGGCCCGGCCGTCGATATGGCCGCAGCCGAGCTCGATGACGCGCCGCTTTTCGGCCTCGCTCAGGAAAGGGAACTCGCCGGTTCCGCCGCACAGCGCGATGATGTGGACACCCGCCTCCAGCATGGCGTCGAGATGGCCGAGAAGCGCCACCTCGTCGAGTTGCGCGCCGCCGTCGCTGAAGGGCGTGCAGACCGGCACGCAGACGCCCGCTAGATCCGTCATGACATTTCTCCTCGATTCCCGACACCGGCGGCATGAGAGTGGTCATGGCCGGGAAATCCCGAACACGCTCTCCATCGCCGCACCCAAGCCGTAGCATAAATCCCGGCCCCCGGGGACTCGCGCGCTGGCCGGACCTTGCGTGGCAATTAAGCCGACATTGCCCATATGGCCTCTGGTTCTAGAGCAAATGCGGTTCGGTCAGAACCGTCTCGACGCCCCCCACCCTGGCCCTCCCCCACAAGGGGGAGGACTTAGGTGGGGGTGGCAGCGAACCCCGCGAGCCGGTGGAGAATCCGTGCTGGCCGTCAACCAACGAATCTATCCAAACTCGAACCCCTCTGGTCTTCCAAGAATTTCTGGATTTCCGTTTTTGAGAGAACGAGTTACGCGGTATCGTTGCCACGTCGCGCGAAGTTCTTTGCGAGTCGAGACGGCGCCCGTCGTCGGCGTCAATCCGTCGCGACGGCGAGCGTCATGGAGAGCTCGGAGAGCGACCGGCCGGTGGCCTCGGCCCAGCCGTTGAAGACGGCTTGCGCCGCCAGCCGGCCTTTCTTGCCCTTCGGCTCGGCGTCGAGCGCGCCGCAGGCGACCAGGCCGCGCGACACGTAGGGGCTCATCGTGAAGCTGTCCTTGCCGACCATGCGCAGGAAATAGGGTGTCGAGGCCCCACCCATCTGCTTGAAGCGCTTGGCGATGTCGTCCCATAGGGCGACGATGTTGCCTGGCTCCCAGTCGGCGATATAGGCGCCGAAGCTGCCGTATTCCTCGATCACCTCGCACATGGCCGCCGCGTTGGCGTGTGTCGCCTTCAGCTTGCCCCAGTGGCGGATGATACGCTCGTCGCCCAAGAGCGCCTCCAGGGCCTCGTCCGGCATGGCGCGCACGCGCCTGGGGTCGAAGCCGAAGAAGACCTCTTCGAAGGCGGGCCACTTCGCCGCCACGAGGCTGTGCTTGAGGCCGGCCTGAAAGATCCTGAGGCTCATCTGGGAAAAATAACGGTCGTCCGCCATTACCCTCAGCTCGGCCGCCGACTTGACGACCGGCAGGCGGGCCCGCAACGCCGCCTCGCCGCCGGCCCGCTCGACGGCGGCATTTCGGATCGCTTCGAACTCGGTCATGTGCGTTACCCTGACGTGGCAGTTCCCAATTCCCGGGCAAGGAATGTTAAGCAATACCTGCAAGTATTCCATAACATACGATGGTTCGACACTACGACGTGTAGGCGAGATGCCCTATGTGAGGAGGATTGTTCTGGCCGTCGGTCTGATGCTGGCGTGGTTCTCGCCGGCATGGGCAGACCTCGACGCCGCCGTTGCCGCCTACCAGCGTGGCGACTTCGAGACCGCGCTCCGGCAAGCCCGGCCCCTAGCCGAAGCCGGCGACGCCAACGCGCAGAAAATGCTCGCCTGGATGCATCACGAAGGCATCGGCGTCGAGCGAGATTATGCAGTGGCCATGCGGTGGTACCGCTCGGCCGCCGAGGCCGGCCACGCTGATGCTCAAAACAGCCTCGGCACCATGTACGACCGGGGCCGGGGCGTGCCCAGGGACGTGGGCCAGGCCATGGCCTGGTACGCCAAGGCGGCCGGGCAGGGCAAAGCCGAGGCGCAGTACAACCTGGGTCGCATCTACGACAACGAGCGAAGCGGCGCGGAAGCCGCCGCCGCGGCGGTGAAGTGGTACCGCAAGGCGGCGGCGCAGGGCCACGCCGAAGGCCAGCGCAATCTCGGTGTCCTGTACCTGAAGGGCACGGGCGTGGCGACGGACCCGGCCGAGGCCTTGGCCTGGCACTTGATGGCGGCAGCGCAGGGCGATGCCGCGGCCCAGTTCAATCTGGGCGTCATGCATGACTTCGCCAAGGGTGTGCCCGAAGACACCGCCGAGGCCGTCAAATGGTACCGACTGGCGGCCGAGCAGGGATACGCCGAGGCGCAATACAACCTCGGCATGCGATACTTCGAAGGTCGAGGCATCGGGCGGGACCCGGCGGCGGCGGTGCGATGGCTCGAGAGCGCCGCCACCCAGGGCATCGCGCTCGCCGCCTACAATCTCGGCCTCATCTATGCCGACGGCAGGGGCGTCCCGGCCGCTCCGGCGGCGGCGATCGCCTGGTACCGACACGCCGCGGAGCGGGGCATGGTCGACGCCCAGTTCAATCTCGGCGTTCTCTACCGGGACGGCATCGCGGTGCGGGCGAACTATGTCGAGGCATTCGTCTGGTTCGCCGTTGCGACCGCCTCGGGCGACGAGAAGGCCGCAGCGGAGCGAAACCTCGTCGCCTCCTGGCTGTCCTCCGACGATCGCGCCAAGGCGATGCGCTTGGTCCAGGAGTGGCTGGCCGCACACCCTCGGGCGGAGTAGCGCCGCCCGTATTTCCGAGCTCCCGGCTCCTGTAGCAACCTCGGCCGAGCGGTCGTAAGATCGACCGGAACAAGCCGTCATCGAACACCTGGGAGGGCCGTCATGCGCGCCATGCAGATCATCGAGTGGGGCAAGCCGCTCGAGCTTCGCGAATACCCGACGCCGGAGCCGCAAGGCAAGGAGGTGCTGGTGCGGGTCACCGCCTGCGGCGTCTGCCATTCCGACCTGCACATCTGGTCCGGCCATTTCGACCTCGGCGGCGGCGAGCGCCTCGACATCGAGGCCCGTGGCGTCACGCCGCCCTTCACCATGGGGCACGAGCCGCTCGGCACCGTGGAGGCACTGGGGCCGGAGGCCGAGGGCGTCGCGGTCGGCGAGTCCTACATCGTCTATCCCTGGATCGGCTGCGGCGCATGCGAGCACTGCCAGGATGCCGACACCGAGCTTCTCTGCGCCACGCCACGCGTCATCGGGACAAGGGTCGACGGCGGCTATGCCGACTACGTCATCGTGCCCGACGCCAAATACTTGGTCGACTACACCGGCGTCTCGCAGGATCTCGCCTGCACCTATGCCTGCTCGGGCCTGACCGCCTACAGCGCCTTGCGGAAGATCGGCGAGCTGACGGCCGACGACTATCTCGTCACCATCGGCGCCGGCGGCGTCGGCCTCTCGGCGGTCCACTTCGCTTCGGCGGTGACGCCGGCCAAGGTGATCACGGCGGACGTCGACGGTACCAAGCGGGCCGCGGCGCGCCAGGTGGGGGCGCACGACACCATCGACAATGCGGAAGCCGGTGCGGTCGAGAAGGCGCTGGAGATGACCGGTGGCGGGGCCGCCGCCACCATCGATTTCGTCGGCCGGCCCGAGACCTCGCGCTTCGGCGTCGACATCCTGCGCAAGGGCGGGCGGCAGGTCCAGGTCGGCCTCTACGGCGAGAAGGCGACCGTGCCGCTGCCCTTCTTCCCACTGAAGATGATCAGCATGATCGGCTCCTACGTCGGCTCGCTGAACGAGATGCACGAGCTGATGGCGCTGGTGAAGGCGGGCCGGGTGCCGCCGATCCCGGTCGAGGCCCGGCCCTTGGAGGCGGTCAACTCGGCGCTCGAC
>JASLMY010000346.1 GCA_030746295.1 Alphaproteobacteria bacterium | reverse complement strand
GCCGCTGGAACGTCCGCTTCGATACGGTGCTCGACAACGCGGGCCAGCAGGTCCCTTGCACCGTTTTCGACCTCTCGCCGAGCGGTGCCTTGATCGCGCAGCTGGCGTCCGACCTCGTCGACGCCGGTAGCCACGTCCAATTCGAGATGCCGGGCTTTGGCCCGATTCCGGCCGAGGTTCGCCACGCCGCCGAGGGCTATCAAGGGCTGATGTTCTTGCTCGATACGATGGGTGAGATCGAGGTCGCCAACTATCTGCTTCGCGTCGAGCAAAGCAGTCGTGCGGCGACCGCTGGCGAGGACACCGGTCACGGTGCCGGCGACATCGCCGCCACCGAGGTCCCGAAAGGGCCGAGCCCGGCGGAGTTGGAAGCGAACGCGCTCGGCGCGGCGGGGGCGCTGCTGGCCGCCGGGAACGATCAGGAACCACCACGGCAGGCGCTGGAAGACGCGGTCGGGGCGCTTCGGGGCCGCTTGGAGAATGCCGAGGCTCTGGCCGAGGATTTGCGTCAGGACCGCTACAGGCTCGGCCAGCTCTTGGCGAGCTTGCTCGAGCGGATCGAGTCGGCCACCCAGGTCGAGCCGGTTGCGGATCGACTGATCGCGCGTGCGCCCGAGGGTGACGGCGCCGCGAGGGATCTGCCACCGCCAGATGTCCTCGGCACGACCGCCGCCGAGCCGGTGCCGGCGGCAGCCCAGACGCCCCCGCCCGCCGTCACCGTGATGGCGGATACGGCATCGCCCACCGAGGACCCGGCCCCGGCATCGCAAACGCCGCCGGTCGGCGACGCGCCGGAGACCGTAACGATACCCTCCCTGGAGCGCGAGGCGGCGAGCGACGACGACGAAGTCGCGGTCGATCTGAACGTGGGGCGCAGGTATTTGAGCGGATTGCAGAAGCTGAAGCGCCTACGCGCCGTCACCAGCGACCAGCGAAATCGGGCGATCCGCGAGGAGGCGGTGGAGGGAACCGCGCGCATCGGCGACATGGAGTACCGTCTCAAGAATTGGAGCGCCCGCGGCTTCTGCGTCGGACCCTGCGAGATCACTCCAACGCCTGGTGATCGATTGGATATCGCCTTCACCATTCCCTTGCCCGATCCGGTGTTGGAATTTGCTTGCCGCACGGCGGTCATGCGCCTGGACAAGGAGTCGCGGGAGATCGGCGGTGTCTTCTTCAATCTCGATGAAGAGCTCCAAGAGATCATCGACAAGCACTTCGAAGTCGCCGAGCCGCGGCGTCGGCCGACAGACTTGATTTTGAGCCTGAAATCGGTGGTCCGGCGCGACTGACATCCGCGCCCGCGGTCGGCGAGGTATCGGCGGCGGATCGCTCGCCCGGCTCAATAGCCGGTCGTGACCTCGACCAGAATGTTGTCGGGGTCGCGCAAGTAGACCGATCCCTTTTCCTCGTCGCCGTGCAGCGAATAGGCGATCTTGCGTTCCCCCAGCCGTGCCAGCAGCGCCTGGTACTGCGCCACCGTTGCCTTCAGGGCGACGTGGTGCATGCTGCCGATACCACGCACGGTCGGGCTTGAGCTCTTCTCGGGAAAGTCGAAGAAGGCCAGCATGTTGCCGCCGCCCATATCGAGAAAGATGTGGGTCGAGGTCGGCTCGTCCCGATTTGGCACGACCTTCGCCAGCCGCATGCCCAGGATCTCGGTGTAGAAGCGGATTGTCGCGTCGAGATCGGAGGAGATCAGCGCCAAGTGATCGACGCCGCCGGTGCCGAGCGGTGCCGCGTCCGTCGTCGTGGGCTCCAGATACCGCCGCTCGAGCTTTTTGCGGCGCGCCTCGAGCGGGTTTGCCTCAGCCATGGCCTTACCCCGTCGCGGTGGGTTCGAGTGCAAATTCTGCCGGCATTTTCGTGCTTCGTCGAGCCTTTCCGCGACGACGACACCAGCGCTATTCTGGGGGGCCAGGTCACCGACCCGCGCGATCCGGTCTCTGCGCGGCAACGGGCGTCCCGGAATGAACCGGAGGGAGAGACAGGAGATGACCGAGAGCCCGAATGTGCTGCCGTCGATGCGCCTCGACGGCCAGGTAGCCCTCGTCACCGGGGCGGGACGCGGCATCGGCCGTGCCGCCGCCATGGCGCTGGCCGAGGCCGGTGCCGAGGTCGTCGCCATGAGCCGGACCGAGGCCGAGGTCCAGGCCGTTGCCGCGGCGATCCGCGAGGGGGGCGGGCAGGCCCGGGCCGTGGTTTGCGACGTCACCGACACGGCGGCGATGCGGCACGAATTCGGCCGTATCGGGCGGCTCGATCTGTTGCTCAACAACGCCGGCACCAACATCGTCTCGCCCTTCCTCGAGGCCGAGGAGGCGGCGCTCGATGCCATGTTGGGGCTCAACATCCGAGCCGCCGTCCTGGTG
Source organism: Alphaproteobacteria bacterium (assembly GCA_030746295.1). The sequence continues at coordinate 1,399 of JASLMY010000346.1, read as the reverse complement.
GCCCAGGAAGCGGCGCGTCTCATGGCCCGCCAAGGCGGTGGCGTCATCATCAACGTCTCTTCGACCTTTGGAAAGGTCGGCCGGCCGAACAACGCCATCTATTCCGGCAGCAAGCACTTCATCGAGGGCTTCACCAAGTCGCTCGCCGTCGAGCTGGCGCCACTCGGCATCCGCGTCGTCGCCGTCGGCCCGACCGCGATCGAGACGCCGCTGACGGCCGCGCGCCTGGCCGATCCCGTGGTCGGCGGCGATTTGCTGTCGCGGATTCCCCTCGGACGCTTCGGCCAGGTCGAGGACGTCGTCGGTGCCGTCGTCTTCCTGGCCTCGCCGGCAGCGGCCCTGATCACCGGCACGACGCTGATGGTCGATGGCGGCTGGACGGCGCAGTAGGCCGGTGCTGCCGGACGGGCCGGGCAGGGCAGGGTGAACGCGGTGGCGCGGCCAATCGTCCTCTACGAGAACCTGCGCACCATGGTTTACGTGCCCTTCTATCTCGCCATCGCCCGTGGCGACTGGGCGGCCGAGGGCATCGAGGTCCGCTGCCAGACCTCGCCGGCGACGGCCGAGACCGCACAGGGCCTCATCGACGGCCGGGTCGACGTCTCCTGGGGCGGGCCGATGCGGGTCATGTTGCACCACGACGCCGACCCGGACTGCGCGCTGGTCTGTTTCGCGCAAGTGGTGGCGCGCGACCCCTTCATCCTGGTCGGCCGAGAGCGGAAACGGCGATTTCGATTCTCCGATCTGACCGGCCGCCGGGTCGCGGTCGCCACCGAGGTGCCGACGCCCTGGATGACCTTTCAGGATGATCTCGCCCGCGCCGGCATCGACCCGGCCGCCCTGGACCGCGCTGCCGACCGGCCGATGGCCGAGAACCTGGCCGCGCTCGAGGCCGGCGAGGTCGACGTCATCCAGGTCTTCGAGCCTTACGCCGATCGCGCGGTGAGGAGCGGCGTCGGCCACCTCTGGCACCGCTTCGCCACGCGCGGCGACATCGCCTACACGAGCTTCTACACCACGCGCCGTTTCGCTGAAGAGGAGCGGGCGGTCTGCCGCGCCCTGGTGCGCGGCATTGCGCGCGCGCAGCAGGCGCTCCGGTCCGAGACCCCGATGGCGATCGCCCGGACGATCGCCGGCTTCTTCCCCGAGACACCCGCGGCCGAGCTGGCCCGGGTCATCACCGGCTATCGCGCCTCTGGTCTCTGGGCCGAAACACCCGCCTTGCCGGCCACGGCCTTCGGGCGGCTGAAGGCAGCGCTGCTCTCGGGCGGCTTGATCGAGCGCGACATCCCCTATCAGCGGGTCGTCGATGCCGAGCTCTCGAGCGCTTTCGACACGATTGAGTGAGGCAGGGGTCATGAAGCGCCGAAGGGGCGGTCCGTGAAAATCTTAGCAGCCA
>JASLMY010000345.1 GCA_030746295.1 Alphaproteobacteria bacterium | reverse complement strand
GTTGTCGTAGCTGATCGCGAAGACGCGGCCCTCGGCCACCGCCGGCGGCACCCGGATCGGGGTGCCGAGGACTTGCTTCCAGATGATCTCGCCGCCGGCCGGGTTCAGCGCCAGCACCTCGCCGTAGCCCGTGGTTGCGTACAGGATCCCGTTGCTCACCGCCAAGCCGCCGCCGAGAGCGCCAGAATCCTCGTCTTTCGGCGTCAAATCGATGCGCCAGATCGGCTTGCCGGTCGCCGCCTCGAAGGCGCCGACCTGACCCTCGGCGTCGAGCGCGAAGACGCGCCCCTCGTCCACCACCGGCCGGCTCAATAGGCGGGTGTCGCTCGATGAGCCGTCGCCGATGTCGCGCCGCCAGACCGGCTTCAAGGCCTCGCCGAGAGCCAGATGATGCATGGCATGATTGGCGAAGCCCTCGGCCTGCGGCCAGGACGGATTGCGCCAGGGCGCCGGCAGCCTGACCGCCAGATCGGCGATCCCGGGATCGGGTGCGACGTCCTGCTCCAGGCTCAGCACCGAGATCCGCTCGCCGGGCAGGGGCGGGTCCTCGCCAGGGCCGAACCAGCCCGGCAGGTCGCACGCCGTCAATGTCGCCAGAGCCAAGGCCGCAAGCCAGGGCGTCGCGTATCGCCTCCGCCGGCGCATCCGCCGCTCAACCCTCGCTCGCCAAGGCCGCCAGCAACTCCGAGGCGCGTTGCCTGACGCCCGCAGGCGTCTCGGCATCGTCGACAAGCGCCTGCAAGACCTCGCGGGCGCGCCCACGCTGGCCGTCGCGCAACGCCAGCATGGCGTCGATCTCGCGGGCCGAGAAGCGCCACGGACTGACGTCCTGCAAGAGTGGCCCCAGACGCTCGCGCACCGCCTCGGCGGCCGCGCTGTCGACCAAGTGCATGGCCGACAAGAGCCGGGCCAAATCGCGATAGATCTGGGCGACGCCATCGTCCTGGATCAACATGTCATAAGCCCTGACGGCGCCGTCGAGGTCGCCCTCGCCCGCCTTGACGGCGGCCTCCCGCAGCCTGGCGATGACGGCATATCCGGTGCCGGCGTCCTCGGCGAGGGCGGCCAAGGCGTTGATGGCCTCGGTAGTCTGCTGCTCGTCGAGCAGGGCCACTGCCGCCTGATAGCGCGCCGAATCCTCCAACCGCCGGTTCTGCTGGTAGTCGCGCCACCAGACGTTGAAGGCGGTGCCGAGGACCAGCGCGCCGATGACGATGTAGACGTAGACGCCATACTGCTTCCAGAGCGCCTGGAACTTGTCCTTGCGGACTTCCTCGTCGACCTCGCGAAAGATATCCGACACGTGCCGCGTCTCCTGCTGCCGCTGCGGGCGGCGCCAACCTATCGCCTGCGGCGCGCACCGACAAGCTGCTGTATGCTGTTCACCGCAATGCGATGGCGAGACAAGCGAAGCTGGCATCTGGCCGGCATCATACTGACCGCGGCCTGGCTGACCTACGTCGCGATCAGGACCGGCGGCGACCCGACGCACCCGCTCTTCGATTTCATCTTCATCGTCCCGCTGATCGCCTGGCTGCTGCTGGTGTTGCTCGGCAATCTGCTCGGTCGCCGGCGGGGCGACGGCGATGGCGGCGCCGGGCCTTGAGCGAAGACCAGTGGATCAGTATGACCTATCTCGGCCTCTGGCTGGCGGTGCTGCTGCCGGCGGTGATCATGCACCGGCGCGGTGGCGGCCGGGTCTGGCGCGACATCGCGCTCTGGTCGGCGATCGCCGGCGTCGCCCTCGTCGCCTACCTCGTCCTCGGCCCAGGCTAGCGTGTGGCAGCGGGGCGGCACTGTCAGGTGAATAGCCTATCCGCCCTCCTTGATGAGGTCGGCGATCCTCTCGGCCATCATGATCGTGGGCGTGTTCGTATTGGCACGCGGTATGGTCGGCATGAGCGAGGCGTCACAGACGCGCAGGCCATCAACCCCGTAAACCCGACCGGCGCTGTCGGTGACAGCGCCCGCGTCGTCGCGCGCGCCCATCCTGCAGGTGCCGGACGCATGCCAGACGCCCCCTACGGACGCCTTGATGAACGCCGTCAGCGCGTCGTCGTCCTGGACCAGGTGTCTAATCTCGAGGCCGAGCGTAATAACCGAGTGTATGAGCCAAGATCGCGCCGGTCCCGCGTAGTCGAGCATCGTGGCGAGCAGGCCGCGCTGCACTTGATTGACGAGCCCTGGACCGGCGACCTTGATGGCTCTCGGCGAGAAGCTGGTCGGAAAGGCCGGGCCGCAATGCCCGTCGAGCAGCGGATCGGTCAGGATTTCGGCGCCTAGCAGAAACGCCTGTTTCAGCCGTTCGAGATCCCGAGCGTCGGACAGAAGGTTGAAATCGACGATCGGCTCGTCGTCGGCACGCGGCGACGCCAGGGATAGGTGGCCGCGCGAATAGGGCTTGTTCAGCCAGATAAAGAGCGTGCCGATCCGCTGGCCGACCGAATGCCAACCCGACCGGGCGATCATCGCCAGATGCATGTCGCCTTCCGGGGTGCCGGCAAGGCCAGAGGAAAAGCGTAGGATGGCGTGGTCGTGATGTTCCTCGAGATCCGTCTGACGCAGCGCCGGCGGGAGATAGGTCGACACCGCCGTAGAGGGATGTTCCATCAGGTTGCGGCCGACGCCGGCAAGCCGGGCGACCACGGGAATATCGAAAACCGACTCGTCGGCGGGTCCGACGCCGCTGCGCATCAGCAGCGCCGGCGTGTGAATGCCGCCGCAGGACAGGATGGTCTCGTTGGCCGGAATCGTCTGCGGCTCACCTAAGCCGTCCGCGGGCCGAACGACGGCGCCGGTCGCCCGCGTTCCCTCGAACCTGACCCGCTCCGCCAAATGGTCGGTCATGATCCGCAAATTGGCTCGCGCGCGCACGTCGTCGCTCAGGTAGACGGTGGACGTGGGGACCCGGTGTCCGTTCTCGTCCTTGGCGATCGCGCCGACGTAGATCCCGTCTTCCCACGTGCCGTTCTGGTCGGGCTTGCTCACGTAGCCGCGCGCGCTGAGCGTGGCGCATAGTTGCTTGACGAAGGGCGACATCTTCGCCTGGGTAATTCGGCGGATCGGGATCGGACCGTCCTGACCGTGATATTCGTCGTCGAAATCGTGGTCGGTTTCGAGCTTGCGGAAATAGGGCAGGACGGTTTCCCAAGACCAGCCCTCGGCACCGCGTTCCGACCACTCGTCATAGTCGCCGGGCGCGCCGCGATTTGCCACCAGGGCATTGACGGCCGAGCCACCGCCCAACACCCGTCCCTGTTCGTAGCGCCGCGGCTCGGCGGGGTTGCCATGCTTGTCGGGCGGCCCGAACCTGGCCGTGAGCGAGGGCCAGATGTTGTTTTCATCGAGAAAGGCCCGACCGGGATATCGTGTGCGAATGTTTGCGGGCATGTTGTTGGCGGAGATGTTCCGACCGGCCTCGACCAACAAGACCTTTGTCTTCGGGTCTTCCGAAAGGCGGGCCGCCAAGACGCATCCGGCGCTGCCGCCGCCTAAGATCAAGTAGTCAAGCATCTCGGCCCCCGCGCCTGCCGCGCCCTCCGACGTAGCGGAAGTTTAGCGGCAGGCATTCGCCGAAGCCATGCATGCGGCCGGGAGCGACAAGCGTCCGAGAACGGACGGGGGCGTTGCTTTGGTCGGCGTTGGGACGGTTTCGATGCCCGTTGGAAACAGGAGCTGTCTCGATATCGTCCTATTCCGATGCCTTCAGGATTACGGTCGCAAAGCTAAGTATTTGAAAGATTGAGATTTATTGCGATCTCAAGAGTGTATTGCCAATACCCGGAAAAGAGA
>JASLMY010000344.1 GCA_030746295.1 Alphaproteobacteria bacterium | reverse complement strand
AAAGCACGCCGACGCCGGCCAGGACCGCCGCGCCGGCGGCGAGGAACGGCATTTCCTCGAACGAGAAACCTTCCTTGAGGCCCGGCAGCAGAAGCGCCAACGCTGCCAGAGCCAGCACCAAGGTGGCCAGAATCGACAACACCCAGGCGAGGATTTTCAAGTGAACTAGCCTAGTTTATTCAGGGTGCTGGAGGCGACTTTTCAACCTGTTTGTCGGCCCGCTTCTGGCACCGTTTCGGCCAGGGCCTTGTCGACCGCCGGCATGACATCTGCCGCGAAGCGCTCCATCGAGCGGCGGACGCGGGCGCCCTCCAGGCCGCCGAAGGCCATGAAGCAGCTCATGTGGCTGAGCGAGAGGCCCCGGGCGTCCTCGACGATCATCTGGGCGATCTTCTCCGCATCGCCGATCATCGCCACATCGGCGATGGTCTCCGGCGCGTCCTCGCCCATGACCGCGGCCTCGGCGATGAACGAGCGGTCGAGCACCGGCGTGCCGCTCTTGGCGCTGGCGACGATGCGGTGCGTGTAGCGGGCGTGCTCGGCGGCATCCAGGGCGTCGGCCTTGTCGTCGGTGACATAGATCAGGCGCTGCACGGCGAACGGCATCGCCGCGGGGTCCCGGCCAGCGGCCTCGTAGCCGCGGACATAGCCCTCGCGCTTCTCCGCCACCTTGGGCACCGGCAGCCATTGCGCCGAGGCGAAGGGGATGTAGCCACGCTCGGCGACGCGGCGGGTGATCTCGGGGTCATTGGCCATCCCGGCGAGATAGATCGGCGGCTTCGCCCGGGGCCGGGGCGTCAGCGAGAGTGCCGTTTCCGGGATCTGGAAGTGGCGGCCGTCATAGGCCACCCGGCCTTCTTCCAGCCCCATGTCGACGATGTCGAGGACCTCGAGAAAACGCGTCCCCGACTCGGCGACATCAGTGCCGAAGCCCCGGAACTCGTGGTTCTGGCTGCCGGCGCCGATACCTAGGTGCAGCCGGCCGCCGCTCAGGATGTCGACATAGGCGATCTCTTCCAGAAGCCGCATCGGCTGGTAGAGCGGCAGCACGACGACGCCGGAGCCGACCCCGATCCGCTCGGTGGCGCCGGCCACGTGCGCGGCCAGCAACAGCGGCGAGGGCGAGAGCGACAGGTTGGCGAAGTGGTGCTCGGCAAACCAGGCGACGGCGAAGCCGAGCTCTTCCGCCAGCCGCACCTCGTCGAGCGTCTTGGAAATGATCTCGGCCGGCGTCGTCGACGGCGCGCGCCGCATGGCGAGATTGAAGAGGCCGTATTCCATGGAATCCCTCGGTATGCCGGTTTGTTGTGCGGCGGGAGCATAGCACCCGACCGGCTCGCCTCAATACCGGGCCAGCGCCGCCTTGGCGCCGGCCCATTCGATCGGCCGCGGCCCCTCGGCGGCGAACGCCGCCTCGAAATGTCGGCGCGCCGTCGCAGGCTTGCTCCGCAGCCGGGCGAGCTCGCCCAGGAAGTACCGCGCCGGTACCGAGCGCAGGGCACGGATCGGCGCCGGCATGGCGGCCAGCGCGGCCAGCACCTCGTCGTCCGATGCATGCCCCAGGAGTGCCGCCGTCAGCGGGCTCGGCCAGGCGGCGCCCGTCTCGGCTGCAGCCGCGCGCAATGCATCCGCGCCCGACTCGCCGTTGGCCTCGCGCGCCAGATAGAGCCAGTGGTCGAGATAGGGATAGCCATAGGCCATCTCTCGGGCCCGCGCCAGGTCTTGGGCGGCGGCCCGGAACGCGCCCTCGAAATAGTGCGCTAGACCGCGCAGCACCATACTCGCAGGATCCTTGTCGTAGATGCCGAGGGCGGCGGTGAAATCGGCGGCGGCCGCCTTGGAATCGCCGCTAAAGAAGCGTGCGGTGCCGCGGTTGCGAAAGGCATCGTAGTAGCGGGGAAAGAGTGTTACCGCCGCATCGAAGTCGTCGATCGCCTGGTCATAGGCGCCCTTGGCATGCAGCGCCAAGCCCCGGCTGTTCAGCGCCAGGGCCGAGATCGGGTTCAGCTTCAGGGCCGCGTCGAAGTCGTCGATGGCTCGGTCATGGCGGGCTATCGCGCTGTAGGCGCGGCCGCGCAGCGCCAGCAAGGTGGCACGGTCGCCGCCCGCCTTCGGCACGACCTCGATCGCCTGGCTGCAATAGTGGATGTCGAGCTCGGGGTTGTTCGTGCCCTCGAAGCAGACATAGACCGGATCGGCGACCGGGGCTTGCGCCGTCGCCGCAGCGGGCGCCGCCGTCAAGGCGAGGCAGGCTAGGGCGCCCCTCAGAATGCGTCTTTGGCTGGCTGTCGCATCGGCCCGCCTGCCGCCGATCCGTCCCTCGCCGAGGCGAGGGACGGTGGCGGTCGGGGGGATAGGATGCGACCTCAGCTACCGGTCTTGACGGCCGAGTAGTAGCGCGAGTTCAAGATCTTCAGGAAGTCGTCGTGCTCCGACTGGAGACAGCTCTGCATGCCGCGATAGATGTTGCTGGTGACCGCGAAGTTGCAGAATTCGACCGCCCGATGGGCGAGGCCGACCGCATCTTTCGGCAGGCTCCGCCCGGCCGTGGCCGACAAGAGGCTCTGCCAGATCCGGTCCTGCTTCTCCGCCGCGACCCAGCCGTCCGTCGGCAGGTCGTTGATCATCCGGCTGGTCAGCCGGGCGGCGACCATGTGCTTGCGGTTCTGGTCGATGATCCGGGCCCCGAGGCGGCGCAGCGAGCCGGTGACGATGGCGACATCGCCCTCGTCCTGCGGGTTGTCGTCGCCGGCGACGGGCACTGGCAGCAAGGCGACGTTCTCGCCGACGCTGATCCGGACCTCATCGACGCCCAGCGCGTCCAACGCCTCGCGGGCGATGCTGACCCTAAGGGCCACATGCGTGCGCGCGGTCTCGAATTGCAGGATCTTGCCGCCGTCGAGGTCGATGTCTTGGCCATCCCGGGTCCGGCCGGTCAGCTTCAAGTCACTGCCTTGGATCAGGGAGTACTTGGTCCCCTTGGTCGGCGTGATGCGGTCGGGCTGCAAGCAGAACGCCGACATCTCCGCACCGCAGATGCCGCCTTCGCATTTGAAGGTGACATCGCCGTTGGTGGCTACCAAGGCCAAGGCCTGAGGTGCCGCCTCGGCACCGCTCGTCGCCACGCCCACAAGCGCGGCAAGGCCGATGCCGGCAATCGCTAGTCTTTGAAACTTGCAAAACATGCCTATCGTTCCCCTCCGATGAAAGTCATGAAAAGCCGGCGCCACGGTGTGTGGGAGGCCAGGCGCGGGGCGGCGGGCCGCTCGAGAAATCGTTGCGCGGCGGGCGTGGCGAAGCTGCCGGCCACCGGGAAACCTCGGTGCCGACGGGTCGCGTCGGTCGATACCATCGCAATTCGCATGGAATCGGTTTCTCCCGGTGGAAGTTTGCCAGTTGCGGGGCGATGCTGGCAACTTCGGAATGCGCCCGGCTCACGCAGACGTGACGCTGGAAATCACCCAAGGTTCGCTCACCCGCCGAAACACGACGACCCTCGGCCGCCGTCGGTTGTTGGCCCGGCAAGTCCGGAATGCATCCAGCTTTGGGCGTTACATTAGAGACGTCTGAACGACCCAATCTGACCCGTTGCGGTCTTCGCTGCTACGCCGGAGAATATGAAAATGTACTGTCCTAAGCCTGGTACGAAACGGGATCCACAGCGGCGTTGGAATCTTCCTGACCGCGCATTTTTCGGCCATGGGGCGTGTCACATTCTCGCCGGTGTGTTCCTCGAACTTCGCCCCCTTACTGACTTCCACGCAGAACGAATCGTTCCGGGTGACGGTTTCTG
>JASLMY010000343.1 GCA_030746295.1 Alphaproteobacteria bacterium | reverse complement strand
TCAAGCGGGGCGTCACCACCCACGCCCGCCACAAGAAAGTCGTCGATCAAGCCAAGGGTTACCGCGGCCGGCGCAAGAACGTCTATCGCGTCGCCAAGCAGGCGGTCGAGCGGGCCGCCCAATACGCCTATCGCGACCGGCGCCGGCGCAAGCGCACCTTCCGGGCCCTCTGGATTCAGCGGATCAACGCGGCCAGCCGCCAGCACGGCCTCACCTACGGCCGATTTATGAACGGCCTCAAGCTCGCCGGCATCGAGATCGACCGTAAGGTCTTGGCCGATCTGGCGGTGCGCGAGCCGGAGGCCTTCAAGGAACTGGTCGGACGGGCCGATTCAGCCCTGAAAGCGGCGGCCTGACCGGCCCGAGGTACGGGCTCCCAACGGTTCGAGAGATACGCCACCCTTGAAAGGGGGCCCGTCCCGTGACGGGCCCCCTTTGACGATTCTAGAGGCACCATGCAACAGGATATCGAGGCGCTGGAAGAAGAGCTGACGGGCGCCATCACGGCCGCCGCCGACGCCGAGGCGTTGGAGGCGGCCAGGGTCGAGGCGCTCGGCCGTCGCGGTCGCATCACCGAGATGCTGAAGGGGCTGGGGGCGGCGGCACCAGACGAGCGCCGGGCCATGGGCCAGGCGCTGAACGCCGCCAAAGGCCGCCTCGAAGCAACCATCGAGGCCCGCCGCGCCGACCTGCGGGCGCTGGAGCTGGAGGCCCGGCTCGCCGGCGAGCGGCTCGATGTCGGCCTCCCCGTCAGACCCGAGTCGGAGGGCCGCATTCATCCCGTCAGCCAAGTGACGGAGGAGGTCATCGCGGTCTGTGCCGACATGGGCTTCAGTGTTGCCGAGGGCCCCGACATCGAGGACGATTTCCACAACTTCACCGCCCTCAACATCCCACCCGAGCACCCCGCGCGGCAGATGCACGACACCTTCTATTTCCCCGCCGACGAGGCCGGCGAGGCGATGCTGCTACGCACCCACACCTCACCGGTGCAGATCCGCACCATGCAGGCGGGGCCGCCGCCTTACCGCATCATCGTCCCCGGCCGGACCTATCGCTGCGATTCCGACCAGACCCACACGCCCATGTTCCACCAGCTCGAAGGCCTGGTCGTCGACGAGGCGACCCATATGGGCCACCTCAAGGGCACGTTGGAGGAGTTCTGCCGCGCCTTCTTCGAGCTCGACGAGGTCAAGATGCGCTTCCGGCCGAGCCACTTCCCCTTCACCGAGCCTTCGGCCGAGGTCGACATCGGCTGCCATCGCGACGGCAACCAGCTCCGGATCGGCGAGGGCGAGGATTGGATGGAGATCCTCGGCTCGGGCATGGTGCACCCCAACGTGCTGGAGGCCTGCGGCGTCGATTCCTCGCGCTATCAGGGCTTCGCTTGGGGCATGGGCATCGACCGCCTGGCGATGTTGAAATATGGCATCCCCGATCTCCGCGCCTTCTTCGACAGCGATCTGCGCTGGCTCCGTCACTACGGCTTCGTGCCCTTGGACGTGCCGACGCTGGCCGGAGGGCTGAGCCGATGAAGTTCACGCTTTCCTGGCTCAAGGGCCATCTGGAGACCGAGGCCACGCTGGAGGCGATCGTCGACAAGCTAACCGCGATCGGCCTCGAGGTCGAAGAGGTCAGCGATCCGGCGCGCGACTTCGCCCCCTTCACCGTCGGCTACGTGGTCGAGGCCAAACAGCACCCGAACGCCGATCGGCTGCAGGTCTGCACCGTCGACACCGGCGAGGGTGAGGTGCAGGTGGTCTGCGGCGCGCCCAACGCCCGTACAGGCATGAAGGGTGTCTTCGCCCCGGCCGGAACCCACATCCCCGGCACCGGCCTCGACCTCAAGCGGACCAAGATCCGCGGCGTCGAATCGAACGGCATGCTCTGCTCGGAGCGTGAGATGGGTCTCTCGGACGAACACGAGGGCATCATCGAGCTGGCGGAGACGGCGGTGGTCGGCGAGCCCTTCGCCAAGATTATGGGTCTAGACGATCCAGTGATCGAGATCGCCATCACGCCGAACCGGCAGGACTGCCTCGGCGTCCTGGGCGTCGCCCGCGATCTCGCCGCCGCCGGCCTCGGCCGCCTCAAGGACTTCGATCCGCCGAAGGTCGAAGGCAGCTTCGACAGCCCGATCGACGTCGAGCTCCGTTTCGAGGCCGAGACGGCGGACGCCTGCACCTGTTTCGTCGGCCGCTATTTCCGCGGCATCGATAACCGGCCCGCGCCCGAGTGGATGCAGCGCCGGCTTCGCGCCATCGGCTTGCGCCCGATCTCGACCCTGGTCGACATCACCAACTACGTCACCATCGACCTCGGTCGGCCGCTGCACGTTTTCGACGCCGACCACGTCGACGGCGACATTCACGTCCGATTGGCCCGGTCCGGCGAGACCCTGTTGGCCCTGAACGGCAAGGCATACGAGCTCGACGCCGAGATGACGGTGATCGCCGACGACAAGGGTGTCGAAGGCCTGGGCGGGGTCATGGGCGGCGAGGCGTCGGGCTGCACCGAGACGACCACTGACGTCTTCCTCGAGGTCGCGCTTTTCGATCCCCTGCGCACGGCGACGACGGGGCGTAAGCTGATGATCGACAGCGACGCTCGCTACCGCTTCGAGCGCGGCGTCGATCCGGCCATGGTGCTGCCCGGCGCCGAGCAAGCGGCCCGCCTGATCTTGGAGCTCTGCGGCGGCGAGGCGAGCCGACTGGTCGTCGCCGGCACGCCCGAGGTCCCGGCCAAGACCGTCGACTACCGCCCCGCCCGCGTCGCCGCCCTCGGCGGCCTGGAGGTGAGCGACGCGGCACAGCAGCGAATCCTCGGCGATCTCGGCTTCAATGCCGACCGCGCCGACGGCACCTGGCAGGTGACGGTGCCGACTTGGCGCAGCGACGTCGGCGGCGAGGCCGACTTGGTGGAGGAGATCACCCGAATCGTCGGCTTCGACCAAATTCCCTCGGTGCCGCTGCCACGCACGCCGGGCGTGGCCCGTCCGGTGCTGACCACGAGCCAGCGCCGGGTGCCGATGGCGAAGCGGACGCTGGCGGCCCGCGGCATGGTCGAGTGCGTCACCTGGTCGTTCCTGCCCCGACGCCTGGCGGAACGTTTCGGCGGCGGCCAGGCGGAAATGATCTTGGAGAACCCGATTTCCTCCGAGCTCGACGCCATGCGGCCGAGCCTGCTGGCGAACCTGATCGACGCCGTCGGCCGCAACCTGGCCCGCGGCTTCGAGAATCTGGCCTTCTTCGAAGTCGGCGGCGAGTTCCTGGACTCGACGCCGGACGGCGAGCTCTTGGTCGCCGGCGGCGTCCGCCGCGGCGCCACCGGGCCCCGGCACTGGTCCGGCGCGGCCAGAGCCGTCGATGCCCTCGACGCCAAGGCGGACGCGCTCGCCGTGCTCGCCGGCGCCGGCGCCGATACCGCCAAGCTGCAGGTCAGGACCGAGGTTCCGGCCTGGTACCATCCGGGCCGGGCCGGCGCCCTGACCCTGGGCCCGAAGAACGTCCTGGCGCTCTTCGGCGAGGTGCACCCGGGAATCCTCGATGCCATGGACGTGGAGGGCCCCATCGTCGGCTTCGAGGTCTTTCTCGACCGGGTGCCCCAGCCCAAAGCCAAGCGCAACCGCACCCGCGCCGCCTACGAGGTCTCCGACTATCCCTGGGTCGGCCGCGATTTCGCCTTCGTCGTCGACGACGAGGTCTCGGCCGAGCGGGTCGTCCGCGCGGCCCTCGGCGCCGACAAGAGCCTGATCACCGGGGTCGAGGTCTTCGACGTCTATGCCGGCGAAGGCATCGAGGCGGGCAAGAAGTCGATCG
>JASLMY010000342.1 GCA_030746295.1 Alphaproteobacteria bacterium | reverse complement strand
ACGTCCGCATCGACCGCCGCCGTAAGCTGCCGGTGACGACGCTGTTGCTCGGCCTCGGCCTTACCGGCGAGGAATTGTTGGATCATTTCTACGACCAACTCCCCTACAAATACGATGCCAAGGCCGACGCCTGGCGGATGCCTTTCGATCCGGACCGGCTGAGGGGCCTGCGTCCGGGCAGCGACCTCGTCAACGCCAAGACCGGCAAGGTCGCGGTCAGCGCCGGCACCAAGGTGACGCCGCGACTGGCCCGCAAGTTGAGCGATGAGGGCCTGAAGGAGCTGCTGCTGGGCGACGACGAGGTGACCGGCCGCTATCTCGCCGTCGATCTGATCGACGTCGAGACCGGCATCGTCATCGGCGAGGCCGGCGACGAGGTCACCGAGGAGCTGCTGGCCGCCCTGCGCGAGCACAGGATTACCCAACTGCCGACCCTCGACATCGACCATGTCACGATCGGCGCCTATATCCGCAATACCCTGGCGCTCGACCGCAACGCCAACCGAGAGCAGGCGCTGATCGACATCTATCGGGTGATGCGCCCCGGCGAGCCGCCGACCGCGGATACCGCCGAGACGCTCTTCGCGGGCCTCTTCTTCGATCCCGAGCGCTACGACCTCTCGGCCGTCGGCCGCGTCAAGCTGAACGCCAGGCTGGGCTTCGAGACCGAGGATTCGCTGCGCGTCCTCAGGACCGAGGACATCCTCGCGGTGGTCAAGACCCTGGTCGAGCTGAAGGACGGCCGCGGCGAGATCGACGACATCGACCATCTGGGCAATCGGCGCGTCCGCTCGGTCGGCGAGCTGATGGAGAACCAGTACCGGATCGGCCTGTTGCGCATGGAGCGGGCGATCCGCGAGCGGATGAGCTCGGTCGAGATCGACACCGTGATGCCGCACGACCTGATCAATGCCAAGCCGGCGGCAGCGGCGGTGCGGGAGTTCTTCGGCTCCTCGCAGCTGAGCCAGTTCATGGACCAGACCAACCCGCTGTCCGAGATCACCCACAAGCGGCGCCTCTCGGCGCTGGGTCCGGGCGGCCTGACGCGCGAGCGGGCCGGCTTCGAGGTGCGTGACGTGCACCCGACGCATTACGGCCGGATCTGCCCGATCGAGACGCCGGAAGGCCCCAATATCGGCCTCATCAATTCGCTCGCGACCTACGCCCGGGTCAACCGCTACGGCTTCATCGAGACGCCCTATCGGGAGGTCAAGAACGGCCGGGTGAGCGATGAGGTCACCTACCTGACGGCGATGGACGAGGGCCGCTATACGATTGCCCAGGCCAACGCCGAGATCGACAAGCGTGGCCGCTTCGTCGCCGATCTGGTGAGTTGCCGTAGCCGCGGCGACTTCATCATGGCCCGGCCCGAGTTGATCGACTTCGTCGACGTCTCGCCCAAGCAGCTGGTATCGGTGGCGGCGGCGCTGATTCCGTTCCTCGAGAACGACGACGCCAACCGGGCCTTGATGGGCTCGAACATGCAGCGCCAGGCGGTGCCGCTGATCCAGGCCGAGGCGCCGCTGGTCGGCACCGGCATGGAAGACGTGGTGGCACGCGATTCCGGCGTCGCCATCGTCGCCCGTCGCTCGGGCACCGTCGACCAGATCGACGCCACCCGCATCGTCGTCCGCGCCACCGACGAGACCGACCTCTCGGTCAGCGGCGTCGACATCTACAATCTCTTGAAGTTCCAGCGCTCGAACCAGAACACCTGCATCAACCAGCGGCCGCTGGTGAAGGTGGGCGACCGGGTCGAGGCCGGCGACATCATCGCCGACGGTCCCTCGACGCATTTGGGCGAGCTGGCGCTGGGCCGCAACATCCTTTGCGCCTTCATGCCGTGGATGGGCTACAACTTCGAAGATTCGATCCTGATCTCCGAGCGGATCGTCCGCGACGACATCTTCACCTCGATCCATATCGAGGAGTTCGAGGTCATGGCCCGGGACACCAAGCTGGGGCCTGAGGAGATCACCCGCGACATCCCCAATGTCGGCGAGGAGGCGCTCAAGAACCTCGACGAGGCAGGCATCGTCTACATCGGTGCCGAGGTCGATCCGGGCGACATCCTGGTCGGCAAGATCACGCCCAAGAGCGAGAGCCCGATGACGCCCGAGGAGAAGCTCTTGCGGGCGATCTTCGGCGAAAAGGCGTCGGATGTGCGCGACACCTCGCTGAAGCTGCCGCCGGGCGTCGCCGGCACCGTCGTCGAGGTCAGGGTGTTCTCGCGCCACGGCGTCGACAAGGACGAGCGGGCGCTCGCCATCGAGCGCGAGGAGATCGAGCGGCTGGCCAAGGACCGCGACGACGAGCTGGCGATCTTGGAGCGCAACACCTACGGCCGCCTGAAGGACTTCGTGCTCGGCAAGGTCGCGGCCGGCGGCCCGAAGGGGCTGAAGGCCAATTCCAAGGTCACCGAGGCCCTGCTGGAGGAGTACTCCCGCGGCCAGTGGTGGCAGATCAGCCTCAAGAACGAGAAGGCGCAGGTCGAGATCGAGCAGCTGAAGGCGCAGTTCGACGAGGCCCGAGGGGCGCTGCAGGCGCGTTTCGAGGGCAAGGTCGAGAAGCTGCAGCGCGGCGACGAGCTGCCGCCAGGGGTGATGAAGATGGTCAAGGTCTTCGTCGCCGTGAAGCGCAAGCTGCAGCCCGGCGACAAGATCGCCGGCCGCCACGGCAACAAGGGCGTGATCTCCAAGATCGTGCCGATGGAGGACATGCCCTATCTAGACGACGGCACCCCCGTCGACATCGTCTTGAACCCGCTCGGCGTGCCGAGCCGGATGAACGTCGGCCAGATCCTGGAGACCCATCTCGGCTGGGCCTCCGACGGCCTCGGCCGTCAGATCGGCGAGATCGTCGACCGGGTGCGGCGTGGCCGCAAGGTCGACGAGTTGAAGCGTCACTTGAAGACGGTCTACGGCGAGCGTCAGTTCAAGGACCAGATCGCCGACCTCGATGACGAGCAGCTCTTGGAGCTGGGCGACAACTTGCGCGGCGGCGTGCCGGTGGCGACGCCGGTCTTCGACGGTGCGCACGAGGAAGACATCGTCGAGATGCTGGGCCAGGCCGGCCTCGAGCAGAGCGGCCAGGTGACGCTGCGTGATGGCCGCACCGGCGAGACCTTCGACCGCAAGGTCACCGTCGGTTACATCTACATGCTGAAGCTGCACCACTTGGTGGACGACAAGATCCACGCCCGCTCGATCGGGCCGTACAGCCTGGTGACGCAGCAGCCCCTGGGCGGCAAGGCGCAGTTCGGCGGCCAGCGCTTCGGCGAGATGGAGGTCTGGGCCCTACAGGCCTACGGCGCGGCCTACACGCTGCAGGAGATGCTGACGGTGAAGTCCGACGACGTCGCCGGCCGGACCAAGGTCTACGAGGCCATCGTCCGCGGCGACGACACCTTCGAGGCCGGGATTCCCGAATCCTTCAACGTCCTGGTCAAAGAGATGCGATCGCTGGGCCTCAACGTGCAGCTGTCGACGAAGACCTACTGAGCGTCGCTCGCGGCCACCGCTCGAACCGCGGCAATGTGCAAACGCGATTTGGAGATCTGAGCATATGAACGAATTGATGAACATCTTCGGACCGGTTTCCACCACGCAGGAGACCTTCGACCAGATCACCATCTCCTTGGCCAGCCCGGAGCAGATCCGGTCCTGGTCCTTTGGTGAAATCAAGAAGCCGGAGACCATCAATTATCGGACCTTCAAGCCGGAGCGCGACGGCCTCTTCTGCGCCCGCATCTTCGGACCGATAAAGGACTACGAGTGCCTGTGCGGCAAGTACAAGCGGATGAAGTACAAGGGCATCGTC
>JASLMY010000341.1 GCA_030746295.1 Alphaproteobacteria bacterium | reverse complement strand
GTCTCCAACAGCCAGGTTTCCTGAGAGGCGGCAAGGCCGTTGTTCGACGACAGGTTGGCAAGATCGAAGAGCGGACTGGAGATTCCCGCGTGCTCCCAATCGATCAGCCATAGCCTTTCGCCGTCGTCGATCAGGTTGGCGGCCAGCAGGTCGTTGTGACAGAAGACCGGCCGGATCGGGCCGACGCCAGCCTCCAAGCGATCGTTGAGCGCCATCAGCTCCGCCAGCCTGTCGGACAGGCGCTCCCCGGCCGCCTCGATCATGCGGGCGTAACGCCGGTTGGCGCTGAAGACCCAGAACATCGGCCCCGGCACCTCCAGATGGCGCGGCAGCTCCGCGTGACAGCGCCGTACCAGGGCTACGATCCGGGCCAACGTGTCGGTCTCGCGCACGGCTTTCTCGTCCAGTGCCTGGCCGTTCTCGATGAAGTCCATGACCAGCACGTCGGGCTCGTGATGGCGGATCTCGGGCGAAAGGCCGGCGGCGTGGGCGGCGCGGCTGACGGTCACCTCATTGAAGCGCCAGACGGCGTGCTCGGGCGCATCGGCGCCGACCCGGACGACGTAGCGCCGTCCGTCATCGACGACGGTGAAGTTGGTGTTGCTGATCCCGCCCGGCAACGGCTCCGGCGAGACCGGCCCCGACCAAATCGGCAGTTCCTTGGCCCGCCGCCGTGCTCCGTCCTGCATCCATCGCCTCCCGAACGAATTTCGCCCGGCATGCTAGAAAGCGGCCGGGGAAGCGTCAAACGGTCGGTTCAGGTTCGGGCCAGATCGGCGGCGACGTCGAGGAACGTGGCGATGAAGGGCGAGCCGTGCCGCTCGGAAAGCGCGGCCACGTACTCCCAGCTCTCGATTTTGCGGTCGGCGATCTCGATGCTGTGGAGGCGCTCGTCCCGTCCCAGCTCCGGCGCCGCGACGACGCCGATGCCGAGGCCGGCCGCGACCGCCTCGTGCACGGCCTCGCGGCTGCCGATCTCGAGGACGGCATCCGCCGTGACGCCGGCAGCCGCCAGGGCCGCCTCGAAGATCCGACGGGTGGCGGAGCCCTCCTCGCGAAGCACCATGGGCGCTGCCTGCAGCTCGGCCAGGCGAACCCGCCGCCGCCGGCCCCAGGGGTGATCGCGGGCGACGAACAGGACCAACGGGTGGCGGCGAAACGGCAGCTCGTGGAAGGCCGCGTCATCGCTCGCCCCGGCGAGCACGGCGACGTCGCACTCGTAGGCCAGCAGGCTGCGGCGCAAAGCGTCGGAGTTGGCGATGTCGACGGTGACATGCACGCCGGGCAGCTGCTCGTGATAGGCGGCCAGAATCTCGATGACGTGATAGGGGCCGTCGGCGGCGACCTTGAGGCGGCCTCGGCGCAGCTGGCCGATCGCGGACAAGAGCTCCTCCGCCTCGCCTTCCAGCGCCAAGAGCCGCCGCGTCAGCCCGAAGAGCTGGCGCCCGGCATCGGTCAGGCCGACCTTGCGGCCGCGGCGGTGAAATAGGCTGACGCCGTGGCGTGCCTCCAATGCCTTGACCTGCAACGTCACCGCCGGTTGGGTCAGGCCTAGGTGGCGGGCGGCGGCGGAGAAGCCGCCCTCGGTCGCGACCGCGTGGAAGGCTCGAATCTGTGCCTGATTCATAAATTGAATATATCAGAATCATAAAAACTTTAAATTTGATTTATGGAAAGGCGGGCGTAGGGTCGGTGCCGACAGACCGGCCGCGCCGGGGTGGGGAGGATCGGGAGCGATGTTCACATACGACCGTCACTATCGAGGCGATATCGAGGCCGTGCTGCTGGATTGGGCCGGCACCACCATGGACTATGGCTGCATGGCGCCGGCCGTGGTCTTCGTCGACGTCTTCAAGCGCAAGGACGTGCCGATCACGATGGCGGAGGCGCGCCAGCCCATGGGGGCCCACAAGCGGGTCCACATTCAGCGTATCACCGAGATCGATTCGGTGCGCCAGCGCTGGCAAGAGACCCATGGCAGGCTGCCCGACGACGACGACGTCCAAGCCATGTTCGAGGATTTCGTGCCACTGCAGCTCAGTTGCCTGTCGGACTATTCGGAGCTTATCCCCGGTACGCTGGAGGTGGTGGCGGCGATGCGCGAGCGGGGCATTCGGATCGGCTCCACCACCGGCTATCTGACCGAGATGATGGAGATCAACATGGCCGATGGCCGGCGCCAGGGCTATGCGCCGGATTCCACCGTCTGTGCCAGCGACGTGCCCGCCGGCCGACCCCACCCCCACATGTGCCTGCAGAACGCCATCAACCTCGAGGTCACGACGGTGGCGGCCTGCGTCAAGATCGACGACACCGTGCCGGGCGTCGAGGAGGGCCTGAACGCCGGCATGTGGACCATCGGGCTTGCCATGTCGGGCAACGAGATCGGCCTGCCGCTGGCCGAGATCGAGGCCATGGACCCGGCCGAGCGGGAGCTGAAGCGCGGCCAAGCCTACCGGCGCATGCTTCAAGCCGGTGCCCACTGCGTCGTCGATTCCATCGCCGACGTGATGCCTTGCCTCGACGACATCCAGGCTCGGATTCGCCGCGGCGAGAAGCCCTGAGCCGCGCTGCCTTGCCTCGCCTCTTTTGGCGGTGGCGATTGTTACAGTATGGTGAGCGCGTCCGCCGCGCCGGTCCGGTGACGGCGGTCTAAGGGATTCGACTCAAGAGGAGGCAAAGATCGGCGGGACCGAAATCCTGCTGAATATCGCTGGCGGCGTCGCACTTCTCGTCTGGGGCACCCGGATGGTCCGCACCGGGGTCATGCGAAGTTACGGCGCCGCGCTCCGACGTGCTCTCGCCGCCGGCACCCGCAACCGCCTCTCCGCCTTCGGTGTCGGCCTCGCGGTGACGGCGGTCCTGCAAAGCAGCACCGCGACGGCATTGATGGCGGTTTCCTTCGCCAGCCGCAACCTGATCGCCGTGGCGCCGGCGCTGGCGGTCATGCTCGGCGCCGACGTCGGCACTACGCTGGCTGCGCAGGTGCTCTCCTTCGATCTCGGCTGGCTGTCGCCGGCGTTTATCCTGGTCGGGCTCGTCAGCTTCATGTCTTCCGATGGCGGCCGGGCCCGCCATCTCGGTCGGGTGGCGATCGGGCTCGGCTTGATCCTATTGGCGCTGCGACTGATCGTTCAGGTCTCCGGGCCGCTGCGCGAGGCGCCGGCATTGGCCGCGGTGCTGGCGCCGTTGGAGGCGGAGCCTGTTCTGGCGGTGCTGTTGACCGCCTTGCTGACTTGGCTCGCCCATTCCAGCCTCGCCGTCGTGCTTCTCGTCATGTCGCTCACGGTCGGTGGCATCGTCACGTTGCCGCTGGCCTTCGCCATGGTCTTGGGCGCCAACGCCGGCGGGGCCATCGCCCCGGTCGTCGTCTCACTGCGCTCGCTGGCGACGGCCCGACGGGTGCCGCTCGGCAACTTGGCGATGCGGGTCGTCGGCTGTCTCGTCTTGCTGCCGTTCATCGATTGGGTAGCGCCGCACCTGGCGGCGCTGGAGGCGAGCCCGGCGCGCCAAGTGGTCAATTTCCACACCGCCTTCAACCTCGCCCTGGCGATCGTCTTCCTGCCGTTGATCGACGCGGTGGCGCTGCTGCTGGCGCGGCTCATGCCCGAGGAGCGCACGAGCGACGATCCGGCCCGGCCGCGCTACCTGGACGAGGGCGCCCTCGACACCCCGGCGGTCGCGATCGCCTCGGCGGCGCGCGAGACGCTCAGGATGGGTGATGTCGTCGAACAGATGTTGAGCCGCTCGATCGAGGTCTTTCGCCACAACGATGCCAAGCTGGCCGGGGAAATCGAGGCCATGGACGACATCGCCGACGAGCTGCACGAGGCGAT
>JASLMY010000340.1 GCA_030746295.1 Alphaproteobacteria bacterium | reverse complement strand
AGCGCCGCCGCGGCCTTGGCGGTGCGGGCCAGCAGCATGACGCCGCTGGTGTCCTTGTCGAGGCGATGTACCAGGCGCGGGCGCTCCGCAGCCTCGAAGCGGAGCCCGTCCAGCATGGCGTCGAGATGGCGGCTGACCGCACTGCCGCCCTGCACCGCCAGGCCGGGCGGCTTGTTGATCGCCAGCACGGCGGCGTCCCGGTAGAGCACCATCTCCTCCAGCGCGCGCCGATCCCGATCCGAGACCGGCGGCGGGCTCGGCTTGCCCACCGGCGTCTCCACCTCGGCGACCGGCGGTACCCGGATCAGATTGCCCGGTGCCAGGCGATGGCCCGACTTGACGCGCCGGCCGTCGACGCGGATCTGGCCGGTGCGCAAGAGCCGCTCCAGCCGGCCGTGCGAGAGCGCCGGGAAGTGGCGGCGGAACCAGCGGTCGAGGCGCAAGCCTGCCTCGTCCGCGGTGACCTCGTGGCCGGCTCGGCTCATGTCAGGAGCTGGCGAAAGACGTAGAGCCCGGCGAAGAGGGCGCCAATGGACAGCAGCACCGAGATCAGCACATAGCCGATGGCACCCGGCAGGGCGCCACGCTCGGTCAGGAGAGCGACGTCGAGCGAGAAAGTCGAGAAGGTGGTGAAGGCGCCCAGGATGCCGACGGTGAGGAAGACCCTGAGTTCCTGGCCCACCGACCACTTGAGCGCCATCAGCTCGATCAGCGCGCCCATGACGAAGGAGCCCAGCACGTTGACGGTGACCGTGCCCCAGGGGAAGCCGCCGCCCGTCAGCTTCATCACCTGGCCCGCGACCGCATGGCGGCCGACGGCGCCGATGGCCCCACCCAGCGCGATGGCGACCAGCAGCTTCACGCTTCCTCGGGCCCCCGCCCGTCCTGGCGCAGCCTCTGCCAGTAGGTCAGGCGCTTGGCGATCTCGCGCTCGAAGCCGCGCTCGGGCGGCCGATAGAAGCGCTGCCGCGCCATTCCTTCGGGAAAGTAGTCCTGGCCCGAGAAGCCTTCCTCGGCGTCGTGGTCGTAGACGTAGCCCTTGCCGTAGCCGAGCTCGGCCATCAGCCGGGTCGGCGCGTTCAGGATATGCGCCGGCGGCATCAGCGAGCCCGACTCCTTGGCCGAGCGATGCGCCTGGCCGAAGGCCTTGTAGGCGGCGTTCGACTTCGGCGCCGTCGCCAGGTAGATCACGGCCTGCGCGATCGCCAGTTCGCCCTCGGGCGAGCCCAGGAAATCATAGGTCTCCTTGGCCGCCAGGGTCTGCACCAGGGCTTGCGGGTCGGCAAGACCGATATCCTCGACCGCGGCCCGGACCAGGCGGCGGACGATGTAGAGCGGCTCCTCGCCACCAACCAGCATGCGCGCCAGCCAATAGAGGGCGGCGTCCGCATCCGAGCCCCGGATCGACTTGTGCAGCGCGCTGATCAGGTTGTAGTGGCCCTCTTGGCTCTTGTCGTAGAGCGGCGCCCGGCGTTGCACGGCCCGGGTCAGCGCCGCGGTATCGAGCGGCCCCTCGGCGGTGGGCAGTTGGAAGAGGTCCTCGGCCATGTTGAGAAGAAAGCGGCCATCGCCGTCGGCCATGGCGCGAAGCGCACTGCGGGCCTCGGGTGCCAGCGGCAGAGCCCGTTCCTCGGCCGCCTCGGCCCGTGTCAGCAGGACCTCGAGCGCGGCGTCGTCGAGCCGGTTCAGCACCAGCACCTGACAGCGCGAGAGCAGCGCCGCGTTCAGCTCGAAGGACGGGTTCTCGGTGGTGGCGCCGATCAGGGTGACGGTGCCGTTCTCGACATAGGGCAGGAAGCCGTCCTGCTGGGCCCGGTTGAAGCGGTGGATCTCGTCGACGAAGAGCAGCGTGGCGATGCCGTCGCGGCGGCGCTCGGCCGCCTCCGCGAAGGCCTTGCGCAAGTCGGCGACGCCGGAGAAGACGGCCGAGATCTGCTCGAAATGCATATCCACCCGGTCGGCCAGAAGCCGGGCGATGGTGGTCTTGCCGCTGCCGGGCGGGCCCCAGAAGACCAGCGAGGCCAGACGCCCGGCTTCGACCATGCGGGCGAGCGGCCCCTCGTCGCCCAGCAGATGGTCCTGGCCCAGCACGTCCTCCAGCCGGGCGGGCCTGAGGCGATCGGCGAGCGGCCCCGGAACCCCGTCCGCAACGCCGGCGGCCTCGAACAGGTTGCTCATGCCCTGAGCACCAGGTTGAAGGTCCGGTCGCCACGGCGGACGCTCAAGTGCCATTCGCGGCGCGGCTTCACCAGCTTTCGCTTCAAGGTCGCCACGTCGCGGATCTCGGTGCCGCCGACCTTGATGATCAGGTCGCCGCGGCGGAGCTTCATGCGATAGGCCGGGCTGCCTTGGGCGACCGCCAGAACGATGACGCCCCGCATCAGGGTGTCGAGGCCCAGCTCCTCCGACAGGGCCGGCGACAGGTTGGCCACGGTGGCGCCGGCCAGCGGCGAATGACCGCGGATCTCGCTGACCTCGCGGGGCGGGTCCTCGGGCGCGCTGACGAGCTTCAAGCCCCGCGACGAGGTCTTGCCGCTTCGCCAGACATCGAGCTTCAAGCTGCCACCGATGACCCGGGTGCCGATCCGATAGATCAAGCCTTCGGGGTCCTGCACCGGGCGCCCACCGGCCCGAAGGATGACGTCGCCGACCCGAAGGCCGGCCTTGTCGGCGGGACCGCCCGGGTAGATCTCGCGCACCAGGGCACCGCTCGGCCGCGCCAGCCCCAACGACTGGGCGATTTCCGCCGTCACCCGCTGCGTCCCGGCGCCGAGCCAGGGCCGCTGCACGTAGTTCAAGCCCTGCTTCGCGCTCTCGACGACGACCCGGGCCATGGCCGCGGGGATGGCGAAGCCGATCCCGAGGGAGCCGCCGCTCTTGGAGAAGATCGCGGTGTTGATGCCGACCAGGCGGCCGTCCATGGTGACGAGCGCGCCGCCGGAATTGCCGGGATTGATCGCCGCGTCGGTCTGGATGAAGAACTGAAAGTCGGAAATGCCGACGCCGGTCCGCGCCACCGCCGAGACGATACCGCTGGTCACCGTCTGGCCGACGTTGAAGGGATTGCCGATCGCCAACACCAGATCGCCGACCTCCAGGTCGTCGGAATCGCCGAGCCGGAGAAAGGGCAGGTCCTCGCCCTCGGTGTCGATCCTCAGCACCGCCAGGTCGGTGCCCTCGTCGTCCAGCACCAGGTGCGCCTCGAACTCGCGGGCATCGCTCAAGGCCACCTTGATCTCGTCGGCATCGGCGATGACGTGGTGGTTGGTGACGATCAGGCCGTCGGCGGAAACGATGACGCCGGAGCCGAGCGAGTTCTGCTGCTTGCGGATGCGCCTCCCGCGGCCGAAGCCGAAGCCCTCGCCGAAGAACTGGCGGAAGAACGGGTCGTCGAAGAGCGGCGAGCGCGCCGCCCGCTCGACCACGCGCCGGGTGTAGATGTTGACGACGGCAGGGGCAACGCGCTTTACCAACGGCGCGAACGAGAGCTGCACCTCGGCCGCGCTCTTCGGCAGGCGGCGCTCCTTGGCCGCGGCCTCGCCGGCCGCAAGCCCGGCCGTGCCCACGACCATCGCCGCCACGAGGGCGACCCGCAACGCGTTCCGCCTAATTCTCATCCTCACCTCTCGACCCGGTTCCGCGCCGGGTCACGGCGCCATGTTATCCCAGGCCCCGATGCGAGCGGAACCGGCCCGACCCCATGCCCTCGCTGCAATCCATGAACGCGTTCGAAAGCCATAGGGCACATCGAGATCGATCGGCTTCGCCGGCTCGACATCGCTGCCCCTGGAATCGTCATCAACTCACTTGTTGGAGTGTTGTTGCTCGTTGCTCTCTGAGTCTGGCGTTGATGATTGTAATGAGTTT
>JASLMY010000033.1 GCA_030746295.1 Alphaproteobacteria bacterium | reverse complement strand
GGTCGATCGCCGAGGGCTCGGCCTTGAGGCCGATGACCAGCGTATCGTCACCGGCGGCATAGGCCGGCGCCGCGAGAGAGAGCGCGAGCGCCGCGCCGACGAAGGGTTTCCAGAGATTCATGCCCAAGCCTCCTTGTTGCGTTCGAGGATGCCCCCGAAGTGCTTGTTTGTTTGTCGCTGAGTTACGGCGGCGCCACCTCCCAGAAGCGAGGCCATCCCATGCCGGGACGATAGGTGGTTTTGGGGTCCCGCACAACTGCCGGCGAGACCGTCCGTCTCACCACTGGGGCGGGGTCCAGACGGCGTCCTTGTCCAAGGGATAAGATGGTCGCGGCAGGTTCTTCCACTGGAAGCGATCCAGCACCGGCGAGGTCAGGCCGGCGGTGTCGATCTCGTGCACCTGGCTGGGCCCGAACCAGGGGCTGAAGCCGGCCCGGAAGTGGCCGCGCGACTTGACGCAGACCACCCGCGCCTCGGCGATATCGAGGCCGAACTGCTCGAAGAACATGGGATCGGCGGTCTGGTGGCGGGCCGAGATCACGGCGACGGCGATGCCGCCGGCACCACCGATCTCGAGCAGGGCCGAGGCCCCGAGCGTCAGGAGCCGGCCCTGATAGATGCCGAGCCGGCCGACGAACTCACCGTCGGTCAGCTTCAGGACCCTGGCTTCGACCCGGAGTTCCTTCGAGAACTCGGTCTCGGCGCCGGCGTTGAAGACGGCCTCGAAGATCGCCCCCTCGCCCTCGGCGTGCGCCGCCTCGGCCAGTGCCGGATCGAAGAACGAGCCGTAGTAGACGCGCCTGGCCCCGGCCTCGACCAGGGCCGACAGAAGCCAAGTCGTCCGCCCCTCGCCGCCACCGCCCGGGTTGTCGCCGGCATCGGAATAGATCACCGCCGGCAGGGCCGGGTCGGCCGCAACCGTCTGGGCCAGGTCGACGGCGTCCGCGATCGGGGTCAGGCGGCGCCGAAAGCGCTCGCGCATGTTCCAGCCATATTCGGCGATCTCGCGTGCCAACGCCTTTGCTTGCACCTCGTCCTCGCGCGCCGTGACGACGATGGCGACGCCGTTCTTGGGCGTATCGCCGAAGACGAAGCCGCCCAAGATGGTGACGTTGAGGATGGCGCCGCCACTTTCCCGCATGCGGCGCTGGCCGTATTGAATCATGTCGGCGTAGGGCCCCTCGGCCGTCAGCAGGGTGACACTCGGCGGCGTCAGCGGCAGGCGGATGAAGGCCGACTTCGGCTGCATGCCGGCCAGCATCAGCCGCGTGGTGAAGGCCGCCTCCTCGCCGCGTTGGATCATGTCGACATGCGGGTTGGTGGTGTAGCCGATCAGCACATCGGCGGCCTCGACCAGACGCTCCGACAGGTTGGCGTGCAGGTCGTGGGTGACGATCACCGCCGCCTCCGGTCCCCGCCGCGGCGCGGACCCGGGCGACGATCTCGCCGTCGGGATCGAGCGTCTCGGTCGAGGTCATGGCGCCGTGGTTGGCGATGTAGACCCCGTCGACCGCGCCCGCCGCCCCCAGCATCGCCTCGATCTTGCCGAGGCAGCGGTCGATGAAACCCCAGTCGGCCGGCCCCCAGGGCGGGTTGTTGGCGAAGAGGAGAGGCACCGGCTCCCAGGGCCCGGTCGCATCCATGGCCTGGACGAAGGCAGCGAGCTCGCGCGCGATGGCGGAGACGGGCTTGCGGGCCTCCTCTACGATCACGTCGCCCTCGAGGTAGCTGTGGTGGCGGAAATCCGCCTCGGTCGCCACCGGCGCGAAGGCGTTGCTCTCGAGCATGATGCCCAGAAGCGCGATCCGCGGCACGCGGTCGCCACCCATGCCTCAGACCACCTTGCCGGGGTTCAGGATGTTGGCGGGGTCGAGGGCCTGCTTGACCCGCTCCATCAGCTCCATCTCGATCTCGGGCTTGTAGTGGCGCGCCTCCTCGCGGCGAAGCCGGCCGAGGCCGTGCTCGGCGCTGATCGAGCCATCGAGCGCGGCGACGATGTCGTGGACGATACGGTTTATGGTGGCGCGCTCGGCAGCGAAGGCTTCGCCCGCCATATCGACCGGGCCGGCCGGATTGAAATGGATGTTGCCGTCGCCGAGATGCCCGAAGGCGACGATGCGGATCCCCGGATAGGCCGCCTCCAGCGCCTCGGAGGCCCGCGAGATGAACTCGGGCACGCTGCTGAGCGGCACCGAGACGTCGTGCTTGATCGAGGTGCCGAAGTGGTTCTGCGCCTCGGCCACCGCGTCGCGGATCTTCCAGAGAGCGGCACCTTGTGCTTCGGAGGCGGCGATGGTGGCGTCGAGCACTTGGCCCGCCTCGGCCGCTTCGCCCAAGAAATCTTCGATCACGCCTTGCAGTGTGCCGGGCGCGCCCTGGCCGTCGACCTCCAGCAGCACGTACCAATCGTAACGCTCGGCCAAGGGGTCGACGATGCCGGGGACGTGCGCCAGGTCCATGTCGATGCAGATCCTGGGTATCAGCTCGAACGAGGTCACCTGCTCGCCGACCGAGGCACGGGCGCGGACCAGCAGCGCGGCCGCCGTCTCGGGATCGGGCACCGCCAAGAACGCCGTCACCGTGTCGCTCGGCTTCGGCGACAGCTTCAGGACCGCGGCGGTGATGATGCCGAGCGTGCCCTCGGCGCCGATGAAGAGCTGCTTCAGGTCGTAGCCGGTGTTGTCCTTTCTAAGACCGCGCAGGCCGTTCCAGACCCGGCCGTCGGCCAGCACCACCTCGATGCCCAGCACCAGGTTGCGCGCGTTGCCATAGCGCAGCACCTGGGTGCCGCCGGCGTTGGTGGAGAGGTTGCCGCCAATCTGGCAGGAGCCCTCGGCGCCGAGGCTCAATGGGAAAAGGCGGTCGAGATCGGCCGCCTTGGCCTGGATGTCGGCCAACACGCAACCCGCCTCTACCGTGATGGTGTCGTTCAGGAGGTCGACCTCGCGGACCTTGTTCATGCGGCTGGCTCGCACCCGTGACGCCCGTATTGCCGCCCTGGGGCACGATCGGCGTGCCGCTCTCGGCGCAGATCCGAACGACTTCGGCAACCTCTGCCGTCGTCGCCGGCCGCACCACCATCGGCACCCAGCCGCTCCAGTTGTCGCGCCAGGAGACGCAGTGCGGCGCAATCTCGTCCGGATCGGTCGTGAAGCCCTTCTCGCCCACGACCTCGCGGATCCGCCGTAGCGTCTCCTCGGCGATACGCGTCGACCGTTCCTCTGCCGCCGTGCTGCTCATCTCTGGCCGCCTCCAATCTTGCGTATCGCGTCTTAAAGCCGAGTCTTGCCGGATTTTCAAGGTCGTGACGCGCCGGCCCGGCGCAGGCGATCGTTGATCGCGCGACCCAAGCCCTCCTCCGGCACCGCCATCACGGCGATCACCCGGGCGCCCGAGGCGTCGAGCTCGTGGAGATGGGAAAAGAGATTGGCTGCCGCCGCCACCAAATCGCCGTCCTCGCTGAGATTGAGCCGCGCCAGTCCGCCTTCGGGCACCTCGGGTCCGAAAGCCAACAACGCCTCGTCCGCCGCCACCGAGGTCGCTGCCAGGCGGAGCGGCAGGCGGGGGGCGTAGTGGCTTTCCAACTGGCCGGGCGCAGTTGGTGCCGCGCCGGGGTCGAGGGCCGTCTGGATGGGGCCCGCAACCGCCTCCAATTCCTCCACCGTCAAGGCGCCGGGGCGCAGCAAGCGCGGGGCGCCGTCGGCATCGAAGCCGAGCACCGTCGATTCGAGGCCGAGCGGCGTCGCCCCGCCATCGAGTATGAGGGCCACACGATCGCCGAGGCCCGCCGCCACGTGCGCCGCCGTCGTCGGGCTGATCCGGCCCGAGGGATTGGCGCTCGGCGCCACGATCGGCCGCCCGACCTGGCGAAGCAACGCGTTGGCCACGGGATGTGCCGGCACCCGGAGCGCCACCGTCTCCAAGCCGGCGCTGGCGAGACGCGAGATCGGGCAGTCGTGCCGGCGCGCCAGCACCCGGGTCAGCGGCCCGGGCCAGAAGCGCCGCGCCAGGCGGCGCGCCAGCGGTGGCAGGTGCGCCAACACCTCGGCCTCGTCGGCGCTGGCCAGATGCGCGATCAGGGGGTTGAAGCTCGGCCGCGCCTTGGCCTCGAAGATCCGGGCGACGGCCCTATCGTCGGTAGCGTCGGCGCCAAGGCCGTAGACGGTCTCGGTCGGAAAGGCGACCAACTCGCCGGCCTCGAGCAGCCGCGCCCCCTCGGCGATCGCCGATGGCGTCGCCTCTCGTAGCCTCGCCGACGCCGTCAATCGCGGACCAGGTGGGCGACCCGGCCGATCGAGCAAACCTCGTCCTCGGCGTTGCGGACCTGAAAGGCGGTCTCGCCCCGGGCAAGCACCGTCAGCCGGTCGTCCCAGAAAATCGGCCGGCGGAATTCGGCCAGGATGCCGAGCTCCCGCGGCACGCCGTTCTTGGCCAAAGCCTCCATCATCCAGGTCAGCGACATCAGGCCTTGGGCCACCGGCGCGCGCAAGCCGATGGCGGCGGCCACGGCGGGGTCGAAATGCACCTGATCGAGCGGAAACTCGACCGAATAGCCGGTGACCCGCGCCGCCGTCGGGTGCTTGCCTGCCACCGTCTCGAAACCCTCGGTCTCGAAGCTCTTGGCGCTGCCAGCACCCTTTTGGCGCATCGCCGCCCGGTCGACCTGCAGGCTCGTCATCTCGGCCCGGACGGGCACGCTACCGTCGGCCCGGGTGAATTCCAGGTCGATCCGGACCCGCCGCCCCTTGCCCATCGGCGCCAGCTCGGCCACCCGGCCGGTGAGCCGGAGCGGCTCGCCCAGGCGGACCGGAGCCGACTGCACCATGCGCTGGCTCATGTGCAGGTTGGTGATGCGGCCGTCACGCAGCGGGTAGCCGGCGAGAATGCAGTCGTTGGCCAGAATCGACGGATCCACGGTCTCGGCGAAGAGGCCTTCCGCCATCTCCGCAGACGCGTGATAGCGGCGCTGGCGCTCCGCGTCGACGATCGTCTCGCGCGGCGGCAGCGCCAAGCCCTCGTGCAGTTCCACTTCCGCAATGCTCATGCGTCCGCTCCGATTCCGCCTTGAATTGAAGCCACAGCGACACTTTGCCGCCCGGCATCGGCCATTGCAACGTCGGCGAGGCCCGCCGCACGCGTTGCCCTGGCGGGGACGATGGCCTAATTAGGACCGATCCTGGACGGCCGAGGACGCGCCATGACCGACTATCGAGCGCCGATCGACGAGATACGCTTCGCCCTGGAGGAGATCGCCGAACTGGGCACGCTGTCCCAGCTGCCGGCTTTCGAGGCGGCGGAGCCGGAGCTGGTGGCCCAGGCCCTGGGCGAGGCCGGGCGCCTCGCGGCCGAGAGCTGGGCGCCGTTGAACCGGCTCGGCGACGAGACCGGCTGCCGGCTCGAGAACGGCGTCGTCCGCTCGCCCGACGGCTTTGCCGAGGCCTACCGCGCCTATTGCGAGGGCGGCTGGAACGGGGTCTCCTTCGACCCTGAGTACGGCGGGATGGGACTACCGTGGCTCGTCTCTTCCGCCTCGGCCGAGATCTGGAACTCCGCCAACATGAACCTGGCCCTCTGCCCGCTGCTGACCCAGGGCGCGGTCGAGGCGATCCACGCTCATGGCAGCGAGGAGCAAAAGGCGCTCTATCTGCCGAAGCTGGTCAGCGGCACCTGGTCGGGCACGATGAACCTGACCGAGCCGCAGGCGGGCTCCGACGTCGGCGCGCTCAGGGCCAAGGCCGAACCGGCCGCCGACGGCAGCTGGCGCATCACCGGTCAGAAGATTTTCATCACCTACGGCGAGCACGAGCTGGTCGAGAACATTGTCCACCTGGTCCTGGCCCGCACGCCGGACAGCCCGCCCGGCACACGGGGCATCTCGCTCTTCATCGTGCCGAAATATCTGCCGACCGAGGACGGCGCCCCGGGGGAGCGCAACGACCTCAGATGCGTCAGCCTGGAAGAGAAGCTCGGCATCCACGCCAGCCCCACCTGCGTCATGAGCTACGGCGACGACGGCGGCGCCGTCGGCTTCATGTTGGGCGAGGAGAACCGCGGCATGGCGGCGATGTTCACGATGATGAACAACGCCCGCCTGACCGTCGGCATCCAGGGCGTGGCGCTGGCCGAGCGGGCCTATCAGCAGGCCGCCGCATTCGCGTTGGAGCGCCGCCAGAGCCGTGCCCTCGGCGCTACCGAGCCGGGGCCGTCGCCGATCGTACAGCACGCCGACGTGCGCCGGATGCTGATGACCATGAAGGCCAAGACCGAGGCGGTCCGCGCCATCTGCTACGTCAATTCGGCCGCCATCGACCTCGCCAACGGCCAGGCCGGGACGGAGGCAGGCGAGCGCGCGGCGCGGCGGGTCGAGGTGCTGACGCCGATCGCCAAGGCCTTCAGCACCGATGTCGGCTGCGAGGTCGCCTCGATCGGCGTTCAGGTCCACGGCGGCATGGGCTTCATCGAGGAGACCGGCGCCGCCCAGTATCTCCGCGATGTCCGCATCACCCCGATCTACGAGGGCACCAACGGCATCCAAGCGATGGACCTGGTGCTGCGCAAGCTGAGCCTGGCCGGTGGCGAGCCCGTGGTCGAGTTGCTGCAAGAGATGGCGGCGGTCGGCGCCGAGGCGGCGGCCGGAGACGACGCCTTGGGCCCGGCGGCGACAAATCTCGCGGCGGCGCTGGCGGCCTTGGGCGCAGCCACGGACTGGCTGGCGGAGCAGTTGGGAAGCGACCCCAACGCCGCCGCCGCCGGCTGCAGCCCCTATCTCGAGATGTGGGGCCTGACGCTCGGTGGACAGCTGTTGATCAGGGGGGCACTTCGCGCCCACCACCTGATCCGGACGGGTGCGGGCGAACGGCAAGCCTTCCTCGAGGACCGAATCGCCGTCGCCCGCTTCTTCGCCGAGCAGATCCTGCCCCGGGCCCCCGCCCTGCTGCCCGCGGTGACGGGCGGCACGGACCTGCTCTACGCCCTGCCCGAGGAGCGGCTGGTGGGCTGAGTCAAGGCCGGTTTGCCGGGGCGGCACGAAACCGCGACAATAGCCGAGCGACCGCCATAGCCAGGGGAAAAATCATGCGTCAAACCGCGTTCGGCCGGGTATCGGCGAAGGAGTTCGAGCGGACCACGGTTCGCGAGTACGCGCAAATCGAGGTGGCGCCGGTGACGCCGGTGATCGGCGCCGAGATCGGCGGCGTCGACCTGTCCGGGCCGCTCGACGAGGCCACCTTCGACGAGGTCCACGCCGCCCTGATGGACCACCTGGTGATCTTCCTTCGCGACCAGCGGGTGACGCCCGAGCAGCACAAGGATTTCGGCCGCCGCTTCGGCGAACTGCACATCCACCCCGCAGCACCTGCGCCCGAGGGGCACCCGGAAATCCTGCTCATCCACGCCGATGAGAACTCCCGCCATGTCGCCGGGCACGGCTGGCATTCCGACGTCAGCTGCGACGAGGCGCCACCCATGGGCTCGATCCTCTACCTGACCCAGGTGCCCGACAGCGGCGGCGACACCATGTTCGCCAGTATGTACGCGGCCTATGAGGCGCTATCGGACAAGATGCAGGCGTTCCTCTCATCGCTGACCGCCATGCACGAATCCGAGCACGTCTACCGCGGCCGCTATGGCCTGGAAGAGAGACTGCGCGACGGCAACTATCCGAGCGCCGAGCACCCCGTGGTCCGCACCCACCCCGTCACCGGGCGCAAGGGCCTCTTCGTCAACTCGGGCTTCACCCGGCGGATCGTCGGCATGAAGCCGGCCGAGAGCCGGAACCTGCTCGATTTCCTGTTCGACCATATCCGGGCGCCCGAGTTTCACTGTCGCTTTCGCTGGCAAGCCAACTCGATCGCCTTCTGGGACAACCGCTGCACCCAGCATCACGCGCTTTGGGACTATTGGCCCGAAGTCCGCCATGGCCACCGGGTCACGATCGAGGGCGACCGGCCCTACCACTAGGTCCAAGGCCTTCGTCCCGCCAGGCCAATCAGCATTGTCTTAACCATTCGGCATTAGCCTGCGCGACAGGTAAGCCAAGTGCGAACGCCCCGCCCACGTCCGGTGCCGGGCGCGGCCTTGAGCGATGTCGGCCGCGCCATACGTGTGGCAATGCGTCTTCCGGGGGATCGATGGTCGAGGAAACTAAAATAGACCAGTTCAAGCTGGACCAGATGGCGCTCGATCATGCGCGTCACGTCAAGCGCTCAATTGGCGGAATTCGTCTGTTCTTGAACTTCTGCAACTGCTCCGGCCTCGATTTCCAGCGCAAGGAATTGTCCTGGTCCGAGATGGTCGGCTCGCGCATCAACGATTGCGACTTCACCGAGGCACGGCTGGTGGGCGCAAACCTGTTCGGCTCCAACCTCACCAATTCAAAAATGCGCAGGGTCGACTTCACAAAGGCGGACCTGCGCGGCGCCATCTTGCGCGGCGCCAACCTCGAATACGCCGAACTGAACGACACCAACCTCGGCCAAGGCGAGATCGTGACCATCGACGGCGGCGGCGACCTGAAGCGCCTGGGCCTCGCCAACGCGGTGATCGAGGAGGCCAACCTGGCCCACGCCAACCTCTCCAACGCCAGGGTCTACCGAATTTTCGGTGCCAACACCGACCTGACGAACGCCAATTTCAGCCACGCCAAGCTGAACAGCTCCGATTTCTCCAATTCGAACATGCGCGGCGCCAACTTCGTCGGTGCCGATCTCACGGACGCCAACTTTTCCGGCTGCGCCATGAACGGGGCAATCTTCACCAATGCGATCATAGACGGCACCAACTTCGACGGTGCCGACCTGACGGCGGCGCTCTTCAGGATCGAGGAATTCGCCCGCACCGATCTGTCGAAGGCAATCCTCGCCAAGAAGCTGGAGAACGTCGACGAGACCATCCGGACGATCGTCGAGGACCATCTGGAATGGGTCGAGAGCATCGGCAAGGGCGGTGCCCAAGCGAACCTGTCGAAGTTGGACCTTTCCGGCATCAGCTTGCCGGGCGTCAACTTGGCCGCCGCCGACCTGTCGCTGGCGACGGTCAGCAACGCCGACCTCGACAGCAGCCGGCTGTCGATGGCCAAACTCACCGCCGCCATGTTGAACGGCAGTGGCCTGGCGGGCGCCGACCTCAGGGGTGCCGCCATGGCGGAGGTCAACTTGACCGAGGCCAACCTGCGCGGTGCCGATCTCTCGCCGATGCCGATCACCGGCATGGCCGGTCGCGACGTCGCGACCCATCTCGCGCATGCCAAGCTGGTCGGCTGCAATCTCCAGATGGCGAACCTCCGTGACGTCTGCCTCGAGGGCGCCGATTTGCAGAGTGCCGATCTGAGAGAGGCGGACCTCACCAACGCCAACCTGGTCGACGCCAATCTGACCGGTGCCGATCTGCGCAAGGCCGTCCTCGTAGGCACCGACCTGCGCGGCGCCGTGGGCGTCAAGATTTAGCGCCGCCACCCGGCCTCAGATCTACTGTCGAGAGCCCGGATGGCCAACACGATGGCCGGAAGCGGCGGTCATCCGAGGATTGTCGGCTATAGCACGAACCGCGGTGTGCCGATGCAGCCGTTGCCAATGGACCGCCCGTTCAACAGTATGGTGCGGGAGAGGCGATCGCATGCGTACCCCCGTCAGAATGGTCTCTGACAGGGATCTCAAGGACAGCTTGAGAATTCTCGTTGGTTCGATCCTAGCTTGGCTCCTGCCCGAGCGGTATTGGTATGCTCTGATGCGGCCATTAGCCGCGCGCGAGGTGCGTAGCGCGACCGATCGTACCCGCAAGCGCGCGCGTTGGCTGGAACAGAGCTTCGGCAATCGCCTCGATGCAGCACGCCGCCGAGAGATCGTCATCGAGAGCACAGCCAACACAGAGCGGAGGCATCTCTACCGCTTGCGCGAGCTTTCACCCCTCGGCTGGCACCCTTCAATCGAGGTCAGGGGTGAAATACACGTCAGTTCTGCCTTGGCCGACGGCCACGGTGCGATCCTCTGGGTCAGCGATTCCTCCTTCAGTTCAATCCCTACCAAGAAAGGGCTACACCGGTGTGGCTTGTGGCTACATCACTTGAGCCGGCCAGGACATGCCTTCGTCGGCAGCCGCTACGCAAAACGGGTGCTGACGCCGATCTGGCTGAGAGCCGAGAATCGATACCTCGCCGAGCGCATCATCTTCACGATGGCTCGCTCGGTCGCAGTAGGCCGGCGCTTGCGCAAGCTTTTAAAAAACAATTCAATCATCTCCATCACCGTCGGCGCCACAGCCATCAAGACCGTGGCAGTACCGTTTCTTGATTCCCGCCTCAGCCTGGCGGCCGCGCCCGCCAAGCTGGCATTGGAATCGAAGGCGCGGCTCTTGCCGGTTTTCACCGTGCGAAATGACGCCGGCGGCTTCGAAGTCGAGATCGAGCCGCCGCTCAGCGTTCCCGCCGAAGGCGGTCGCCAGGCACAGGTCGATGGCATGATCCGTGAATATGCCAGGCGACTGGAGCCCTGGGCCTTGAAATATCCGGATCAGTTTCTTGCTGGGCTGAAGAGCGAGGCCTAATGAAAGACACGACGGCGGTGGCTGGTCCGGGGAGTGCGGCAGGAGGGCCGAGGCGGCCGCGGTCGCCCTCGTCAGTGGTCGTATTCGTGGGGCATCAGCACGGCACCGAGATAGAACTTGAACTGTGCCGGATACTTGCAGGCCATCGCCCCTTGACGCTCGGCGAATTCGGCCGCCATGGCCTGCAGGCTCGTGCGGCGATCGGCACCGTCGGGAACCGTCAACGGCGGCTCGACGTTGACCTCGAAGCCGCCGGCCTCGTTGCGAACCGTGAAGACCGGCAGCAGCGGTGCGCCAGTCATAATGGCGAGGTTGGCGGGACCTGTGGCGATTCTGAGGCGGCAGCCGAGGAACGGAACATCCATCCTTTGCAGGGATTCCGGACCGGACGTTATGGATACGATCTGGTTCTCTGTCAGGCATTGGTAGATCCGCTTCGCCATCGGCGTGGGATGGCCCTTGCGGTAGACGATCCGCTCGGCGAGATAGCGGCTTTCGGGCACAAGCCAGATCGGACTCAAGACTCGCTTGGCAAACCAGCTGTCGACGAAGGCGTGCTCGGGGCGGCTCAGGTGGCTGACACGCAGGCCGAGCTGATGCAGACCTTTCTTGGTGACGACATCGCTATGCGCGAACCGGCCGACCCAGAGGATGGCACCGTTGCCATCGGCCAAGGCGGCGGCGACGTGCGCCTCGCCCCGGACCCGGATCGACGGATGCCAGCCGAACGGCGACAGCTCCTTGAAGCGTTGGAGATGGCTGCGTTGGCGATGCCGATCGTGGTCGGCGACGATGTCGCGCCCGCCTTCGGAATCGTAGCGATCGCCGAACAGCTGCGCCACCTTGAGCATCCGCCTCTCGACGTGTGGTGGCCTGCGTTTCACCAGGTTGGCGACGTAGAAGCGCACGATCGCGTCCCAGTGGCGCTCCGGCACGAACCAAGCGACGAGGCTGCCAACGAAAATCTCTAGGGCTTCCCTGAGATCGCGGAGCCGAACGATCGTGCTGACGCGCTTCATGCTGTGCTTTCCGCCGACACCCTTGGCCGTCACGACGCCACTATCGCACGGCAGCGGTTCGGCACGGTCACGGGGTCTCGCCGAACGGCCTCAGGCCTGGGCGCTGGGCCGGGCGGCAACAGCGGCGTGCCAGCGCTTGAGGTGCATCAACTCCTCCGGCAGCTCCAGCTTGATCCAGCCGGCGAAATCGACCATCACCAGGGCATTGATGTCGGCCATCGAGAATGCGTCGCAAGCGATGAATTCACGCGACGCCAGCTCGCCGTCAAGCTCCTCCCAGAACTTCAGCGCCCGGGCACGGCCGCGCGGCACCAATTCGGGAATCTGCGCATAGTCGTCCGGGCCGGGCAGGGCCCTGTCCTTGAAGCCGCGAACATGATTGCGGAACGCTTCGGCGACCGCCTGCAAGCCGTCGAGCAGCACCCGCTGCTCCCACGTCGTCACCCGGGCACGCTCCAGGGCGTCGCGGCCGAAGAGTGGCGGCTCAGGATGGAGCTCCTCCAGGTAGCGGCAGATCGCCACCGCTTCCGTGATCCGGGTGCCGTCGTCGAGTTCCAACACCGGCACGGTGCAGCGCGGGTTGACGGCGCGGAAGGCATCCTGGAACTGCTCTCCACTGCCGAGATCGACCTGCTCGGTCGCTATTTCCAGGCCCTTCTCGGCGATGAATATGCGGGCCCGGCGGGGGTTGGGGGCGGCCTTGAAATCGTAAAGCTTCACTACCGTCATCCTCGAAGTCGGGCAATGGCACCCCGACATGGTTGCATACCCGAAGCATAGCCCGTTGCCCAGGCGGCCGCCAATTGACGATGTGACGAAGCTTACCTAGATTGCCGAGGGTGCGTTGATGCCCCCGCCCAGCCTGAGGAATGCTCGTCCGATGACGACCCCGATCAGCCCTGCCTTTGAGCGCGTGCCGGAAACGGGCGAGGCGATGGAGATCGCCGCCGGCGTCTTCTGGATCCGGATGCCGCTGGAGCTGACCGGTCTCGACCACATCAACGTCTGGCTGCTGCGCGACTACACCGGTTGGGCCATCGTCGACACCGGCATGAACAGCGCCCTGATCCGCGAGCAATGGGACGCCATCATCGACCGCTATTGCGAGGGCCGGCCGCTGAAGCGGGTCGTCTGCACCCATTTCCATCCCGATCACATGGGCCTCGCCGGTTGGCTGCAACAGAAGACCGGTTGCCACCTGCTGTCGACCCGGCTCGAATGGCTGATGGGCCGCATGCTCTACCTCGATGCGCAGCCGGAAGTGCCGGCCTTCGTCCTCGACCATTACCGCCGCGTCGGCATGGAGGAAGGTCATCTGGAAGAGGTCAGGCGGTTCTTCCACAACCGCTATCGCGACATGGTAGCGCCGATCCCGGAGCACTACGTGCGCATGCAGGAGCGCGACGTGCTGACCATCGGCGACCACGAATGGTGGGTGATCGTCGGCACCGGACACGCCCCCGAGCACGCCTGCCTCTACAGCCGCGAGCTCAATATGATGATCTCCGGCGACCAGATCCTGCCCAAGATCACGCCCCATATCGGCGTCTATCCGGCCGAGGCGGAGGCCAACCCGTTGCAGGAGTATCTGGATTCGATCGAGCGCTTCCGCATGCTGCCAGAAGACGTGCTGGTCTTGCCGGCGCACAACGAGCCCTTCTACGGCCTACATACCCGAATCGACGCCTTGGCCGAGCATCACGACCAGCGCCTGATCGACCTGGAGACGACGCTGGCCGAGCCGCGGCCCGCCGTGGCGACGCTGGACGCGCTCTATCGCCGCGAGCTGGCCGAGCACGAGCGGGTGCTGGGCGTCGGCGAGGCGCTGGCCCATCTCAATTGTCTCATCGAGCAGGGTCGGGTGATGCGCCAGGCCGATGACGATGGCCGTTGGAGCTATCATCGCACCAACGCCGCCCCGCACGCGGCCTAGACGCGACGCTAACCTCGGGGGACGGCTTTCGGGGACCTTTGGAACGGCCCTAGTGTGGTGGATTTGTAGTTCCTATTATTGTTGGGGCAAGCGCCGAGAGGAACTTCAAATCCCTAAACCACACTACAATCAAAGAGTTGCTAGTGTCCTTATCGAATCAGAAGTTCGTCGGGCGCTTGCCACAAACGATTGCGAACTTCTGATTCGGGACACTAGCTGGAGAGGGAGCGGACGATGACGGACGAGCTTCTGGAAACTGTCGAGGACGGCGTGGTCACGCTGACCATGAACCGCCCCGAGCGCCTGAACGCGCTGACCATGACGATGCTACAATCGCTTCTGGAAGCAGTCGCGCGCGCCGACGCCGAGCCTGAGATCGGTGCCTTGGTGTTGACCGGATCGGGGCGCGGCTTCTGCGCCGGCGGCGACGTCAAGGGCATGGCAGAGGGCTCGGAGCGGGCGGCGACGCTCGAAGACCGGATTGCCCCCCTACGCCAGCGGATGGAGGTCTCCAAGCTGTTGCACGACACGGCCAAGCCGACCATCGCCATGCTGCGCGGCCCGGTCGCCGGGGCCGGGCTGTCGCTGGCGCTGGCCTGCGACATGCGCATCGCCTCGGACACCACCCGCATCACCACCGCC
This sequence comes from Alphaproteobacteria bacterium, assembly GCA_030746295.1. The sequence continues at coordinate 13,350 of JASLMY010000033.1, read as the reverse complement.
TTCGCCAAGGTGGCGCTGTCGGGCGATTTCGGCGGCAGCTGGTTTCTGACCCGCCTCGTCGGCGCCGCCAAGGCGAAGGAGCTCTATCTCACCTCGCCGATGGTCGAGGCCGAGGAGGCGCTGAGCCTGGGCCTCGTCAGCCGGCTGGTCCCGGACGCCGAGCTGGAGACCGAGACCATGGCGCTCGCCAAGGGCCTGGCATCGGGGCCGCGGATCACGCTCGGCTACATGATGGCGAACCTGAACGCGGCCGAGACCGAGGAACTGGCGACGGTCCTCGACCTGGAGGCAGAGCACCACGCCCGTTGCGGCATGACCGAGGATCACCTGGAAGCCGCGGCGGCCTTCGTCGCGAAGCGCCAACCGGTCTTCAAGGGGCGTTGAGGGAGGCGAGGATGCTGAGGCTGAGACAAATCTGCCTAGTCGCCGCCGAGCTGGCGCCGGCGGTCGACGATTTGCAGACGGTGCTGGGGCTGGAGACCTGCTTCCACGACCCCGCGGTGGCCGAGTACGGCCTGGAGAACGCGCTCCTGCCGGTGGGGCCGAATTTCTTGGAGGTGGTGGCGCCGGTCGAGGACGACACCGCCGCCGGCCGCTATCTGGCGCGTCGCGGCGGCGATGGCGGCTATATCGTGATCCTGCAATGCGACGACGCCGAGGCCCGCCGCGCCCGCATGGCCGAGATCGGCGTGCGGATCATCAACAGCCTCGACTACGGCGACTTCCTGGGCACCCAGCTGCACCCCAAGGACACCGGCGGCTCGATGCTGGAGACCGATTGGAACGCCGGCAGCACGGCGCCGGACGGTCCTTGGCATCCGGCGGGCAGCGATTGGCAAGGCGCTGTCCGCACCGAGCGGACGCGGGCCATGATCGGGGCCGAGCTGCAGAGCGACGACCCGGCGCGGCTTGCGGCCCGCTGGGCCGAGATCCTGGACCGGCCTCTAATCGAAGGCGCGGTGCCCGAAATCGCGCTCGACAACGCCAAGCTGCGCTTCGTCGAGGACCGCGATGGCCGCGGCGAGGGGTTGGGCGGGGTCGACCTCGAGGTTGCCGACCGGCAAGCCATCCTGGACGCGGCCGGCGCCCGCGGCGCTTCCATCGACGGTGACGTGGTAACCGTCTGCGGCACCCGCTTTCGCCTCGGCTGAGCACGCACAGACAAGGTAGAGACGATGAACGAGACGGTATTGCTCGACGTCGCCGAGGGCGTCGCCACCTTGACGCTGAACCGGCCCGAGGTCCTGAACGCGATCAACGCCGACATGAAGGACGCGCTGCTCGACGCCACGACGCGGATCGAGTACGACGACGCCGTCCGCGCCGTGGTGATCAAGGGCGCCGGTGCCCACTTCATGGCCGGCGGCGACGTCAAACGCTTCTACGCCGAGCGCGACAACGACCCGCACTGGAAGCGGCGACGCTTCTTGGAGGGCATCAGCGAGATGCACCCGATCATCTTTTCGCTCCGGCGGATGGCAAAGCCGGTCATCGCCTCGGTGCACGGCTACGCGGCCGGCTTCGGGGTCAGCCTGGCGATCGCCGCCGACCTGACGATCGCCTCCGAGGACGCCAAGTTCACCCTCGCCTACGTCCGCATCGGCACCAGCCCCGACGGTGCGGGGACCTACTACCTGCCGCGCATGGTCGGCCTCAAGCGGGCCCTGGAGATCGCCCTCCTCGGCGACGAGTTCGACGCCCCTGCCGCGAAGGACTACGGCATGATCAACTTCGTCGTGCCGGCGGACGCGCTCGAGGCCGAGACGGTGAAGCTGGCCGGGCGCCTGGCGGCGGGACCGACGCACGCGCTCGGCAACGCCAAGCGTCTGATGAACGTCTCGATCGACAACCAGTTCGAGCAGCAGCTGCAGATGGAGGCCGAATGCTTCGCCTCGAACGTCGAGACCGGAGATTTCCGCGAAGGCGTCTCCGCCTTCGCCGAGAAGCGCAAACCTGAATTCAAAGGGCGCTGACGATCCCGGCGGACGCCCCGGCGGCGACAATGGTATAAGTTCGCATCGATGGGTGCCGACGGGCGCGCGGCCCGCGCCCGGCAGAGAGACCGTCTTCGGGAGGTGACCAATGGCCGCCGATCCATGGCTCAACAACTACGCGCCGGGCGTCGACTGGCACGCGCCGCTGGTGCCGAGACCGCTCTATCAGCTTCTCGACGACGCGGTCGAGCGCTTTCCCAACAAACCGGCCATCGACTTTCTCGACCGCACCTTCACCTATGCCGAGCTCGGCCGGATGGTGTCGCAGGCGGCGCGCGGCTTCCAGGACCTCGGTGTCGGCCCAGGCATCAAGGTAGGCCTCTTCCTGCCCAACTGCCCGCAGTTCGTGGTCTGCTACTACGGCGTCCTCAAGGCCGGTGGCACGGTCGTCAACTTCTCGCCGCTCTACTCGGAAGAGGAGCTCTTGCACCAGATCGAGGACAGTCACACCGACATCATGGTGACGCTCGGCCTGAAGGCGCTCTACCCGAAGATGGAGACGCTGCTCGCCGAGAGCCGGCTGAAGACACTGGTTGTCGGCAGCCTGGCCGAGGTCCTGCCGTTCCCGAAGAACTGGCTTTTCCCGCTGCTGAAGCGGCGCGAGGTGGCAGCGGTGCGGAACGATGCCCGGCACGTCTCGTTCCAGGAGTTGATGCATAACGAGGGCGACTACGCCCCCGTCGAGATCGCGCCGGAGAGCGCGACCGCGGTGTTGCAATATACCGGCGGCACCACCGGCGTCTCGAAAGGCGCGATGCTGAGCCACGCCAATATCTATTTGAACACCTTGCAGACGGCGCTTTGGATGTCGGACTTGCGGCAAGGCGACGAGCGGATGATGGGGGTGCTCCCCTTCTTCCACGTTTTCGCCATGACCGTGGTGATGAACATGTCGGTGCATCTGGGCGCCGAGATCATCATCCATCCGCGTTTCGTGCTGGAAGACGTGATGCGCGACATCCCGCGCAAGAAGCCGACCCTGATGCCGGGCGTGCCGACCATGTTCGGCGCGATCGCCGGCCATGCCGATGCCGGCCGGCTCGACCTCTCCTCGGTACGGGCCTGCATCTCGGGCGGGGCGCCGCTGCCGGTCGAGACCAAGCAGCGTTTCGAGGAGCTGACCGGCGCGGTCGTCTTCGAAGGCTATGGCCTGACCGAGGCGGCACCGGTCTGCAGCTGCAACCCCTTCAAGGGCGCCAACAAGGAGGGCTCGATCGGCCAGCCGGTGCCGGGCACCCGCATCGTCATCACCGAGCCCGAGGACCCGGGAAACGAGCTGCCGCAAGGCGAGACCGGCGAGATCTGCATCGAGGGGCCGCAGGTCATGCAGGGCTATTGGCAGCGGCCCGAGGCGACGGCCGAGGTTCTGGTCGAGGGCCGGCTCAGGACCGGCGACGTCGGCTACATGGACGAAGAGGGCTATACCTTCATCATCGATCGGATCAAGGACCTGGTCCTGGTCGGCGGCTTCAACGTCTATCCCCGCCATGTCGAAGAGGCGATCTACCAGCACCCGGCGGTCGAGGAGGTGACGGTGATCGGCATTCCCGACGACTACCGAGGCCAGTCGGTCAAGGCCTTCGTCAAGCTGGCCGAGGGCGGTGGGCTGACGGCGGAGGAGCTGCACGCCTTCCTGGTGCCGAAGCTCGGCAAGCACGAGCTGCCGGCCGAGATCGAGTTCCGCGACGAATTGCCGAAGACGATGATCGGCAAGCTCTCCAAGAAGGAGCTGGTCGCCGAGGAAGTCGCCAAGCACGAGGCCGCCCGAGCCGAGGCGCAAGAAGGCTGATGGTAGCAAGACATCTGCGATGACCGGGTCGACGAACCACACCATCCACCGCACCCACCACCACTTCGGCTGGGACAACGCCAACGAGCCGGTGACCACCGTGGCGCCCGGCGACGAGGCCAGCTTCGAGACGGTGGATTCCTCTGGCGGGCAGCTCAGCCCCAGCTCCACCGTCGCCGAGGTCGCCGCCCTCGACTTCGACCAGGTCAACCCGGTCACCGGGCCGGTTTACGTCGACGGGGCCGAGCCGGGCGATGCGCTGAAGGTGACGCTCCTCGCCTACGAGCCCTCGGGCTGGGGCTGGACGGCGCTGATCCCGGGCTTCGGCCTGCTCGCCGACCAGTTCCCCGAGCCGGCGCTCCAACTCTGGAAGTATGACCCTGCAAGCCTGGCGCCGGCCGTCTACGGTCCCGGCGGGCGGGTGCCGTTGAAGCCTTTCTGCGGCACCATCGGCCTGGCACCGGCCGAGCCCGGGCCGCATTCGATCGTGCCGCCGCGCCGGGTCGGCGGCAACATGGACATCCGTGACCTCAGCCAAGGCACGGTGCTCTACTTGCCGGTCGAGGTCGCGGGCGCGCTCTTCTCGCTCGGCGACACCCACGCCGCCCAGGGCGACGGCGAGGTCTGCGGCACCGCCATCGAGAGCCCGATGACGGTGGCGCTCCGCTTCGAGCTGGAGAAGGACGCGGGCCTCGCCTTTCCCCGTTTCGAGACCGCAGGCCCGGTCAGCCGCCATCTCGACGAGAAGGGCTATCACGTCACCACCGGCATCGGCCCCGACCTGATGGCGGCGACCCGGGACGCGGTCGCCGGCATGATCGACCTTCTGGGCCGCCTGCATGGCCTCGCGCCCGAGGACGCCTATATGTTATGCAGTGTGGCCGCCGATCTTCGCATCTCGGAGGTCGTCGACCAGCCGAACTGGGTGGTCTCCTTCTATTTTCCGAAGCTGGTCTTCGATTGAGTCTGCCGGTTTCGGATTTCACGCCTCGACGAGGATCGAATTCGGATGCCCGACGCGAACGCTCGCCTGCCGATGATGATCCTGGTCGCCGGCTGCCTGATCTGCCTGATCTCGCTCGGCGTCCGCAGCAGCTTCGGCCTCTTCTTGGCATCGGTGAGCGCGGATTTCGGCTGGGGCCGCGAGGTCTTCGCCTTCGGCATCGCGGTGCAGAACCTGATGTGGGGGCTTGGCCAGCCGTTGGCCGGCATGGTCGCCGACAAGTTCGGCAACGGCCGCGCCATCGCCGCCGGCGGGATCTGCTACGCGATCGGCGTCGCCCTGATGGCCAAAACCACCTCGCCGCTCGACTTCCACGTCTCGGCCGGGCTGCTGGTCGGCCTCGGCCTCGGCGGCACCGGCTTCGGCGTGGTGCTGGCGGCGATGGGACGCGCGGTGTCGAACGAGCGCCGCGCGTTGGTCCTCGGCCTCGGTACCGCCTTCGGCAGTCTCGGCCAATTCCTGATGGTGCCGCTGGGTCAGAGCTTCCTCTCCGCCTATGGCTGGCAGACCGCACTCCTTTATCTCTCGCTGATCGCGGCGCTGATGATTCCGCTCACATGGCCGCTCCGCACGCGAACCCGCGAGCATTTCGGGCCGAGCGGGCAGTCGCTCGGCGCGGCGCTGAAGGAGGCTGGGCGCTATCCGAGCTATCTGTTGCTGACCGCCGGTTACTTCGTCTGCGGCTTCCATGTCGCCTTCATTGGCGTGCACCTGCCGGCCTACGTCACGGACAAGGGCCTGTCCGCCGAGATCGGCGCCTGGGCGCTCGCCATCGTCGGCCTCGCCAACGTCGTCGGCTCGATTCTCGCCGGCATCGCCGGCAGCCGGCTGTCGAAGAAGTACTGCCTCTGCTTCCTTTACAGCGCCCGCGCGGTCGTCATCGCGATCTTCGTCCTGACCCCGGCGAGCCCCGTGAGCGTCCTCCTCTTCGCCCTCGTCATGGGCCTCTTGTGGCTTTCCACGGTGCCGCTGACGACGGCGCTGGTGGCGCAGATGTTCGGCGTCCGCTACATGGCGACGCTGGTCGGCATCGTCTTCTTCAGCCACCAGATGGGCAGTTTCACCGGTATCTGGCTCGGCGGCTATCTTTACGACGCCACCGGCTCGTACGACGTCGTCTGGTGGCTGGGCGTCGCCTTGGGGCTCTTCGCCGCGCTGGTCCACTGGCCGATCAACGAGCAAAGCCTGCGGCCGGCCGAGGCCTGAACTTACGTCATTTGGCGCTTATCCACGGGGCCGAAGCAGAGCGGAGAAGCTGGCCAACGCGAAGAGCAGCGCCGCCGCGGCGACGATCGCGGGGCCGGACGGCAGATCCCAAGCGAGCGAGCCGGCGAGGCCGAGGACGACGGCCAGCACCCCCGCCAAAGCCGCCAGCAGCGCCATCGCCTCGGGCGTGCGGGCAAAGCGCCTGGCCGCCGCCGCCGGGATGATCAGCAACGAGGTCACCAGCAGAATCCCCACCACCTTCATCGCCACCGCGATCAGCACCGCGATCAGGGCCATGAAGGCGAGCCTGACCGCCAGCACCGGCACGCCTTCGACGCGGGCCAATTCCTCGTGCACGGTGATCGACAGCAAGGGCCGCCAGAGCCAGGCCAGCACTGCCAAGGCGCCAAGGCCGCCGGCATAGATACCGATCACGTCGGCCCGGTCGACGGCGAGCACGTCGCCGAAGAGATAGCCCAGCAGGTCGGCGCGGAAGCCCTCCATGAAAGCGAGCACCACGAGGCCGAGCGCGAGCGTGCCGTGCGAGAGGATGCCGAGGAGCGTGTCGTCGGCAAGGCCCTGCTGACGGCGCAGCAAGACCAACAGAACGGCAACGACGAGGCAGACGGCGATGATGCCTAGGCTGACCTCGAGCCCTAGCAGGATGCCGAGGCCGACGCCCAGCAGTGCCGAATGCGCCAACGTGTCGCCGAAATAGGCCATCCGCTGCCAGACGACGAAGACGCCGAGCGGCCCCATGGCGAGCGCCAGGCCGACCCCGGCCAGAAGCGCGCGGAGGACGAAGTCATCCATCGCCGCTGTCGCCCGCCGCCTCGTCCGGTGTCTCGTCCGGTGTCTCGTCCAAGTCCAGACGGTCGCCCGAGAGCGCGTGCCGGTGCTGGTGGCGGTGCGTGTAGAGGGCCAGCTCGCCCGCGATCTCGGGCCCGAAGAGGGCCAAGAAGGCGGGGTCGCGACTGACCATCTCGGGCGCGCCCGAGCAGCAGATGTGGCCGTTCAGGCAGTAGACCCGGTCGGTGGTCGCCATCACCAGGTGCAAATCGTGGCTCACCACCAAGACACCGCAACCGCGGACATCGCGGATCCGCCGGATCAGCTCGTAAAGCTCGGCCTGGCCGGTGACGTCGACGCCGGCCATCGGCTCGTCGAGGACCAGGAGATCGGGGTCGCGCAGCAGCGCCCGGGCCATCAGGACGCGCCTCAGCTCGCCGCCCGACAGCTCATGCACCGCCGCATCGATGGCGTAGGCGATACCGACCTCCGCCAACAGGGCCTCGATCCGGTCCGCTCGCCCCTTGCCGAAGAGGCGGAGGAAGCGGCGCACCGTCAGCGGCAACGAGGCGTCGACCTGGAAGTCCTGCGGCACGTAGCCGATGGCCATGTCGGGGGCCCGCCAAACGCTGCCCTGGTCCGGCCGGATCAGGCCCAGGAGCGCACGCACCAGCGTCGTCTTGCCCGAGCCGTTCGGACCCACGAGGGTCACCAGCTCGCCGCGGCCGATCGTGACGTCGACCTGGTCGAGGATCGTCCGACCGCGCACGCCGACGCGAACACCGCGGGCCTCGACGAGGGCTGTCGCCGCCGCGCTAGCCACCGGCGTGGCCTGGACAGAGCTCATGCCAGCGTCCCTCTGGTTGTTTGCAGGGTCCCGGCCAGGGTTATAGTGTTGCGCCCCCCGACCCACAAGCAACGCCGGAAACGAGGCATGACGGCGCGAGCGGCATTGCGATGGCTGAGGCGACCGGCCCCGGCGGCTTTCCTCGCCGCGCTGACGATCACGACTGCGGTCGAGGCGGCGGCGCCGAAGGTCGTGGTCACGGTGCCGCCGCTACATTCGCTGACCGCCCTGGTGATGGCCGGGCGCGGCGAGCCCGCGCTGCTGCTGCCAGGCGGCGCCTCGCCGCATGTATACGTCCTGAAGCCCTCGGACGCCCGCAAGCTGGCCCGCGCGGACATCGTCATCCGCGTCGGCGAGAGCCTCGAGACCTTCCTCGAAAAGCCGCTCGTTGGCCTGGCCGCGGAGGCGCGCGTCATCACCCTGGCCGACGAGGCAGGATTGCGCCGGCTGCCGGTCCGCCAGGGCGGCGTCTGGGAGAAGGCGGATGAAGCGGCGGCGGAGCATGATCATCACGAGGGTGGCGTCGACCCACATCTCTGGCTCGACCCCCGGAACGCACAGGCCATCATCGCCATCGTCGCGGCGGCGCTCAGCCGGGCCGACCCCGAAGGGGCCGAGACCTACGCGCAGAACGCGCGGGCCGCGGCCGAGCGCATTTCGGCCCTGGAGAGCGAGCTCCAAGCCCGGTTGGGGCCGGTGCGCGAGCGCCCCTACGTCGTCTTTCACGACGCCTATCAGTATTTCGAGCGCAGCTTCGCCCTGAACGCCGTCGGCGCTGTGGCCGTCAGCCCCGAGCGGCCGCCCGGCGCCCGACGGCTGCTGGAGATCCGGGCCAAGATTCGCGCCGACGGTGCGGCTTGCGTCTTTTCCGAGCCCCAGTACCGACCCCGCCTGGTGGAGACCATTGTCGAGGGCACCGGCGCCAAGACCGCTGTTCTGGACCCGCTCGGCGCCGCTCTCGCCCCAGGGCCGGAAGCCTATTTCGGCCTGATGCGAAACCTGGCCGCGGCCCTCGCGGCCTGCCTCGCGCCCTCCAACTCGTGAACATCCTCCCCGCCGACATTGCCTGGGTCGGATGCGTGCGCCATTGTTCGCTGGCGGGGACCGGATGCGAGGGGAGGCAGCGTGATGGATGAGGCGAAGCCGCGCCTGGTAGGCATGAACCATGTCGCGTTGGAAGTCGGTGACATCGACGAGGCGCTGGCCTTCTACGGCCAGATCTTCGCATTCGAGCTGCGCGGCCGCTCCGAGCGGATCGCCTTCATCGACATGGGCGATCAGTTCTTGAACTTTTCGCTCGGGCGGACGCAAGCCGCCGATGCCGAGCGTCACTTCGGCCTCGTCGTCGACGACAAGGAGCGTGTTCGCGAGCGCCTAGCCGAGCTTGACATCGAGCTGCTGCCGGGCCGCGGTATCGACTTCCTGGATCCCTGGGGCAACCGGATCCAGATCGTCGACTACCGCGAGATCCAGTACACCAAGACGCCCGAGATCCTGTCTTCGATGAAGCTCGACGGCCTGCGGAAGACGGACGCCGCCCTGGCCGAGATCGAGGCCAAGTTCGGCCGCGGCTAAAGCCCGTCGACCGGCAGCGCGGACGACTTACGTCGAATCGCCGGGCCAATCTGTTACCCATCTATCCGGTTTGGACCGGCACCCTCGGGGTGGTTGGGGCGGGGGAGCGGGTGGTTCAGCCAATATCGAAATCAGTCTTGTCAGCCGAAAGCCTGCCTGAGCGCCGCGCCGACCTCGGCCTGGGCGCGGGCGGTGCCGTCGATCTTGCTCGGCATCGAGAAGAAGGCGTGGATCATGCCGGGGTACTCGCTGTAGGTCACCGGGACGCCGGCGCCGCGCAGGGTCTCGGCATAGGCGACGGCGTCGTCGTGCAGGACGTCGTACTCGGCCGCGACGATGAGGGCGGGCGCCAGGCCCGCATGGCTCGCCGCCTTGATCGGCGAGGCGCGCCAATCGCCCACGTCCTTGGCGTCATCGAGATAGTAACGCTGAAAATAGAACATCAGCTCCTCGGTCAGCGGCCCATAGCCCTTGCCATAGGTCCGGTAGCTGCCGGCGACGCAGGCATAATCGGCGATCGGGTAGACGAGCACCTGCAGCGCCAGCCGCGGTGCCCCGGCATCGCGCGCCATCAGCGCCACCACCGCGGCCAGGTTGCCGCCCGCACTGTCGCCGCCGACGGCGATCCGGCCGGTGTCTAGCCCGACCTCACCGCCCTTCTCGCCGGCCCATTGGGCGGCGGCGAAGGCGTCCTCGACCGCCGCCGGGAAGACGTGCTCGGGCGCCTTCCGGTAGTTGACCGAGAGGACCGCGCATTCGCCGTGGTTCGACAGCGCCCGGGCGACGCCGTCGTGCGTGTCCAGGCTGCCGATGACGTGGCCGCCGCCATGGTAGTAGATCAACACCGGCAGCGGCGCGTCGGCGCCTCGTATCGGCCGGTAGAGCCGCGCCGGAATGCCACCGCCCGGCCCCGGCAGCAGCAATTCCTCGACGCCGCCGACCGGCTCCGGCTCCAGGCCGCGGGCCTTGACCAGGTCCTCCATCTGCGTCCGGGCTGCCTCGGGCGCCAGCGTCTCCATCGCCGGCAGGTCGAGCTTCGCCATGGCGGCCAGCGCTTCTTGGATTTGCGGGTCTAGGGGCATCGGAATACTCGGCTGTTGCTGGGGCTCGGTCGTCGGCGGAGATGAAGGCAGATTTGCGCCCTGCTGGCAAGCCGGCACGACCTAGGCGCCGCCATTGAAGAGTGCGCTCTTCCCGGCCTGGCGGCGCTTGCTATGATGCGGGCCGATCTGGCTTGGAGGAGACGGTTGGCAATGACGGAGACGAGCTACGACGTGGTCGTGGTCGGCGCGGGCAACGCGGCGCTTTCGGCGGCAATTTCGGCGCATGAGAACGGGGCCCGGGTGCTGGTCCTGGAGAAGGCGCCCGAGGAAGAGAAGGGTGGGAATTCCTACTTCACCGCCGGCGGCTTTCGCTTCGCGCACGAGGGCCTGGACGACGTCGCCACCGACGTCCTGGTCGACCTCTCGGAGGCCGAGCGGGCGCAGATCGACCTGCCCTCGCACGACCGCCATCACTTCTACGACCAGCTGATGAAGGTGACGCACCACCAGGCGGACGAGGAGCTGGCCTGGATCCTGATCGACGAATCCCGCCCCACCGTGGCCTGGCTCAGGGAGAACGGGGTTCGCTTCGTGCCCATGTTCGGCCGCCAATCCTATCTCGTCGACGGCAAGCACCGCTTTTACGGCGGCGTCAACATCGAGGCCGTCGGCGGCGGCGCCGGCCTGGTGCAGTTCCTGCTGGCGCGCTGCGACAAGCTCGGCATCGAGATCCGCTACGAGACCGGCGCCAACCGCCTGTTGCAGGACCGCTCGGGCCGGATCACCGGCCTCGAGGCGCGCACGCCGCAAGGCTACGAGGAGATCGCCGCCAAGGCCGTGGTACTGGCCTGCGGCGGCTTCGAGGCCAACCCGGAATGGCGGGTCCGCTATCTCGGCCGCGGCTGGGACCTGGCCCGGGTCCGCGGCACCCGGCACAACACCGGCGACGGCATCAAGATGGCCCTCGACGCCGGCGCGCTGCCCTTCGGCAACTGGTCCGGCTGCCATTCGGTCGGCTGGGACATCTCGGCCCCGCCCTACGGCGACCGCGAGGTCCTGGACAACTTCCAGAAGCATTCCTACCCCCTCGGCATCATGGTCAACATCGAGGGCAACCGCTTCGTCGACGAGGGCGAGGACTATCGCAACCTGACCTATGTCCGCTTCGGCAGTGCCATCATGGAGCAGCCGCGCCGCACCGCAGTGCAGATCTTCGACCAGAAGACCGTCGACATGCTGCGCGACGAGTACCGGATCCGCCAGGTCACCAAGGCCCAATCCGACACGATCGAAGGGCTGGCCGAGGCGCTGGAGATCGATGCCCAGGGCCTGGCCCGAACGGTCGCCGAGTACAACGCCGCCTGCCAATCCGGCGACTACAATCCGGCGATCCTGGATGGTGTCGGCACCGAGGGCATCAGCCCGCGCAAGAGCAACTGGGCCTTGCCGATCGACAGCCCGCCCTATGTCGGCTTCGTCACCACCACCGGTGTCACCTTCACTTTTGGCGGCTTGAAGATCAACGCCTCGAACGAGGTCCAGGACCTGGGCTACCGCTCCATTCCCGGCCTCTATGCGGCCGGCGAGCTCGTCGGCGGCCTCTTCTACGAGAACTACCCGGGCGGCAGCGGCCTCACCTCCGGCGCCGTCTTCGGCCGCCGCGCCGGCCGCTACTCGGCCGAATACGCGGCTTCGGGGTGAGTGCGGTCGCGCGCCCTCACAACAACGGCCGGACCTCTTCGGCGAAGCGGGTGAGCTGGGCCTGGCGGTCGGCGTCGGGGCCGGACATGTCGAGGGAGACGTGGCGGACGCCGATGGCACGGAAGCCGGCGATCACCTCGGCCACGTCCTCCGGCCGGCCGAGGGCGCCGTAGCGCTTGGCGGGGACGCCGAAATCCATTTTGTAACGAGCCGAGAGATCCTCGGTCATGACCTCCAGCGCCGTCTCGTAGTCGTCCTCGATGCGGCAGTAGAGCATGATGCCGGTACCGTAACGGTCGGTCTGGCGCCCCACCTCTGCTGCCGCGGCCAGGATCTTCTCCAGGCTCTCGGCATAGCGCTCGGGCGAGACCACGTAGGCGAGCCAGCCGTCGGCCAAGCGGCCGGCACGTCGGAGCGCGGCATCGGACCGGCCGCCGCACCAGATCGGCGGCCCGCCCGGCCGGGCCGGGCCCGGCGTCAGGTGCACCTCGGGGAAGTTGTAGAAACGGCCCTGGTGCGCCGCCGGCTGGTCGGACCAGAGCGCACGCAGGATCGGGATCGCCTCGGAGAGGCGGGCGCCGCGCTCGGTCATCGGCACCTCGCAGGCGGCGAACTCGTTCGGGAACTCGCCACCGACACCGACGCCAAAGAGAAGGCGGCCACCGGTGAGCCGGTCGAGGCTGGCGACCTGCTTGGCGACCGACACCGGATGGCGGAGCGGCAAGAGATAGATGCCCGTGGCGATGGTGAGGCGCTGGCTGAGCGCTGCCGCCTGGGCCAGTTGCACCAAAGGCTCCAGCATCGGCGAAGCGGCCTCGACATGGTCGCCAGCCCAGAAGACGTCGTAGCCGAGCCGGTCGACGAGGCCGATCGTGGCGTGGAAATTCTCCGCCGTCATCAATGGCGCCGAGACGCCGATGGAGAGGTCACGGTCGAAAGGCAGGTCCATGCAAGCTTCCTTGCTAGCGTTGGCGGCCAGCACGCCTCAGAGCGGGTCGAGGGCGCGGCAATGGGCGGTCTCCCAGCCGATCTCGAGCTTCTCGCCCAAGCGGATGTCCTCGGCCTCGGCCGCCACCACCTTGGCCATCAGCTCACCGCCGCCGGCGCGGCCGAGCCTGATCATCGAATGGTCGCCGCCATAGATGATCTCGGTCACCTCGCCCTCGACGCGGTTGGCGAGATCGCGGCCGTCGTGGCGCAGATAGAGACGCTCGGGCCGGACCGAGAGAGCGGTCTCCGCGCCCTCGCCGGCGACGTTGACGGCCCGGGCCATCACCTGCTCGCCGGTCGTCAGCGTCACCTCGCAGGCCTCGCCGTCGAGCCGTGTCACCCGGCCCTCCAGGTTGTTGTTCTCGCCGATGAAGTTGGCGACGAACGAGTTCTGAGGGTACTCGTAAATGGTG
>JASLMY010000339.1 GCA_030746295.1 Alphaproteobacteria bacterium | reverse complement strand
GCGATGGTCGCCGCCAAGGCCGAGAGCCTGGCCGCCTTCGGCGACGACACGCTCTATCTGGAGAAGTATCTGGAGCGGCCCCGGCATATCGAGATTCAGGTCCTGGGCGACGGCCGGGGTAAGGTCGTGCATTTGGGCGAGCGCGATTGCTCGCTGCAACGCCGCCACCAGAAGATCCTCGAAGAGACGCCCTCCCCGGCCTTGAACGCGCCTGAACGCCAGGCGATTTGCGCGCGCGTCGTCGAGGCCATGGCCGAGATCTCCTATCGCGGCGTCGGCACGGTCGAGTTTCTATACGCCGACGGCGAGTTTTACTTCATCGAGATGAACACCCGCCTGCAGGTCGAGCATCCGATCACCGAGGCGACCACCAACATCGACTTGGTGCGCGAGCAGTTGCGGATCGCCGCCGGGGTACCGCTGGAGCTGACACAGGAAACCGTGCGGGCCGAGGGCCACGCCATCGAATGCCGCATCAACGCCGAGGATCCCTGGACGCTGGCGCCCTCGCCGGGCCGGATCACCGAGTATCATCCGCCTGGCGGGCTCGGCGTGCGGGTCGATTCGGCCCTCTACGCCGGCTATCGGGTGCCACCCGACTACGACAGTCTGATCGCCAAACTGGTGGTCCACGGCCGCACCCGCAACGACTGCCTGATGCGCCTGCGCCGCGCCCTCGAGGAGTTCGTGGTCGGCGGCATCGAGACCAACATCCCGCTCCATCTGGCCCTGATGTGGGAGCCCGATTTCGTCGACGGCGACTACCACATCCACTGGCTGGAGACGTTCCTGGAGCGCAGCCGGCCGGCCTCCTGAGAGAGATGGTGGAGATCACGCCTGAGCTGGTGTTGAAGGCCTATGCCGCCGGCATCTTTCCGATGGCCGAGGACCGGCGGGACGAGCGCCTCTTCTGGGTCGATCCCGACCACCGCGGCGTCATTCCGCTGGACCGCTTCCATTTGCCGCGCCGGCTCGGGCGCACCGTGCTTGCGAACCGCTTCGAGGTGACCGCCGACCGCGCCTTCGCCGGCGTCATCCGGGCCTGCGCCGGCGAGCGGCGTGGCCATCACGGGACTTGGATCAACGATCGCATCCTCACCATCTATGGCGAGCTGCACGAGCGCGGCTTCGTGCACAGCGTCGAGACCTGGGACGAAGGGCGGCTCGTCGGCGGTCTCTACGGCGTCTCGCTGGGCGGCGCCTTCTTCGGCGAAAGCATGTTCAGTACCGTTCGCGACGCCAGCAAGGTGGCGCTCGTCCACTTGGTCGGGCGCCTGAAGCTCGGCGGCTACATCCTCCTCGACACCCAGTTCGTCACCGAGCACCTGCAACAGTTCGGTGCCGTCGAGATCGCCCGCAAGGACTATCTTCGCCGTCTGGAGGCGGCCCTCGAGATCAGCGCCGACTTCTACTGCGCCGGCGCCGAGCTCTCCGCGGAGACGATTTTGCAGTCGATCACCCAGACGTCATAGACCGGGTGCTCGAGGGCCGAGAGGGCCGGCGAGGAGGCGAACATCCAACCGGTGAAAAGCCGCGTCGAGCGGCTCTCGCCGGGGCGGGTCTCGTCGATCTCGAGAAACGCCGTGGTCTCCGGCGGCTCCTCCGGCGGGCGCTTGTTGCAGTCATCGAGGGTGATGGAGAGCGTGCCGAAGCGCGCCGTCGTTCCGACCGGGACCTCGAACGTAGTGACGCGCGCGGTAATCTTGTCGAGGCCGCGCAGCACGGCGACCTTATCGGCCAGCGACGGCGTCACCGTCAACGCCAGGACTAGGCCAAGAGCCGCCGACGATAGCATCGCCCCTGGCACTATTGGCCCTTGCCCGTGGCATAGACGGCCTTGCCAAGAAGGTCCATGAGATCGATCGAGCCCTGGGCGAACTCGAAGGTATCGCCCGGCTCCATGATCTCGTCCGACGCGCCCGGCTCGATCGCCAGGTACTTGTCGCCGAGCAGGCCCGAGGAGGTGACCTTGATCGTCGAATCGGTCGGCAATTGGAGCAACTCGTCGACGGTGATCCGCAACACCGCGATGAATTCCTTCCGGTCGAGCTGCTGGTCGACGACGGTGCCTATCTTGATGCCGCTCATCACGACGTCGCTGCCGACCCGAATGCCGTCGACCTTGTCGAACCTGGCGACCAGCTCGTAGCCATCGACCTTGGCCACGCCGGCCTTGTTGTAGGCGAAGATGAGGAACACCGCCGCCACCACCAACACCACCGCGCCGATCAGCGTCTCGACCAGATTTCCGCCCATGGCTACCGCCTTCGCTGCCCTACCGAGATCCTGCGCGGAATATCAGAATTTCGCCGACGGTGCCAGGAGCCGACCCGCCGCCGCGGCACCACGCCGGCCGGCCAACACTGGAAACGGGGTTCGGAATCAGTCGTTTATTTCGGCGTCCAGCTTTCGTAGTCGGCCGTCGTCGCGGCCCTTCGGCCGCCCTCGAGCAGACTACCGGAGGGGTGGTAGGCGTGCTCGGTACCGGTGAGATTCGGCTGGTGCTGGCGTTCCCACTCGGGCCCGCCGCCATTGCCGCCGGGCACCGCGTCGATCGTGTAGTGCAGCCAGGCGTGCCATTCGGGCGGCACTTTCGAGGCCTCGGCCCGGCCACGGTAGACAACCCAGCGACGGCGGCCCCGCTTGGCCTTGTAGTAGTGGTTGCCGAACTGGTCCTCGCCGACCCGCTCGCCCTTCCACCAGGTCATCAGCCGCGTGCCGATCGTCGCGCCCATGCGCCCACGCCCTCTCGTTGCTTGCTCCGCCGCCGTGCCGGGAGCGCGGCGAATATGACACCAACCGGCGCTCGCCGTCCAGCGCGTCGAGCGGCGGCTCCGGCGGCTCTTCTCATCGCCGCGACGAACGCTAAGATGACGGCACCAGCGTCGTCGTGCCGGCCGTCTCGGCTCCGGCTGTACCAAGGGGACTACTCCATGAAGGTGGCTTTCAGCGAATACAAACTGCCGCGTGCCGGCGCCCTCGTCGTCGGCGTCCTCGACGGCCGCGAGATGCTGGCCAGCGCCAAGGCCGTCGACCGACAGTGCAAGGGAGCGCTGGCGCGAGCGATGGCGGCAAGCCGCTTCGAGGGCAAGAAGGGGCAATGGCTCGAGGTCCTGGCACCGGCGGGCAGCAACCTCGATCGGGTACTGCTGGCGGGCCTCGGCAAGGCTGGCGACGTCAATGGTCTGAACTTGGAAGCGCTCGGCGGCGGCGCCGTCGGGCGGCTGCTGACGAGTGGGGTCCGGGCGCTCTCGATCGCTTGCGACGCCGTTTCCGGCGCCAAGCTGGATCGGGGCGAGATGGCGGCGCGCCTGGCCTTTGGCGCCCACCTCGCCAGCTATCGCTTCGACAAGTACCGCACCCGCCAGAAGCCGGCGCAAAAGCCGAGCCTCGCCAACGTCACCGTCACGGTCAAAGGTGCCACCGCGGCGCGGCGCGCCTACCGCCCGCTGGCCGCCTTGGGCGGGGGCGTGTTTCTCACCCGCGACCTGGTCTCCGAGCCTGCCAACATCCTCTATCCCGACGACCTGGCCAAGCGCTGTCGGGCGCTCACTGCCGACGGCGTCAAGGTCCAGGTGCTGGGCGAGGCACCTATGCAGCGGCTCGGCATGGGCGCGCTTCTGGGCGTCGGCCAAGGCAGCGCCCGCGACAGCCGGCTGGTGGTGCTGCGCTGGCAGGGCGGCGGCGCCCGTCAACGTCCGATCGCCTTCGTCGGCAAGGGCGTCTGCTTCGACACCGGCGGCATCTCCATCAAGCCGGCCGGCGGCATGGAGGACATGAAGTGGGACATGGGCGGCGCCGGCGTCATCATCGGGCTGATGCGCGCCCTGGCGCAGCGCAAGGCCAAAGTCAACGCGGTGGGCGTCGTCGGCCTGGTCGAGAACATGCCC
>JASLMY010000338.1 GCA_030746295.1 Alphaproteobacteria bacterium | reverse complement strand
GAAGTCCACCGAAGGGGGGGGGTAAGGGGGTGTAATCCCTGGGGCCTGCGAGGCGCAGACCGATGCCCCAGTAATGCGGGAGTGGCCGCGGAATTTCAGAAACTTTTTTTGGACATGTGTGGACACATGTGGACAGGAACAAACCGCCCAGTAACCTATTGATTTTACGTCTGTTTGGACGGGTGTGGACACTTTGGACGGCTGCATATATTTAGAATCTTAAGGGGAGTAATAGGCGGTAGCCTCCTCATGCCGCAAACGTAGAGCGTGGGCCAGAGAACGCGCCCTGAGATATGCGTCGGTGGTACCTAGGTGGTACCTGCGTCCAATTGAGGATCTTGCCTGAGGCAGATGCCGGCCTGTAACATATTGAAAACAAAGTGGTATTTAGATCTGATTGCACTAACACGCCTTGGGTGTTGACAGGATATCCATCAGTTCTCTCCCGTGACCAGGCGCCGGCTGAGCGTGCTGACGCTGCCCTCGACGAGCTCGCCTTCGGCCGTCAGGCGGAACCGATACGCAGTCTCCTCCTGGCCGCGCCGGGTCAGATTGACCGTGGTATCGAGGATTTGCGCAGTATCCTCGAGCTTGCGCTTGACGCTGACGACGACGTTGACAGGCACCACCGTGCCGTGCGGCAGGGGTCCGTACATGTGCACGTTGACGACGTATTCGCCGGCCGGGATGCCGCGGCTGTATGAGACCTCGTAGTTGCGGTCAGTGGCGTCGCCCTCGATGCCGAGGTCGTCGCGAAGCAGGTTGAAGGTCTGGCCGCCCAGGTTCCAGAAGCCGACCGGGATCTCGTTCGGCGCTTGCACCCAGAGATCGACGTCGACCGCCAGCTCGGCCGGCCAATGCATCTCGACGATGACGTTGCCGGGCGCCTTGTGCTCCTCGGTTTCCTTCCGGACCGGCTGGATATGCGGCAGCAGCATGATCACCATCGCCACGAAGCCGATCAGGGCCAGCAGGATGACGTCGCGAAAGACGGTGCCCCAGCCCTCCTCCTCGAGCTGGTCAAGGCCCTGCATCGGCCTCGCCCAGCTCGAGCGTGGCGGCGATCAGGTCGACCGTGCCGCTGACCAAGATGCGGTAGTTGATGATCAGCCAGACATAGAGGACGGCACCGACCAAGGTCGTGTTGAGCGCCACCGACATGCCGCTGATCAGCGTTGCGACCATCGCCGAGACGTTCTCGACCTGGTCGGCGGCGCTAGGGTCGACGCCCGAGAGCGCGACGATGAAGCCGATGACGGTGCCGATCAGGCCGAGGAAGATCAGGGAATCGGCGATTTGGCGGACGACGACGATCCGATCGGTGAGCTTGAGGCGCAGCGCCTGCGCTTGGATGCCGCGGCCCTCGCCGTCGCCGGCGCGGGCCCGGACGAGGTATTGCCCGGACTGCGAGCGGGGATCCGGGGCGCCGGCGTCGAGGTCGTTCAGGTCATTGCCGTGTCGCCAGATCTTGGCGCCGCAGAGCGCCAGGCCATAGAGAAAGACGAGGAAAATCAGGCCCGACAGCTCGCGCAGATGCGCCTGGAAGACACCGTCGAGCCAGCCCTGAAGGTACGCCGCGATACTCAAAGCCGCGGCGACGACGTTGATCAGCGCGTAGCGGCTGATGAGCAGGTATCGATACTGCACGGCGGCGCACTCCCCCATCTGCGGCCCGCCGCGGCCTCCGAGGCGGCGCCCTTCGCATGACCGAGGCGCCGACAATACACGGAGAGAGAGATGCTTGTCGCGCCGCCCGCGAGCCGTCAGGCAGCCTAGCGCAACGCCGCCAATGCCTCCTCCGACGGCGCGAACCAATAGGCCCCGGTGACCGGCTTCGTGAAACCAATCAGCCGATCGCGGACGCCGTCCTCGAAAGTGCCGTACATGCGCGCGAGCAAGATCTCGAAGCGGCCCGGATCGCCCGCGAAGGCGAGGAAGTATAGGCCCTTCTCAGCCACGCGGCCGAAGGGGGCGCTGCGGCGATAGATCTTCACCGCTCGGCCACCGACGGCGACGTCGGTGCGGGCGACGTGGCTGTCGGGCGGCATGGCCTCGCCCTCGAGCTCGATGCTGTCGGGCTTGGTGCGGCCGATGACGCCCTCCTGCTCGGGCACGGGCAGCGCCAGAAAGGCTTCCAAGTCGTGTACCCAGCGCTGCGTCAAGACGAAGGCGCCGCCGGCACCGGCCCGGTCGTCGGGGACGAGAGCCGCCTCGCGCGCCGCCTCGCCCTTCGGGTTGGCGGAGCCGTCGACGAAGCCCGTCAAGTCGCGTGAGTCGTGATAGGTGAAGCCGCGCTCGTCGAGCCGAAGCGAGGCGACCCCTTCGATCTCGCGATCGACGGCGAGCGCCCGGTCGAGAACGTCGTCGAGCCGGGGCCCGTGCACCCAGAAGAAGAGGTCTCGCTGGCTCACCGGCAGCTCGTCCGCCGGCACGCCCTCCAGCCCCTGGAACGGTGTCAGCCGGTCCGGAACCGCGTCCGGGGCCAAGCGGCGCCAGAGCTCGGCCCCGAAGGCGACGACGAGCCGGCTATCGCCCGCCGACGTTGCCCGGGCCCGGGCGACGGCATCGATCACCGCCGCGACCCCGACGTCAGGCGCAACGTCGTATTCGAGATAGTGGTGGGCGGAGCTGCCCTCGTGAAAAATCGCCTCTTGCGGTGTCGCCATCGTTCGCCGTCCGGTTGGTTGTTGATTCAAGGTCGTATGGTTCAGAAGCAGGCCCGCACAGTCGACCGCTGCCAGGCGTCCGCACAATGTGCTAGGTCAATCGGCAGCCATACGTCAACGAAAGCGCCAAGGAGCACGCCCCATGACCTTCCGGCACATCACCTTCGAGATCTCGGACGAGGTCGCCACCCTGACGCTCAACCGGCCTGAGGCCCGCAACGCGCTAAGCCCGGAGATGTACGAGGACATGGGCACTGCGCTCGCGATGCTGAAGGGGCAGGCGGGGGCCGAGGTCAAGGCGCTGGTCCTGACCGGGGCCGGCGGCGCCTTCTCGTCCGGCGGCGACGTCAAGGCCATGGGCAGCCGGCCCAAGGGCGCAATGGAGACGCGCCAGGGGCTGCGCCAGAACCACCCGCTGATCTACGACATTCTGCACCTGGAGCTGCCGGTAATCTCGCTGGTCGACGGTGCCGCTGCCGGGGCCGGCGCCAATATCGCACTCGCCGCCGATTTCGTGCTGGCGACGCCGCGTGCCTTCTTCCTGCAAGCCTTCGGGCGCATCGGCCTGGTCCCCGACTGGGGCGGCTTTTTCGTATTGCCGCGGTTGGTGGGCTTGCAGAAGGCGAAGGAGTTGGTGTTCACCGCCCGCCGCGTCTATGCCGAGGAAGCGAAGGAGATCGGCCTCGTCTATCGGATCGTCGGTCAGGATACGGCGCTGGCCGAGGCGCAGGCCTTCGCCGCCCGCTTCCGCGACGCCTCGACGGCGGCGATCGGCATCGCCAAGAATATCCTCAACCAGTCCTTCAACCTCGACCACCGCACCATGCTCGAGCTGGAAGCGGCGGGCCAGGGCCTCTGCCGGACCACCGACTATCATGCTGAGGCGGTGCGCCGCTTCGGTGCCAAGCAGGCACCGATGTTCGATTGGGAGGCGTTGGAGAAGGCGGCTGAGAGCTGACGTTGCCAAGGAGGGCGCCCGCCATGACCGAGAAGAGCCTGCCGCTTGCCCGCTTCACCGTCCTCGACCTGACGGCGCACCGCGCCGGCCCGACTGCCGTGCGCCAGCTCGCCGACTGGGGCGCCGACGTCATCAAGATCGAGGCGCCGCAGACGATCAACCGCGACAAGGGCGGCCTGACGGGCGCCCGCCACGGCTTCGACTTCCAGAACCTGCACCGAAACAAGCGCAGCCTGACCCTGAACCTGAAGAGCGACCAGGGCCTGGCAATCTTCATGAAGCTGGCGAAAAGCGCCGACGTCGTGGTCGAGAACTACCGCGCCCGGGTCAAGCACCGCCTCGGCATCGACTACGA
>JASLMY010000337.1 GCA_030746295.1 Alphaproteobacteria bacterium | reverse complement strand
CTGGCGGATGCGGGTGGCATTGGCACGGGTGCTGTTCCTGGAGCCCGACCTCTTGCTCTTGGACGAGCCGACCAACTATCTCGATCTGGCTGGAGGGTTTTCTCGCCAGCTATCCGCGCACGCTGCTGATCGTCAGCCACGACCGCGACTTCCTGAACAAGGTCGTGGGCGCGATCCTGCACGTCGAGGCACGCGGCCTGAAGCTCTACCGGGGCAACTACGACCACTTCGAGAAGACCCGGCGCGAGCAGTTGGTGCTGGAAGAGAAGATGCGCCAAAACCAGGAGGCGCAGCGCCGCCATATGCAGGCCTTCGTCGACCGCTTCCGCTACAAGGCGAGCAAGGCGCGCCAGGCGCAGAGCCGGCTGAAGGCGCTGGAGCGGATGGCGCCGATCGCCTCGGTGATAGCGGGCTGGACGCCCGAGCTCCGCTTTCCCGAGCCCGTCGCCCTGGCACCGCCGATCGTCACCATGAACGCCGCCGCGGTCGGCTACGAGGCCGGCCGCCCGGTGCTAAGGGGCCTCGATCTCGGCATCGACATGGAGGACCGGATCGCGTTGTTGGGCCGGAACGGCAACGGCAAGTCGACCTTCGCCAAGCTGCTGGCGGGTGAGCTGCAGGCGATGGCGGGGCAGGTGACGCGGGCCGGCAAGCTGAAGGTCGGCTATTTCGCGCAGCACCAGATCGACGCCCTCAATCCCGACCAAAGCGCTTACCAGCACATGGCGGCGGCCTTGCCCAAGCTGCGTCCGGCCGAGGTTCGGGCTCGGATCGGCGCCTATGGTTTCTCGGGCGAGGCGGCGGAGGTGGCGGCGGAGGACCTTTCCGGCGGCGAAAAGGCGCGGTTGGTGCTGGCGCTCGTCTCGGTCGAGGCGCCGGGGCTTCTGGTCCTGGACGAGCCCACCAACCATCTCGACGTCGACATGCGCGAGGCCTTGATCCAGGCCCTGAACGCGTATGCCGGCGGGGTCGTGCTGATCAGCCACGACCGCCACCTGATCGAGCTGGTGGCCGACCGGCTCTGGCTCGTCGCCGACGGCACGGTCAGTCCCTTCGACGGCGACCTCGACGACTACCGCCGCCTCGTCCTCGGCCAAGCCGGCAACGGATCGGCGAAGCGCGAGGCCAACGGCGAGGGCGGTCGGCGCTCCTGGCGCCGGCGCCGCCGCGACGAGGCCGCCGCGCGCGAGCGCGTGGCACCGCTTCGAAAGCGGGCCCGCGAGGCCGAGGCGCTGGTCGAGCGGTTGAACGGCGAGCGGGCGGCGCTGGAGGCCGAGCTGGCCAAGCCCGAGACCTACGACGGCGAGAGCGATCGTGTCATCGAGCTGAACCGCCAGCGGGCCGAGATCGCGCGGGAGATCGGCGTGGCGGAAGCGGCCTGGCTCGAGGCGGTCGAGGCCTTGGAGACAGCGGCGCCCAAGGCGGCCGGCGACTAGGACGGGGAGGGGGCGGTGAAGATCAGGTTTCTGGGCTCGGGCGACGCCTTTGGCTCCGGCGGGCGCTTCAACACCTGCTTCCTGGTCGAGGCCGATAGCGGTAGTTTCCTGATCGACTGTGGCGCCTCGGCGATGATTGCCATGCGGCGCTTCGCCGTCGACCCGAACGCGATTTCAACCGTCTTCTTGAGCCACCTGCACGGCGACCATTTCGGCGGCCTGCCGTTCCTGATCCTCGATGCCCAGCCCTACAGCCGGCGGACCGAGCCGCTGACCATCGCCGGCCCACCGGGCACGGAGGCGCGTCTGGCGCAGGCGATGGAGGTCTTCTTCCCGGGCTCGACCGACGCCCGCCGCAAGTTCGAGACCCGGGTCGTCGAGCTGACAGCGGGCGTGCCGGCCGAAGTCGACGGCGTCACCGTGACACCCTTCGAGGTCGATCACGCCTGCGGCGCGCCGCCCTTCGCGCTGCGGTTGGAGGTCGCGGGCAAAGTGGTCGCCTACAGCGGCGATACCGAATGGACGGAGAATTTGATCGAGGCCGGGCGCGGTGCCGATCTGTTGATCGCCGAGGCCCTCTTCTTCGAGCGCCGGATCAGGTACCACCTCGACTACGCCAGCCTGGCGGAACACCTGGGCGAGATCGGCGCCAAGCGCGTGATTCTGACCCACATGGCCCTCGACATGCTGGCCCGGCGCCACGAGGTGCCGCTCGACTGCGCCCGCGACGGTATGGTGGTGGATATCTAGTCGCGTCGTCCTGACACGCCCTCAGCTACCGGCCTCGGCCTTCTTCTCCCAGCCGCCGCTCTCGGTCTGCTGCCAGTAGGTGAGGGGGTGGCCGGCGTCGAGCCAGGCCTTCCAACGTGCGCGGGCCGCCTCGACGGCGGCCGGGTCGCGGCCGTCGAACATGTCGACGGCGCGCTCGAAGTCGCCGAGGAAGGCGGGGGCGACGCCGTCGACCAGGACCAGGACTTGGGCCCCGTTGGGGTTCTCCTCCTCGGTGGTGAGGTAGACCGGTTGCAGCTCGGCATGGCCATCGCGGGCCGAGCCGTGCGGCAGCCACGAGCGCTGCTCGTAAGTCCAGAGCTGTGCGTTCAAGGCCTCGACCCGCTCGGTGGAACCGGCCAGCAGCACCGCCTTCAGGCCGCGCTCCAGCACCTTCTCCAGGAGCTTGGGCAGGGCCCGCTCCAAGGGCGCGCGTTGCAGGTGGTAGAAGCCGATCTCGGTCACCGCGTCGCCCGCGGGCGGCTCACTTGCCCTCGTAGTGCTCGGCGACCAGGCGGTTCAACGTCCGGACACCCCAGCCGGTGCCGCCCCTGGGCACGGTTGGCTTCGCCTCCTTCGACCAGGTGACGCCGGCGATATCCAGGTGCGCCCAGGGGACGTCGTTGACGAAGCGCTCGAGGAACTGAGCGCCGACGATCGAGCCGGCGCCGCGGCCGGCGCCGACGTTCTTGACGTCGGCGATGTTGGAGCGGATCTGCTTGTCGTAGGCCTCGCCCATGGGCAGCCGCCAGACCCCTTCGCCCTCAGCCTTGCCGGCCGCCATCAGGCGCTCGGCCAGCTCGTCGTCGTTCGAGAAGACGCCGGCGTATTCATGCCCCAGTGCGACGATCATGGCGCCGGTCAGCGTCGCCAGGTCGACCATGAAGCGGGGCTTGAAGCGCTTCTGCGTGTACCAGAGCGCGTCGGCCAGCACGAGACGGCCCTCGGCGTCGGTGTTGATGACCTCGATGGTCTGGCCCGACATCGAGGTGACGACGTCGCCCGGCCGCTGGGCCATCGCCGAGGGCATGTTCTCGACCAGGCCGACGACGCCGACGGCGTTGACCTTGGCCTTGCGCTGCGCCAGGGCGCGCATCAGCCCGATGACGACGCCGGCGCCGCCCATGTCCCACTTCATGTCCTCCATGCCGCCGGCCGGTTTGATGGAGATGCCG
This sequence comes from Alphaproteobacteria bacterium, assembly GCA_030746295.1. The sequence goes on along the minus strand of JASLMY010000337.1, from coordinate 622 downwards.
CCGGTGTCGAAGCAGACGCCCTTGCCGACGAAGGCGATGGGGCGCTGGCGGGCGCTGCCGCCCTGCCAGCGCAGCACCACCAGGCGGCTGTCGCGGGCGCTGCCCTGGCCGACGCCTAAGAGCGCGCCCATGCCGAGCCGCTGCATCGGCGCCTCGCCCAGAACCTGGACCTTGACGCCGTCTGCAGTGAGCGCCCGACAGCGCTTGGCAAGGTCGTCGGGGTAGAGGATGTTGGCAGGTTCCGAGACCAGGTCGCGGGTCAAGAAGACGCCCTCGCCCAAGGCGGCCAGCGGACGGTAGGCGCGCCGCGCCGCGGTGGCACCTTTGACCGTGACGGTGACGTTGGCGAGGCTCGGCTTCTGTGCCGGCTTTTGGCGGGTGCGGTACTTGTCGAAGCGATAGCCGGCGAGACGGGCGCCGAAGGCTAGGCGCGCCGCCATCTCGGCGCGCTCGAGCTTGGCGCCGGAAACGGCATCGCAGGCGATCGAGAGCGTCCGCACGCCGCTCGTCAGCAGCCGCCCGACGGCGCCGCCGCCGAGCGCTTCCAGGCTCAGACCATTGACGTCGCCGGCCTTGCCGAGGCCCGCCAGCAGGACCCGATCGAGGTTGCTGCCACCCGGTG
>JASLMY010000336.1 GCA_030746295.1 Alphaproteobacteria bacterium | reverse complement strand
GCTCGATGCACATGTTCAGCCGGGCCCAGAACTTCTTCGGCGGTCACGGCATTGTCGGCGCCCAAGTGCCGCTCGGCACCGGCCTCGCCTTCGGCCTCAAATACCAGGGTGGCGATCGCGTCTGCCTCACCTATTTCGGCGACGGCTCGACCAACCAGGGCCAAGTCTACGAATCCTTCAACATGGCGCAGCTCTGGAAGCTGCCCGTGGTCTACATCATCGAGAACAACCAGTATGCGATGGGCACCTCGGTGCAGCGGGCCTCGGCCCAGCCCGAGCTCTTCCGCCGCGGCGAGAGCTTCGCCATCCCCGGCTACCAGGCCGACGGCATGGACGTCGTCCAGGTCAAGGCGGCGGGCGAGGAGGCCGTGGCCTCGGCCCGGGCCGGCAACGGCCCAGTGATCCTGGAGCTGAAGACCTACCGCTATCGCGGCCACTCCATGTCCGACCCGGCCAAGTACCGCACCAAGGAAGAGGTGCAACGGGTCCGCAGCGAGCGCGACCCCATCGACCGCCTGAAGGATCGTCTCGTCGACGAGGGTCATGCCGACGAGGCGGGGCTCAAGGAGATCGACCGCGACATCAAGGCGATCGTGACCGAGGCCGCCGAGTTTGCGCAGAACAGCCCCGAGCCGGACCCGTCCGAGCTCTACACCGACGTGCTGGCCGAGGCTTGAGCAGAGCCGCCGCTGCCGCCGTCGCGCCTCGAGGAAACCGCCAGATGTCCCTGACCACCAGCCTGCCCGAAGCGCCGCCGGAGCCTGAGCTGCCGGCCGACGTAGAAACCCAGAGCCTGACCGTTCGCGAGGCCCTGCGTGACGCCATGGCGGAAGAGATGCGCCGCGACTCGGCGGTCTTCCTGATGGGCGAGGAGGTGGCCGAGTATCAAGGCGCCTACAAGGTGAGCCAGGGCCTGCTGGACGAATTCGGCGCCAGCCGCGTGATCGACACGCCGATCACCGAGCACGGCTTCACAGGCCTCGGTGTCGGTGCCGCCTTTTCCGGCTTGCGTCCGATCGTCGAGTTCATGACCTTCAATTTCGCCATGCAGGCGATGGATCAGATCATCAACTCCGCCGCCAAGACCCGGTACATGTCGGGCGGCCAGATGTCGACGCCGATCGTCTTCCGCGGCCCCAACGGCGCCGCCGCCCGCGTCGCCGCGCAGCATTCGCAGTGCTATGCCTCATGGTATGCGCATTGTCCGGGCCTCAAGGTCGTCGCCCCCTATGGTGCGGCGGACGCCAAGGGGCTCTTGAAGGCGGCGATCCGCGATCCGAACCCGGTGATCTTTCTCGAGAACGAGATCCTCTACGGGCAGAGCTTCGAGGTTCCGGTGACGGACAACCACGTCGTCCCGATCGGCAGCGCCCACATCGCGCGGCCCGGTAGCGACGTCACCGTCCTCGCCTTCTCCATCACCGTCGGGCATGCCGTCGCGGCGGCCGAGGAACTGGCCGAGAGCGAAGGCATCGAGGCCGAGGTGATCGATTTGCGGACGCTGCGGCCGCTCGACCTCGAGACCGTCCTCGCCTCTGTGCGGAAGACCAATCGCTGCGTCACCGTCGAGGAAGGCTGGCCGGCTTGCGGCATCGGCTCGGAACTGGCGGCGGTGCTGATGGAAGAGGCCTTCGACCACCTCGATGCGCCGGTTCGGCGCGTCGCCGGTGAGGACGTCCCCTTGCCCTACGCCCAGAACCTGGAGCAATTGGCGCTGCCCAATGCGGCCAAGGTGGCGGACGCGGTCAGGGCCGTGTGCTATCGCTAGTGTTCAACAAAAGGCAAGGACTGGGGGAGACGTAAGCGATGCCGATTACCATCACCATGCCGGCGCTCTCGCCGACGATGACCGAGGGCACGCTCGCCAAGTGGTTGGTCAAGGAGGGCGACGCCGTCAATTCCGGTGACATCATCGCCGAGATCGAAACCGACAAGGCGACGATGGAGGTCGAGGCCGCGGACGAGGGCACGCTCGGCCGCATCCTGGTCGCCGAAGGTAGCGAAGGCATTCCGGTCAACACGCCGATCGCGCTGGTGCTGGAGGAGGGGGAGGACGCGTCCGCCCTGGGTGCGGGCCCCGCTACCGCTGCACCGCCGCCACCCCTGCCGGCCGAAAGCCCGGCACCGGCGGCAACCGCGCCCGAGGCCCCGGCAACGTCGGCACCCGCGCCGGCAGCTGCCGCGAAGGCGCCGCCGGCGCCGACGACGGCCGATGGCGGCCGGATCAAGGCGAGCCCTCTGGCCCGGCGCATGGCGGCGCAGGCGGGGCTCGATCTCGCCGCGCTAAGCGGTAGCGGTCCGGGCGGCCGGATCGTCAAGGCCGATATCGAGGCGGCGCTCGCGGGCGGCGCCCCGGCCGCGGCCCCTGCACCGGCGGCCGCAGCCGCGCCAGCACCCGCACCCGTGGCCGCCACGGGTTTGGAGCCGGCCTACGAGCTGGAGCCGTTGAGCCAGATGCGCAAGATCATCGCTCAGCGGCTGACCCAGGCGAAGCAGACCGTGCCGCACTTCTATCTGACGGTCGATTGCGAGATTGACGCCTTGCTGGCTCTCAGACGCCAGCTCAACGACAAAGCAGACGGCGCCTACAAGCTGTCGGTCAACGACCTCGTCATCAAGGCGGCGGCGGTGGCGCTCCGGCGGGTGCCGGCGGCCAACGCCTCGTTCTCCGAGGAAGGCATCCGGTACTACAAGTCGGCCGATATCTCGGTCGCGGTGGCGACCGAGCGTGGCCTGATCACGCCGATCGTCCGCGGCGCCGAGACCAAGGGCCTGGAGACGATCTCGAACGAGATGAAGCAACTGATCGAGAAGGCCCAGGCCGGCAAGTTGGCGCCCGAGGAATACCAGGGCGGCACCTTTTCGATCTCGAATCTCGGTATGTACGGCATCAAGCAGTTCGAGGCCGTCATCAACCCCCCGCAAGGCTGTATCCTGGCAGTCGGCGCCGGCGAGAAGCGGCCGGTGGTGAAGGACGACGCGGTGGCCATCGCGTCGATGATGAGCGTGACGCTGTCGGTCGACCACCGGGTCGTCGACGGCGCCGTCGGGGCGGAGTACCTGGCCGCCTTCAAGCGGTTGATCGAAGACCCCGTGGCGATGCTGCTTTAGGAAAAGCGAGATCATGGCCGAACAATCCTTCGACGTCGTCGTCGTCGGCGCCGGGCCGGGCGGCTACGTGGCCGCGATCCGCGCCGCTCAGCTGGGCCTGAAGGCCGCCGTCGTCGAGGCCGAGCACCTGGGTGGCATCTGCCTCAACTGGGGCTGCATCCCGACCAAGGCCTTGTTGCGCTCGGCCGAGGTCTATCATCTGATGCGACGGGCGGAAGAGTTCGGCGTCACGGCGCAATCGGTCGGCTTCGATGCGAGCAAAATCGTCGAGCGCAGCCGCGCCGTCGCTGCCCGGCTCAACGCCGGGGTCAAGCACTTGCTGGCCAAGAACAAGGTCCAGGTGATCGATGGCCACGGCCGTCTGACCGGCCGTGGCCGGGTGGCGGTCGAGAAGGACGGCAAGGCCGTGGCCGAGCTCGCCGCCAAGCACATCATCCTCGCCACCGGCGCCCGTGCCCGCGAGCTGCCGGGTCTCGAGGCCGACGGCAAGTTGGTCTGGACCTACAAGGAGGCGATGGTTCCGGAAAGCCTGCCGAAGTCGCTGCTGGTCGTCGGCTCGGGCGCCATCGGCATGGAGTTCGCGAGTTTCTATCGCACGCTGGGCGCCGAGGTGACGGTGGTCGAGGTGTTGGACCGGGTGCTGCCGGTCGAGGACGAGGAGATCTCGGAGCTGGCCCGCAAGGCCTTCGAGGCGCAGGGCATGACGATCCATACCTCGGCGCAAGTGACGAAGCTGGCGAAGACCAAGACCAAGGTCACGGCGACGGTCGAGGCCGGTGGCGAGAGCCAAGCGGTGACGGCGGAGCGCGTCATCCTCGCCGTCGGCATCGTCGGCAACGTCGAGGACCTGGGCCTGGAGGGCACCGGGGTTCAAGTCGAGAAATCCCATGTCGTGGCCGAC
>JASLMY010000335.1 GCA_030746295.1 Alphaproteobacteria bacterium | reverse complement strand
GATCGGGCTTCCACAAGGCGTTGAGCGCCGTCAGCGTGTGCCGGACGTTGCCCCAGAGGTCGAGGTCGAGGGCGAAGGTGTTGCCCATCATCGCCGGGTCGTGGCCGAGGCCGATTACAGTGTCGGCGCCCGTGAACATCTCGTCCTCGGGCCGGGCGCGGGTGTTCTGGCGATAGCCGACACAACAGACGACGTCGTAGGTCGCTTCGGGCATCGCTTCCAGCATGCCGATATAGTTCGGGTGCTTGGGCGAAAAGGCGCCGTAGTCGAAGAAGCCGACCGCCACCGGCAAGGCGTAGTTCTCGGCCAACCCCAACAGCTCGGCCTGGGCGCCGGCGATCCGGACATCCGGCCCGACGATGAGCAGCGGGTTCTCGGCGTTCAAGAGGGCGTCGTGGACCTTTTCCATGGTGCTACCGTTCGGGATCTCGGCCATCTCCAGGGGCTCCGCAGCCTGGATCGTGCCCTCGACGTCGGTCGCATCCAACGCCGGGGCCGAATAGGCGAGATAGACGGGGCCCGTCGGCATGGTCAGCGCTTCCTTGAAGGCGCGCCGCGTCACCATCGGAATGCCGCGCGCGTCCGTCACCTCCCAGCGATGCTTGGTGATGTCCGCGACCGCACCCATCTGCGAGTGGCCGCTGCTGGCGCCGAGCGTGCTGTGATCGCCGAACGAGGCAGAATCGCGCATGCCTGCGGTCACCACCATCGGCGTGCCGTCGAAATAGGCGTTCTGCAACTGACCGGAGCCCTGGCGCGTGCCGGCCGCCAGATGCACGTTGACGAAGGAGGGCTTGCGCGCTGCCTTGGCAAAGCCGTCCGCGGCCGACATGACGAGGGATTCGGAGAGCAATAGGATCGGCTGCACCCCCGGAACGGTGAGAAAGGCGTCGAAGAAGCCGGCCTCCGCGCTGCCGGTGTTGGTGAAGGCGTAGTCGACGCCCTGGGCCACCAACTGGTGCATCAGAAGCTCTCCGCCCGTGCCGACGACCGTTTTCTTGCTCATATGCGCTGTCCCCAATTCGGATGATCCGGCGACGCTGCCAGGCCGCGTCCCCTCGGCGGCGAGAGGTCCAGCCTAGGGCAAGGCCGAACCGTCGATCAAGGCGGCAAGACGCAAGACGCGGTGACGCCGGCGGCAAGGCCGTGCTCTAATGCCGCCCCCCGTGAGTTGCCCCAACGAGCCTCACCATGCCCCAAGAAGCCGACCGCTCTCCGCCGCCAGCGGCCCCGATCGACACCGGCGGCCAGACGGCCGACGGACAAGACCTGACGCCGGTCATCGCCCGCGGCCAGCGCCTCGACCTCGGCGGCGACTACGTGCTGCCACCCGGCGACCCGGTGACCCATTTCGGGGCAGGAATGGCGAAAGTGCTGGCCTCCAACATCTTCCTGACGGGGCTGGAGCCGGGGTTCGCGGCCGAGCACGTCGGCTACTTCACGGCACCCTACGAGGAACGCGGCCATGTCGTCGACATCGACGTCGACACCGCCGGCCGCGCGGTTCGAGTCAGCCTCGACAACGGCGTTGCGCGTACCGCCCGCATCTTCGCCGGCCAAGGCGCGGTGACGCTGCCGCTGGGGGCCGAGGACGTCTTCTTCACGCCCAGCACCGTCACGCCCGACCTGCCGCCGCCGGACGACCTGCCCTGGCCGATGGGCGATATCGTCGAGGAGGGCGCCGGCGGTCTCGATCAGGGCGCCATTGCCGAGGCGGCCGACCTCGCCTTTACCGACGCGGCGATGACGGCGGCGGTCGTCGTCACCCATAGGGGCCAGATCGTCGCCGAACGCTACCGCGAGGGCATCGGCATCCACACGCCGCTGGAAAGCTGGTCGATGGGCAAGAGCCTGACAGCGACCTTATTGGCGCTGCTGATCCGCGACGGCGTCTACGACCTCTGGCAGCCGGCGCCGATCCCGGAATGGCAGCAGGCGGGCGATGCGCGCGCCCAAATCCGCATCGCCGACATCCTGCGGATGTCGAGCGGGCTGCGCTTCCGGGCGATGCAGGACCCGGAGTACGACCCGGCTCTCGGCTATCCCGACCACCGCTATGTCTATACCGGCGGCATCGATGCCTTTTCTTTTGCGGCGAGCCGGCCGCAGCAATGGCCGCCGAACCAGGTCGGCCGCTACCGCAACGGCGACCCCGTGCTGGCCAACTATCTCGTGCGCCTCGGCGTCGAGGGCCGGGGCGCGGACTACCATGCCTTCCCGCAGCGCGCCCTCTTCGACAAGCTGGGCATGCGGGACACAATTCTGGAGACCGACCCCTACGGCAATTTCCTGCTGCAGGGCTACGAGCTCGCCAGCGCCCGCGACTGGGCCCGACTTGGCAACCTCTACCTGAACGACGGCGTTTGGAACGGGGAGCGGCTGTTGCCCGAAGGCTGGACCGAGTTCGTCAGCACCCTGGCGCCGGCCTGGGCCGCCGACGGTCGGCCCATCTATGGCGGCTTCTTCTGGCTCAACGGGGCGGGCCAGATGCCGATCCCGCGCGAGGCCTATTTCATGTCCAGCGCCGGCGGACAGAAGACCGTCATCGTCCCCTCGCACGACCTGGTGGTCGTCCGGATCGGCCACTACAGCGGCGTCGACGCGGCGGTCGAGCCGCTCAACCGGGCCTTGGCGGCGCTGATGCGCGCGGTGCCGCCGAGCTAGAGCCGCCTAGGGAAGGACTCGCCCTCCGAAGGCGAGACAGTTCTTACGCTTCTGCCAGACCGGTCTACCTTCGCCCGGCATGAGGCAACGAATGTGTTCCTCGTCCGACGGACGCCGCCGGCCCGCGCTCGATGTCGTGCTGGTGGATCCAGCCGAGACCACGCGGCCGCCCTCCTTGAGACAGTTCGAGTACTTGTGCCAGACGGGCGTTCGGTCTCCGGGGCGGAGACACTGGACGTACTCGTCCGACTTCGAGGGTCTCGTAGGCACCGACGGCGCCAGTGGAGCACTGGTGGGGGTGGTAGGTCGCCGGCGGCGCGCTTCCCTGGCCATGCGACGCGCGTCGGATTCCGCTCCCTCCTGTGTCTCCTCGTTGCGCCGCCTCGACTGCGCCCAAGTCTCTCGGTCCCGAAGCAGGGGTGCATAGATGTAGCCCAGGGCTTTGCCATCCCGCTCCACGCGAAGCCATTTGCCGTCAGCGGTTCGGCCCGACACGTGTATTTCCGTGCCGGCTGGCAGCGTCGCCACCCTCGCCGCCGAGACGGCGGGCCGGGCTCGCACGTTGGCGTTCTTGACAGTGACATAGGCCGCCTCCATCGGCTCCAGCGGCACCCGAGGCTTGGGCGGCATCGGGGCCGGGCGTGCGGCCCGCTTCGGCACGGCGGCAAAGCGACCTGTCTCGAGCTTCTTCAGCCGCGCCTTGGCGAAGGGCGCCATGGGGCTGGCCGGATAGGCCTCTATGAAGACGCGAAAGTCGTCCGGATCGACGCTCTCCTTGATCGCCTGCCAGGCCGTCATGCTGGCGTCGCTGTCGGACTCGGCCTTGGGCGCGGCGGCGGCGGGCTTCCGGCCCTGGCGTGCCATCGCGAAGACGAAGTCGCCTTCGTTGAAGCGGACGTCGTGCAGCTTGCCGTACTGGGGCGTCTGGGCGGCGTCGGTCAGGGTGGCAACCTGCTGCGACAGATAAAGGCCCAATTCGTCCCCGGTGACGTAGCCGTCGTCGGTGACGTCCGCGTCTTCGTCCCCGGCAAGCGCTCTCAGGAACAGCGTCCGGAACGAGCCATCGTCGCGCACCTGCTGTCCGGCGGTGCCGGAGGTGATGAATTGACGCACGGGCTTCGCCGTCTTGGCGGTGATCGCTGCCGGCGCCGCCCCGGACCTTGCGCTGAAGATCGTGCCCGAGAAGCAGGCATCGAAGACGCTCAGGACGTGGTTGGCGTCCGCCAGACGCATCAGCCCCCCGAAGTCCCGCATATGCAGCGCTACCAGCTTGAAAAGGGGATCGCTCGCCGGCGGCGCGTCGGCGGGCACGAGAAAGCCCTCGCGGCCGATGCTGTGGCCATGGCCCGCGTACCAGAGAAAGAGGCGGGCCTCGAAATCCGCCCCCTTGAGAGCGAAGAATTTGCGCA
>JASLMY010000334.1 GCA_030746295.1 Alphaproteobacteria bacterium | reverse complement strand
CGGGCTGCTGGCGTGCGGTCGAGGTGATCGCGCCCAAGGGCAGCGTCGTGCACGCGCAAGAGCCCTCGCCCGTGGTCTATGCCAACCACGAGATGTCGCACCGGGTCGCCGACATGTTCTTCGGCGCCTTTGCCCAGCTGGCGCCGGATCGGGTGATGACCTGCTCGCAGGGCACCTCGGCGATCCTGACGTTGGGTGGCGTCGACTACCGCACCGGCCGCCGCTATGTCAGCTACGAGACCCTGAAGGGCGGCTTCGGCGCACGGCCCAACAAAGACGGCATCAACGCCATCGCCAGCGGCATCTCCAACACCATGAACACGCCGATCGAGGTATTGGAGATGAGCTTCCCGATGCGGATCGAGGCCTACGAGCTGATCCCCGACTCCGGTGGGGCCGGCACCTATCGCGGCGGCCTGGGCGCGCGCCGGGTCTGGCGCGTCCTCGGCAACGACGCCGATGCCAGCCTCTGCTGCGAGCGCACCAAGTCGCCGCCCTTCGGCCTCGCCGGCGGGGACCCCGGCGCGCCGGCCAGGATCACGCTCGAGGCACCCGACGGCAGCCGCCGCACCCCCAACAGCAAGGGCGCCTTCCGGACCGCGGGCGAATCCATCGTCTGGTACGAGGCACCTGGGGCCGGCGGCTACGGCCCGCCGAAAGACCGAGATCCGGAGAAGGTGCGCCAGGACGTGGTCGACGGCTACGTCACCGTCAAGGCGGCAACCAGTGATTACGGCGCCGAGGAAGGCGCCGACTTGGAGTGTCCCGCCTGCCGGGCCCGCGCTTCCTAGCGGCGCCGACGATGTCCGAGCCGAGCCCAGCCGCCGCCGAGGTCCTGGTCAGGGGGATGGAGGCGGCCGACCTGCCATCGGCCGGGCCGCTCTTGCGTCAGTTGGGCTACGACGTCGCCGGACCGGAGCTGCGGCTAAAGTTCGATGCCGTGCAGGGCGCCGACGGCCATGCGCTCTTTGTCGCCGAGATCGACGACCGCATCGTCGCACTGATGCACGTCTTCGCCCGTCCGGCGCTCGAGAAGCCGTTGGAGGCAATCGTGCAAGCCCTGGTCGTGGACGATGCCTGCCGGGGCTGTGGCGTCGGCCGTCGGATGATGGCGGTGGCGGAGCGCTGGGCCGTGGACCGCGGCTACCGGTCGCTGTCGCTCTCCTCGCAGGTCGACCGCGATGACGCCCACGCCTTCTACCAGGCGCTCGGCTACGGTATTAGCTCGACCGCACACACGCTGCGCAAGCGGATCGATCCCTAGCCATCGGAGAGCGCGTCGACCGGGACGCCGAAGAATTCCGCCACCAGGGCCATCTGGGCGATGGTCATGGCGCGACCGGGCTGGGTGATGCAGCCCTTTTCAGCGGCCGCCACCAGCATCGGCGAGACCTCCGGCGTCTGGATCACGTCGACCACCACCGTGTCGGCGCCGAAGCCCGCCGGATCGACCGGGTAGGGGTCGGCCTCGGCCATACCGAGCGAGGTGCAGTTGACCACCAGATCATGGCCGTCGAGCGCGCTCTGCCGCGGCTCCACCACGAGTTCGGGGAAATGCGTCCGCAGGTTCTGGGCCAAGCTGGCCTCGCGGGCCTCGTCGGTGTCGTAGAAACTGATCCGGCTGGCGCCGCCGGCTGCGAAGGCCATGGCGATGGCGCGGCCGACACCGCCGGCACCGATCTGCAGCACCTGACGGCCAGCCAGCGTCACCCCACGCTCGGCCAGCGCGCGGACGCAGCCGGCGCCGTCGAAGTTGTCGCCCTGCCAGCGACCGTCGGGCCCGCGACGGGCGGCATTGATGGCACCGACCCGGGCGCCGTTCGCCAAGAGCTCGTCGACCAGATCGCACATGGCGATCTTGTGCGGCACGGTGATGATAAAGCCGTCGAAGTTCGCCATCCGGCGAATGCCCTCGAAGGCGGTGGGCAAGTCCTCCGGCGTCACATGGAGTGGCACCAGGACGCCCTGGAAACCGGCCCGGCGCAGCAAGCGGTTGAACTCGGTGGTCGACTGCACTTGGCGAATGGGATCGCCGACAATGGCGAAGACGCGAGTCCCGCCGCTGATCGGCAACGGCAGGCCGCCGGCCTCATCCGTCATGCGACACCCTGCCTCGCCTTGCGCCGAGGCCTACGCTTAAATCGCTGTCCTGCGAGAGGAGAGAGGCTCACCCGGCCGCGGCGCGCTTGGGCGCCTGACCGTCGAGACGGCTCGTGACCTCTTCTCCATAGACGACGCGCAAGCGCTGCTCGGCCTCCCGGGCATCGGCGATGGTGTGAAAGCGATCGAGCAACAGGATGTCGGAGCGATTGCGGATGCGCTGATACTGCCGCTGGCTGATCACGCTGACCTGCTCATAACGCCCGAGCTTGTTGACGACCGCGACCAGATACCACTGCCTCGGGCCGCGAAGTTCTTCCTCGGCGACGCTGCTTTCCAAGTCGGCGTCCACCGGTGCAATAAGACTTTCCCTACCGTCCACGCTTTTTTTCCTCGATCCCTCCCGCCGGGGGCCTGCTGGCCCGGGCGATTCCCTCTTACTCATTGACGCCTTGCGCCGCGTCCAAAACGCTCCGAAAAGTGGAGGTCCTGGTGTTGCCAAGAGGCATTTATGATTAAACCGTTTGCGCGAGCGCGCCGCACCCCTGTTCATATAGCTCAAAGGCCCGACTCGCAAGAAAATTCGGCGCCTCGGTTGCCCCAATCACCCCAAAAACGAAACCGGTCGCTTGCGCAATCAGGGCCATTCGGCTGAACTGGCGACTTGATCAGGAGAGCACGCTCATGAACATCGCCCTCAATTCCCCCAGCGCCCGCGATATCGCCCATCACATCCATCCTCAAACCGACTTGGTGCGGCTGAAGGACGAAGGCCCGCTGCTGATGGAGCGGGGCGAGGGCATCCGCGTCATTGACGAGGACGGCAAGGCCTACATCGACACCGTCGCCGGCCTCTGGTGCGCCTCTCTCGGCTTCTCCAGCGAACGCTTGGCCCGCGTCGCCTACGAGCAGATGCGTCGGCTGGGCTACTATCACACCTTCCGCCAACGCGGGAATCTGACCAGTGTCGACCTGGCCGAGAAGCTGCTGGGGATCGCGCCGGTGCCGATGTCGAAGGTCCTCTTCCAGTGCTCGGGCTCTGAGGCCAACGACACCGCGATCAAGCTCGTCTGGTACTACCACAACGCCATCGGCAAGCCCGAGAAATGCAAGATCGTCGGCCGCCAGAAAGGCTATCACGGCAGCACCATCGCCGCCGTCAGCCTGTCGGGCAAGCCGGACATGCACCAGGATTTCAACCTGCCGCTGCCGGGCTTCCTGCACACCGATTGCCCGCACTACTACCGCTTCGCCGAGGATGGCGAATCGGAAGAGGATTTCGCCACCCGCATGGCCGACAGCCTGGAGCGGCTGATCCTGGCGGAGGGGCCGGAGACGGTCGCCGCCTTCTTTGCCGAGCCGGTGATGGGCGGCGGCGGGGCGCTGATTCCGCCCCGGACCTATTTCGAGAAAGTGCAGGCCGTGCTGGCGAAATACGAGGTTCTCTTCGTCGCCGACGAGGTGATCTGCGGGTTCGGCCGCACGGGCAACATGTGGGGCAGCCAGACCTTCGACCTGAAGCCGGATATGATCACTTGCGCCAAGGCGTTGTCAGCGGCTTTTCAACCAATTTCTGCGGTCATGATCTCCGAGCCCATCTACCAGGCGATGCTGACTGAGAGCGCGAAGGTCGGCAGCTTCGCGCACGGCTACACCCATGCCGGCCATCCGGTGGCGACGGCGGTGGCGCTGGAGGCGCTCAAGATCTACGAGGAGGAGGACATCGTCGCTCAGGTCCGCGCCACGGCGCCGCGCTTTCAGGACGGCCTCGCCCGTCTCGGTGCCCATCCGCTGATCGGCGACGTCAAGGGCGTCGGCCTCGTCTGCGGCCTGGAAATGGTGGCCGACAAGGCGACCAAGGAGAGCTTCCCGGCGGAGACGAAGCTCGCCGGCCGGCTGGAGGCGGCGGGCAAGCAGAACGGCATCATCCTACGCACCGTCGGCGACCGCATCGCCTTCTCGCCGCCGCTGATCATCTCCGAGG
>JASLMY010000333.1 GCA_030746295.1 Alphaproteobacteria bacterium | reverse complement strand
AAGTTGAAACCCAGAACGGGCTCTCGCCGGCGGCTGTGCAGTTGGAGCAGACCTTGGACGAGGGCCGCGACCTCGGGATCGCAAGCCTCTGCCCAGTCCTCTATCTCGGCCAAAGGCGCCCGCCAGCGACGTGGCGGCGCCGTGCTCGAGCGCAAAATCACTTCCGCCGCATCGAAGAGCAGTGGGCCGCCGGCCAATGACCGGGTCTCGCCGGCCGCATCTCGGGCGGGCTTGGCGAGCGGGCGGAGCAGGATCTCAGTCTCGGCCGTCCCCGACAAAGGCTGGGGACGGTCGGACGCGCTCATGGCGGGGGTGCGGGCGGCGCGCGGACGCGAGCTGCCGCTTCAGCTTTCGGGCTGCGGCTCCGGCGAGATGCCGCCCGGGCTCTCACTGCCCCGATCGTCGGCCTTCTTGCCGGCCGTCGGCACCGAGGTCGTCTGCGGTGTGTCCTCGCTGGGACCGCCGACGTCCTCGCGGTGGACCGGCTGTCCCTTCAACACCGCGTCGATGTCGCCGGCGCTCAAGGTCTCGAATTCGAGCAGTGCCGCCGACACGGCATGCAGATCATCGATATGCGCCGTCAGGACGTCGCGCGCCTTGTCCTCGGCGACCTGGATGAAGCGCCGCACCTCTTCGTCGATGATCTGCGCCGTCGCCTCGGAGACGTTCTTGCGCTGCGTCACCGAGTGGCCGAGGAAGACCTCCTCCTCGTTGTCGCTGTAGCGCAGGGGACCGAGCTTGTCGCTCATGCCGTACTCGGTAACCATGCTGCGCGCCCAGGCGGTCGCCTGCTTGATGTCGCTGCCCGCACCCGTGGTCACGTGCTCGGCCCCGAAGATCAGCTCCTCGGCGACGCGGCCGCCGAAGGTCATGGCGAGGCGCGCCTCGATCTCGGACTTCTTGAAGGAGAGGCGGTCGCGCTCGGGCAGGTTCATGGTCACGCCCAGCGCCCGGCCACGCGGGATGATCGTGACCTTGTGCAGCGGGTCGTTGCCCGGCACGAAGAGCGAGACCAGAGCGTGGCCCGCCTCGTGATAGGCGGTGAGGCTCTTCTCCTCCTCGGTCATGACCATCGAGCGCCGCTCGGAGCCCATCATGACCTTGTCCTTGGCCTCCTCGAACTCGGCCATGGTGACGACGCGCTTGTTCTTCCGGGCCGACAGCAGTGCCGCCTCGTTGACCAGGTTGGCGAGGTCGGCGCCGGAGAAGCCGGGCGTGCCGCGAGCGATCACCTTGGCGTCCACGTCCGGCGCCAGGGGCACCTTGCGCATGTGCACCAGCAGGATCTTCTCGCGCCCCAGGATATCCGGGTTGGGAACCACGACCTGGCGGTCGAAGCGGCCGGGCCTCAAGAGCGCCGGGTCGAGCACGTCGGGCCGGTTGGTCGCCGCGATCAGGATCACGCCCTCGTTGGTTTCGAAGCCGTCCATCTCGACCAGGAGCTGGTTCAGGGTCTGCTCGCGCTCGTCGTTGCCGCCGCCGAGGCCGGCACCGCGATGGCGGCCGACCGCGTCGATTTCGTCGACGAAGATGATGCAGGGCGCGTTCTTCTTCGCCTGCTCGAACATGTCGCGCACCCGGCTGGCACCGACGCCGACGAACATCTCGACGAAATCCGAGCCGGATATGGTGAAGAAGGGCACGTTGGCCTCGCCGGCAATGGCTCGTGCCAGCAGGGTCTTGCCGGTGCCGGGCGGGCCGACCAGCAGCGCGCCCTTTGGAATGCGGCCGCCGAGGCGCTGGAACTTCTGCGGGTCTTTCAGGAACTCGACGATCTCTTCCAGCTCTTCCTTGGCCTCGTCGATGCCGGCGACGTCGTCGAAGGTGACGCGGCCCGACCGCTCGGTCAGAAGGCGCGCCTTGGACTTGCCGAAGCCCATCGCCTTGCCGCCGCCCGACTGCATCTGACGCATGAAGAAGATCCAGACGCCGATCAACAACAGCATCGGGAACCAGTTGAGCAGGATGGCGACGAAGGTCGGCGCGGAATCGTCCGGCGGTGCCGCGCTGACCTGAACCCCCTTCTCCCTTAGCCGGTTTACCAGCTCGGGATCGTTGGGGGCATAGGTATTGAAGGCGCCGCCGTTCTGATAGTGACCGCTGATCGCATCACCCTGGATGATGACGTCGCGCACCTGGCCCTGCTCGACCTCGGCCAGGAACTCGGTATAGGCGCGCGAGACGCTGGGGCCCCGCTGGCTCGGCCCTTGGAAGAGATTGAAGAGCGCCAGCAACAGAAGCGCGATAATCACCCAAAGGGCGATGTTACGAGAAAAATTGGTCACCGCTTCACCTTTACCCCTGATGCCAAAGGCCGCCCCCAAGTCCTTCGGATGGCAGCCATATCAGGGCCGTTCAAGCGCCGGCGCCGGCGCCGCGACCCGGTCAATATGACACGATCCTACCGCTGGGGATAGATACCTGTTCGGCCACTCCCTCTAGATAGTCTCATCCGCCCCTGAAGCAACCGTAAACGGCACCGCCGCCAGGCTGTGCAGGGGTTGGAAAATCACCGAGAACTCGAGCTTCACGGCATCGTCGCGACGATATGAGAGATGCGGTGCAGCCAGCAGACCATGTCTATCCCACAGGGCGGGCAAGGTCGGCGCGACGAAGGCGGGCAGTCCGGCGGGCCGCGCGACATCTGCCGCCTGAAGCGACCGCCAGCCGTCGGCACCCAAGGCGGCGATGGTGAAGGGCCCCGCTTCCGCCGCCGCCGGGCCCCGCAAGGCGCAGGCGAAACGGTCCCAGTGCAGCCGGCCGGCGCCCCTCACGGCAACGCCAGCGGGCAGGTTTCGGCTTTCCCGCGCCACCACAAGGCTTCCCCGCCACGGTGCCACTCGGCAGCCACCCAAAGTTCGGCCACGGCCGAGACGATCCTGCCTCAGCACGGAGGAGAGCCGCTCCAAAGACGCGCCGGCCGGCGGGTATTCGGCCCCGCCCACGGTCATCAGGAGGCGCCGCAAGAGCGCCCGCGAGGTATCCGCCGGGGCCGCCCTGAGCGGCACCGGATCGAGCCGGCAAAAGCCCGCCGGCCATGGCCGCACCGAGGCCGCGGCCAGCCGCGC
The DNA here is from genome assembly GCA_030746295.1 of Alphaproteobacteria bacterium. The sequence goes on along the minus strand of JASLMY010000333.1, from coordinate 1,063 downwards.
CGTCTCGCGCTCCAAGGCGGCCCGGCCCCGACCGACCCGTATCGCCGCCTCGACCAGCCGCCGAGGCTCGATCCCGACGTCGTCGAGGCGATCCAGGGCAGCGCCGAGACGGGTGCGCTCGAAGGCGGTATCCCGGTTGCTGGGATCGTCGATCCAGGCCTGGCCGCGGTCCAAAAGGGTCGCCGCCAGGCGCGCCCTCGGCACCGCCAGCAGGGGGCGCAGCAGCCTCACGCCAGCTTGGCCGCGCAGGGCGGGCATGGCGGCGAGGCCATCCAAGCCGCTGCCGTGGCCGAGCCGCAGCAACACGGTCTCGGCCTGATCCTCGCGCTGATGCGCGAGCACAAGGTGTAGGACGCCGTGCCGCCGGCACCAAGCCTGGAGCAGCCTGTAGCGGGCCCGGCGGGCCGCCGCCTGCACTGCGGAAGTAGGCTTTGGGCCGCGCCATTCGAGCGTGTGCTGGGCGATGCCGCGGGCGTCGAGCCAGTCGCGGACCTGGCGCGCTTCGCCGGCCGCGCCCGGTCGCAGGCCGTGCACGACGGTCAGGGCCACCGCCCGCCCGCCCCGGCGCCGGGCCCAGTCGTCGGCGAGCAGTGCCAGGGCCATGCTGTCGCGGCCACCGGAGACGGCGAGCGCCAATTCCGGCTCGGGCTCGAACGGCCCCAGCGGCCGCATCAAGTCATCGAAGGTCGCCGCGTCGAGTGGTTCGTCGGCGCCGCCCGCGACACCGGTCACTGACACTTGGCGTTTTGCCGCTCGCGCAGCGTCTTGGGGCGCAGGCGCCTCTCGGTCTTCGGCAAGCGGGCCAACAGCTCGTCGAATGTGGCGCAGGCCTCGTCGCGCTGTCCCATGCGCGACAGCGTCAAACCCAGCTTGAGCAAGGAATCGGTCGCTTTGTTGCTGTTCGGATAGCGCTTGTAGCCGGCCAGAAAGATCCGCGCCGCATCCTCGTACATTTGGCGGATGTAGAGCGTCTCGCCGATCCAATAGTGCGCGTTGGGGGCCAGACGGTCTTCGGGATGCGCCTCCAAGAAGGCGCGGAAGGCGCGCTCCGCCTCGGCGTAGG
>JASLMY010000332.1 GCA_030746295.1 Alphaproteobacteria bacterium | reverse complement strand
CGCATTCGCCACCACCGGCTCCGAGGCCAACGACTTCCTGGTCAAGTTCCTCTGGTTCCACAACAACGCGATGGGCCAGCCCGGGCGGCGCAAGGTCATCGCCCGGCTCGGCAGCTACCACGGCGGCACTATCGCCGGCGCCAGCCTCACCGGCTGGACCAAATACCATGCCGGATTCGGCCTGCCACTCGACGGCTTTCTGCACGTCTCGCAGCCGGACACCTACAACCAGGCGAGGGATGGCGAGAGCGAGGCGGAATATTCAGGCCGCCTGGTCGCCGAGGTGGAGGCCCTGATCCTGGCCGAGGGACCGGAGACAATCGGTGCCTTCATCGCCGAGCCGGTCTCGGTCTCCGCCGGCCTGGCGCTGCCGCCCGAGGGCTATTTCGAGGGGCTGCAAGCGCTGCTGGCCAAGTACGAGATCCGCTTCTTCGACGACGAGGTGGTGACCGGCTTCTGCCGCACCGGCAACCTCTTCGGCGCCGAGACCTTCGACCTCCGCCCCGACTGCATGACGCTCGCCAAGGCGCTGTCGTCGGCCTATCAGCCGATCTCGGCGATCCTGATGTCGGAAGACTTCTACGCTGGCCTGGAGCGGGGCAGCGCCGAGGTTGGCACCTTCAGCCATGCCGGCACCTATCACGGCCATCCCGTGGCGGTGGCGGTGGCGCTCCGCACCTTGGAGCTGATCGAGGAGCGTGACGTCCTGGGCCATGTCCGTGCCGTCGCCCCCCATTTCCAAAAGCGTCTTCGCGCCTTCGAGGATCACCCCTTGGTCGGCGACTGCCGCACGCTGGGCCTGGCGGGTGCCGTGGAGCTGGTGGTCGACAAGACGACCAAGGAGAAGCCGGAGCCGGCCGGCGCCATCGCCGCACATTTCGGTGAGCGGGCGCAGGCGGCGGGCCTCTTCGTCCGGCCGACAGGCGATGCCGTGGTGCTGGCGCCGCCGCTCGTCATCACCGAGGCCGAGATCGACGAGCTCTTCCGCCGCTTCGCCGTGGCGCTCGACGAGACCCTCGCCTGGGCCGGCGGGCAGTGGCGGATCGCCTGATGGCTGGGCCCGACGTGGCGACCTCCGGCTGACCTACCGCGCCCCCGCCCGTGCCCTTCTTTTCCGCCAGCGAGGTCCGAACCCTGCTGGCCGAGCCGGCTTTCCGCCGGGTCTGGGGCTTGGGTGCGGCGACCGGCATCGCCCGCTGGATCGAGACCCTGGCGGTCGGCGTCTACACCTACGATGCCACCGACTCGGCCTTCATCGTCGCGGCGATGACGTTGCTGCGCATGCTGCCCTTGGCCTTCCTGGGCCCCGTGGTGGGGGCGCTGACCGACCGAATTGGCCACAAACGGGTCTTGTTGGCCGGCCTCGCCGGCATCTTCGTGGTGGTGGCGGTGCTGACGGGGCTCGCCTGGAGCGGACTGATCGAGGTCTGGCACCTGGCCCTCGGCGCCCTTCTAGGCGGGGTCTACTGGTCGATCGACATTCCGGTCCGGCGCAGCCTCTTGGGCACCGTCAGCGGACCCGAGCGGGTCGCCCAGGCGATGTCGACGGATGCGGCGACCAACAACATCACCCGCGCTGTCGGGCCGGCGCTGGGCGGGCTCTTGTTGGCCGTTCTAGGGCTCGAGGGTGCGTTGGGCGTGAGCGTGCTGCTTTATGGCGCCGGCGTCCTGCTGATGGCCGGCCTGGTGCAGCCCGCGGTGACGATGATGCGGGCCACGGCCGGCCTCTGGCGCGACATCGTCGAGGGCATCCACTACGTCCGCCGTGACCGCTCGATCGTCGGCGCCTTCTCCATCACCATCGTCTTCAACGTCTTCGCCTTTCCCTACACTTCGATGATCCCGGTGATCGGGCGCGACCATCTGGCGCTCGATTCCTTCGCCGTCGGCCTGCTGATGAGCGCCGAGGGGACCGGCGCCTTCTTGGGCGCGCTGATCGTGATCTTCACCGCGCGGCCGGCCCGCTATCGCCACATCTACGTCTTCGGCACCTGCTTCTGCTTGACCATGATCGCCCTCTTCGGCGCCTCGGGGCAGTACCTCTTGTCGAACTTGGCGGTCATGCTGGCGGGCGCCGGTGCCGGTTGCTTCTCCTCGATGCAAAGCACGATCATCTTCCTCTCCGCACCGCCCGAAGCCCGAGGCCGACTGATGGGGTTGCTCTCGGTCTTCATCGGCACTGGGCCGCTCGGCTTCCTCCATCTGGGTTGGATGGCGGACCGGATCGGCGCCACGGCGGCGACCTCGGTGATGGCGCTGGAAGGCTTGGTCGTCCTCATTCTGGCGGTCACGATCTGGCCGATCCTGAGGCCGCGCGAGGGCTGAAGGCAAATGAGATTTCCACCATGAGTTCATATTTCGGCAGGACGATTGGGCTTATTCTTGGGCGGTGAGCGAATCGTCGCGGAGGCAGGACATGCAGTGGAAGACGAGACTGTGTCTGACGATCATTCTCTCCTTGTCGCTGGCTGGCTGTACCGTCGTCAACAAGCTCGACCGTGCGGTCGAGGGCCGCAGGGCGGGCGAAGGCAGGGTCGAAGACCCGGCTGCCGCTCGGGCCGGGGCAGACGCCGCCTTCCGCCAAGGGATCCGCTATAAGGAAGGCGACGGCGTTCCACAAAGCGACGAGGAGGCGACGGTGCATTTCCGCCAGGCGGCGGAGGTCGGCCATGCGGACGCCCAATTCATGCTCGGCCTAGCGTTGCAGACAGGGCGCGGCGCTGACAAGAGCCCTGCCGCGGCCCTGGTCTGGTATCGGAAGGCCGCCGAGCAAGGACATATCGAGGCGCAGTTTCTGACCGGGCTGATGCATCGCAGCGGCCTCGGCACGGCGAAGGATTCGGCGACGGCGATCGGCTGGCTGGAGCGGGCCGCGGCGCAGGACCATAGCGGCGCGCAGTTCCAGCTCGGCACCGTCTATGCCAAAGGCGAGGGCGTGACCGAGGACAGGGAACGGGCGCTTGCCTATTTCGAGGCCGCCGCCGAGCGCGGCCACCCGGAAGCCATGCATCTCGCGGGCGATGCCTATTCGAACGGCCGCGGTACGGTGACGGACCACGCCTGGGCCGCGCGCTGGTACGGCAAGGCGGCCCGTCTCGGCGTCGCCCGCTCGCAATACATGCTGGGCGTCGGCTTCGGCGCCGGCCTCGGCCTGCCGAAGCGGCCGGCCGATGCCTATTTCTGGCTGGTCCTGGCATCGAAGCGCGGCCTCGAGGAGGCGACAAAGCTGCACCAGGCGATGGCGCGGCGGTTGCCGGCGAAACGACGGCGCGAGATCGAGCGACGGGCCGCCGCCTGGACGATTGAGAAGGAAGCCGTCGACCCGGACCGGCCGACGGCCTATTTCGTGCAGTTGGCGCTGGATGCGATCGGATATTCCCCGGGCCCGATCGACGGTGTCTTGGGGCCGAAGACCAAGCGGGCGCTGGCGCGCTATCTAAAGGACCGGCGCCTCGGAGCGGAGGCTCCGCTTTCCAAGGCGCTTCTGGAGCGCTTGCGCGAGGAGCGCCGCGTCGTCGTCGGTCAGCGTGGCGCTGGGACTAGTTAGTGGTACCGGTGCCCCCGTCCGAGGTGCCGTCTTCTTCTTCGGTGGGCTCTTCTTCGTTCTGTAGGTCGGCGAGCTCGGCCGGCTTGTCGCCGAGGATGTCGTTGACGGCCTCGACGACGTCCTGGTTCACGTCCTTGTTGGAGATCTCTGAGAGCTGTGCTTCCAGCGTCGCGAGCTCGGTTGCGTCCAGGGTATCGTCCTTGAGCGCCTCGTCGAGCGCCAGGGCATAGTCGGCGATCATGCCGACGATGGAGTTCGGCGACGCGTTGTTGAGTGCGGTCACCGAGGCGTGCGCCGCGTTGAGCTTGCCGAGCTGGCTCGGATGCGCGGCCAGGCCGAATTTCTCAGCCTTGGCCTCGGCCTTCGCCGCCGCGGCCTTGTCGGCTGCCTTGTCGTCGCTCTGTCCGAAGGCGTTCCCGTGGCCCTTGCCGAAGCCGCTGCCCTTGCCGCTGCCCTTGCCGCCGCCGTGGCCACCACCCTTGCCACCCTGACTGCCACCTTCATCGGCACTGGCGCTGCCGCCGCCACCGCCGCCCGAGCCACCGCCGCCGCCTGAGCCACCGCCACCGCCCGAGCCACCGCCGCCGCCGGAGCCGCCACCGCCGCCTGAGCCACCGCCGCCGCCTGAGCCAC
>JASLMY010000331.1 GCA_030746295.1 Alphaproteobacteria bacterium | reverse complement strand
TTGACGCGCGAGCGCGACAAGCTCGACCGGGCGCTGGGCGGCATCAAGGACATGGGCGGGCTGCCCGACATGCTGTTCGTGATCGACACCGTGAAGGAGCAGATCGCCCTCAAGGAGGCGATCAAGCTGGGCATTCCGGTGGTCGCCGTGGTCGACAGCAACGCCGATCCCGAGGAGGTGACCTACCCCGTCCCGGGCAACGACGACGCGGCCCGCGCCATCGAGCTCTACCTCGACCTGGTCTCGCGGGCGGTGTTGGCTGGATTGCAGCGCGAGCAGCAGGAGTCCGGCGTCGACATCGGTGCGTCCGCCGACCTGGTCGGCCAAATTCCGGCCGCCCCAGCTCCCGAAGAAGCGCCGGCAGAGGCGGCGGCAGAGGCGACGGAGGCGGCACCCGAGGCCGCGGCCGAGCCGGAGGCGCCGGCCGAGCCGGAAGCCGCGGCCGAGGCCGAGCCCGTCCCCGAGGCTGCGGCCGAGCCCACGACCGAGGCGGAGCCCGCCGACGAGACCAAGCCGGCGGCCGGCGAGTAGTTTCCAGGCACCTTTGAAAGCTTCGTTGTTTCAAAGAAGTGAAGCAGTTTTCTAAGAACGAGGATTTGCGATGAGTCAGATCACGGCGAGCGAGGTCAAGGCCCTCCGAGAGCAGACCGGTGCCGGCATGATGGACTGCAAGAAGGCGCTGCAGGAGAGCGACGGTGATATGGAAGCGGCGGTCGACTGGCTGCGCACCAAGGGCTTGGCAGCGGCGCAGAAGAAGGCCGGCCGGATCGCTTCCGAGGGCTTGGTCGCGGTTCGCGTCGAGGGTGCCGCCGGCAGCCTCGTCGAAGTCAATTCGGAAACCGACTTCGTCGCCCGCAACGACAAGTTCCAGGCTTTCGTCAACGCCGTCTCCGAGTTGGCGGCGGCGGCGAACGGCGATATCGACGCCCTGAAGTTGGCCGACTATCCGGGCGCCGGGCAGAGCGTCGAGGCCGAGCTCACCAGTTTGATCGCCACCATCGGCGAGAACCTGACCTTGCGCCGTACCGCGACGCTGTCCGTCGAGAAGGGCGTCGTCGGTGCCTATGTACACAGCGCCACGGCGCCGGGCCTTGGCCGCATCGGCGTAATCGTCGGCCTCGAGTCGGCCGGCGATGCGGCGGCATTGGAGCCGCTCGCCAAGCAGATCGCCATGCACATCGCGGCCACGGCGCCGGCCGCGGTGAGCGTCGATTCGCTGGATCCGGCGCTGGTGACGCGCGAGCGCAACGTGCTGACGGAGCAGGCCCGCGAATCGGGGCGGCCGGAAAACATCATCGAGAAGATGGTGGAAGGCCGGCTCAGCAAATTCTTTCAAGAGGCGGTGCTGCTCGAGCAGACCTGGGTCCACGACGGCGAGAGCAAGGTCGCAAAAATCGTCGAGGAGGCAGGCTCAACGGCGGGTGCCCCGATCCAGGTGGCCGGCTTCGTCCGCTTCGCCTTGGGCGAGGGAATTGACAAGGAAGCGCAGGACTGATCCGTGGTCGCGGCACTTGCCGGCGCCGTGCCGCGGCTCGGGCGGGGCGGTCACGGCTGCCCGCTCGGCTCTGCCGTCATCCCGTTAAGCTGTGGCGGCTTCCCTTTTTGGTGTAGTCTAGCCGCGGTTTGCCGTCTGCCCGTGGGAGGTCGGGCAGGCGCAGCAATATGCGCGAGCGACCGGTGAGGGCGATGTCAGCAAACGAGCCTAGCCAGGCCGCGGCCCAAATATCGGGGCCTCTCTACCGGCGCGTTCTGCTCAAGGTTTCGGGCGAAGCGCTGATGGGTGGGGGGGAGTACGGTATCGACTACGAGGCCGTGCAGCGAATCGCGGACGACGTCAGGGACGTACATGCGTTGGGCGTCGAGGTCTGCCTCGTAATCGGCGGCGGCAACATCTTCCGCGGCGTGTCGGGGGCGACGCTCGGCATGGCGCGGGCCAGCGCCGACTACATGGGCATGATGGCGACGGTGATAAACGCGCTGGGGATGCAGAACGCGATGGAGCAGGCGGGCGTGCCGACCCGTGTCCAATCCGCCATCCGCATGGACACGGTCTGCGAGCCGTATATCCGCCGCCGCGCCATCCGCCACATGGAGAAGGGGCGCGTGGTGATCTTCGCCGCCGGAACCGGCAACCCCTTCTTCACCACCGATACGTCGGCGGCACTGAGGGCCGCCGAGATGGGCTGCGAAGCGCTCTTCAAGGGCACCCAGGTGGACGGCGTCTACAGCGCCGATCCGAAACAGGACCGAAGCGCCGAGCGCTACGAGAGCCTGAGCTACAAGGAAGTCCTCTCGGCCGATCTCAAGGTCATGGACACCTCGGCCGTGGCCCTGGCGCGGGAGAACGGCATCCCGATCATCGTCTTCTCGATCCACAATCCCGGCGCGTTCGGGACCGTCGTCACCGGTCGGGGACGCTACACCATCGTCAGCGAAGGAGATTGAGCCGTGGCCGATCCAGATCTCGCAGACTTGCAGCGGCGGATGAACGGCGCCGTCGACGTCCTGAAGCAGGAGTTCGGTGGCCTGCGTACCGGTCGCGCCTCGGTCAGCTTGCTCGACCCCATCGTCGTCGACGCCTATGGATCGCAGATGCCGCTCAATCAGCTGGGCACCGTCAGCGTGCCGGAGCCGCGCATGTTGAGCGTCCAAGTTTGGGACAAGTCATTGGTGCAGGCAGTGGAGAAGGCGATTCGAAGCTCGGGCTTGGGTCTCAACCCGGTGATCGACGGCCAAGTGCTGCGCTTGCCGATCCCCGAGCTCACCGAGGAGCGTCGCGTCGAGATCAGCAAGATCGCGGGCAAGTACGCCGAGCAGGCGCGGGTCGCGGCGCGCAACGTCCGGCGCGACGGCATGGACACGTTGAAGACGATGGAGAAGGACGGCGAGATCAGTCAGGACGAGCTTCACATGTACGGCGAGGACATCCAGAAGATGACGGACGAGGTCATCCAGACGATGGACGAGCTCCTGGCTGACAAGGAGCAGGAGATCATGCAGGTCTAAGCCATGCCGTCGCTTTCCCCGAAAACAGCTCCCCCGGCCATGCCGGTGCACGTCGCCATCATCATGGACGGCAACGGCCGTTGGGCGAAGATGCGGGGCCTGCCCCGCGCGAGCGGTCATCAGCGCGGCGCCGAGGCGGTCCGACGGGCGGTCGAGGGCGCGCGCGAGTTCGGCATTTCCTACCTGACGCTTTACGCCTTTTCTTCAGAGAACTGGAAGCGGCCGCCGGCCGAGGTCGACGACCTGATGGGCTTGCTGCGACTGTATCTGCGCCGCGAGTTGGCCGAGCTGCATGGCAACGATGTCCGCCTGCGATTCATCGGCGACCGCTCCGGACTGGCCAAGAGCATCGTCTCTCTGTTGGAGGAGAGCGAGGCCCTGACGGCGGGGAACTGCGGCCTGACGCTGATCATCGCGCTCAACTACGGCAGCCATGGCGAGATCATGCGGGCGGTCAGAGGCCTGGTCGGCGACGTCGCCGACGGCCGGCTCAGGTCCGACGAGATCGACGAGAATCTCTTCTGCCGCTATCTCGAGACCGCGGACATTCCCGATCCGGATCTTCTGATCAGGACCAGCGGCGAGCAGCGGCTCAGCACCTTCTTGCTTTGGCAGGCTGCCTATGCCGAGCTCATGTTCATGGACACGCTCTGGCCAGACTTCACCAAGGATAGCCTGAGAGAGGCGTTGGATGAATATCATCGCCGAGAACGGCGGTATGGCGCGACCAGCGGCTGAGGCGGCGCCGAGCCAGCTCGGCCGCCGCGTTCTCTCCGCCCTGGTGCTGGCGCCGGTGGCGATCGGGCTGATCTATCTCGGCGGCTGGCCGTTCGCCGCCGCGGTGGCCCTCACGGCCGTGATCATGGCGGTGGAATGGGAACGGTTGACCGGTACCGCCAGTCCGGCGATGGCGGCGGCGCTCGCCGCCGTCCTGGTGCTCGCCATTGCGTTGGCTAACCTTGCACTGCTCGCGCAAGCAATCGCCGCAGCGCTCGGCGGGGCGCTGCTGTTGGGCCTCCTCGCCCTGGCCCGGGGCCGGGACGCCCGGTGGCTCGCACTCGGCAGCCTCTGGTTCGCCCTGCCTTGCGTCGGCCTGATTTGGCTGCGGGCGCGGCCCGAACTCGGCATGGAGCTGGTCCTGGGCGTTTTTCTCGTCGTCTGGGCTTGTGATAGCGGTGCCTATTTCGCCGGCCGAGCCATCG
>JASLMY010000330.1 GCA_030746295.1 Alphaproteobacteria bacterium | reverse complement strand
GGTCGTAGTGGATCCGATGCGGGTTGAAGGTGAGGGCTGAATAGCGAAAGAGCATCACCGGGTCGGGCTCGACCACCACTTTCCAGGGACAGTCGTCCGGCGGCGGCTCGCGGCGCGGCGCCGGGTTCTTGGCGCCCTCGGCCACGTCCTCGCGGAAGACCCGGTCGTACTCCTCTTCCAGGCAGAGACCGTCGGAGCCACTGATCCGGATCGTCAGCGTGGCGAAGACGAGCTTGCCGGTGCTGCCGTCCTTCAGCGTGAGATCGGTGAGCTCGCTCTCCTTGGTGATCCGGTCGCCGACGCGGATCGGCTGGTGAAAAGTCATCCGCTGGCCCGCGAACATGCGCCGCGGAAAGGGCAGCGGCGGCATGATCCCGGTCTCGTCCGGCAGCCCGTCTCGGCCCAGCGCATCGCGCGGCGCGGTAGCGAGGAAATAGAGGCCGTGCCAGCCGGGCGGCACCGGAGAGCCCGCCTCGGGTGGCGGCTCGTCGCGGCCGAGCGTGGCGGCGAGTGCGCGCACCGGATAGGCGGTCGCCAGGTCCTCTTCGGTCTGCTTGCGGCCGACGTATTGCTGCAGCTCGGCTTGGTCCATGAGCGTTCCTCAGTCGTAGGGCACGGCGATGCGGCCGATCCGCTCGCGGGAGATGATCATCTTCATGATCTGCTCGGTGCCGTCGCCGATTTGCAGGCCCAGCACGTCGCGCATCCGCTGCTGGTGCGGCAGGTCGACGCTGTAGCCGAAATGGCCATGGGTGATGAGGCAGCGGTGGATGACCTCGAAGGCGAGCTTCGGCGCCCACCATTTGCACATCGCGGCCTCGGAGGTATGGCGCAGGTTCTGATCGCGAAGCCAGAGCGTCTTGTAGCAAAGCAGCCTGGCGGCGGCGATCTGGGTCTCGGCCGTGGCCAGCGGCTCGGTGACGCCCTGAAACTTGGCGATCGGCGTGCCGAAGGCCTCGCGCTGGGTGATGTAGTCCCAGGTCTCGTCGAGTGATTTCTGGGCCGGACCCAGGACCTGCAAACCGATGATGGCGCGGCTGTAGTCGAAGCCGTTCATGATCTGGCGAAAGCCTTCGTTCTCGTCGCCGATGCGCCGCTCCATCGGCACCTCGACGTCGTCGAAGAAGACCGAGCTGCGGCCGACCGTCTTCGAGCCCAAGTCGTCGAAGGTGGTGACCGAGATGCCGGGCGCGTCCAGCGGCACGAGGAAGGCGGTGACGCTCCGGGCCCGGTCCTCGACCTCGCCAGTGCGGGCCAGGACGACGATCTCGTCCGACTGGTTGGCGAGCGAGATCGAGGTCTTCTCGCCGTTCAGGATGTAGCGGTCGTTGCCCTCGCGCCGGGCCTTCAGGATCAGTCCGGCCGCGTCCGAGCCGCCGCGCGGCTCGGTCAGGCCCAGCGCCATCCCCGTCTGCCCCTTACAGACCCGGGCCAAGGCCTGGCGGGTGAGGTCGGGCGTCGCGTGCGTCGCCAGCATCGAGCCCAGGAGCGAGGCGTTCAGGATGATGTAGCAGAGCGAGAGGTCGGCGCTGGAGATCTCCTCGGCGACGATGCCGCACTCCATCCGACCGAGGCCGAGGCCGCCGAACTCCTCGGGGATGTCGACACCGATCAGGCCGAGCGATCCCATCTCCTCGATCAGATCCATCGGCAGGACGCCGTCGGCCTCGCGCTCCTGGTATCCGGGCGCCAACCGCTCGGTGGCGAAGCGGCGCGCGGTCTCGCGGATCGCTTCCTGTTCCTCGGTGAAGGCAAAGTCCATGGGTTTCCTCCTCTCGCCTCGATTCCGTTCCCGCCGGCGGACCTATTTCAGGTACTTGCGGAACTCGGGGTCGCGCTTCTCGTTCAGAGCCTTGACGCCTTCCTTGCTTTCCTCGGTGTCATAATAGAGCCGCAAGGCCCACATGCCGAGCCCGCCGATGCCGCGGATGCTGTCGCTGTCGGCGTTGAAGGAGCGTTTGGCGATGGCGATCGCCGTCGGGCTGCGCAGGTTGAGCTCGGCGCACCAAGCGGCGACCTCGTCGTCGAGCTCGTCGTCCGGCACGACCTTGTTGACGAGGCCCATCTCGAGCGCCTCTTGCGCCGAATAGCGCCGGCACATGTACCAGATCTCGCGCGCCTTCTTCTCGCCGACGACCCGGGCGAGATAGGCGGTGCCGAAGCCCGGATCGACCGAGCCCATCTTCGGCCCGACCTGGCCCAAGATCGCGTTCTCCGAGGCGATGGTCATGTCGCAAATGGTCGCCAGCACGTTGCCGCCGCCGATGGCATAGCCGCGGACCTTGGCGATCACCGGCTTGGGCACGTCGCGGATGACGCTGTGCAGCTCCTCCACCGGCATGCCGACCGTACCGCGGGCATCGTTATCGCCGTACTGGCCTTCGTGGTCGGACTGGTCGCCGCCGGTGCAGAAGGCTTTCTCGCCGGTGCCGGTCAATACGATCGAGCCGACGTCCTGGTCCCAGCCGGATTTCAGGAAGGCATCGATCATCTCGACCACGGTGCGGGGGCGGAAGGCGTTGTAGACCTTGGGCCGGTTGATCCTGATGGTGGCGGTGCCCTCGGTGACGTCGTAGACGATATCCTCGTATTCCATGGCATTTCGCTCCGCTGCTGTCCGCTGTGCTCGGTGACCCTTTCGATGCCCGGTGCAGGGCGCCGGCCGGCCTTTGATTTCTATCGAATGTTAGTTAGATTTCCAGATCGGAACAATCCAATTCCGGCGGCCATGACAACGGAACTGCCAAAATCGGCGCTGACCCGGCAGCGGATCCTGGACGCGGCGGCAAAGGCCTTCCGCCGCAAGGGCTTCGTCGCCACGCGCCTGACCGAGATCGCCGAGATCGCCGGGCTGCGCGCCGGCAGCATCTACTACCACTTCGCCTCCAAGGAGCAGATCCTCGAGGAAGTGCTCGATATCGGCATCCGGCGCATTTCGGAGTCGGTGCAGGCGGCGGTCGAGGCCCTGCCGGCAGGGACGAGCTACCGCCGCCGCGTCGAGGTGGCGATGGCGACGCATCTCGACGCGCTGTTGCGCCACGGCGACTACACCTCGGCCAACATCCGCATCTTCGGCCAGATACCCGACGAGGTCCGCGAGCGTCATCTCGAGGTCCGGCATGTCTACGAGGCCTTCTGGCGTCGGCTGATGCGCGACGCCCAGGCCGCCGGCGAGATCCGGGCCGGGGTCGACCTGCGCCTGGCCCGGCTCTCGATCCTGGGCGCCCTCAACTGGTCGATCGAATGGTACCGGAGCGAGGGTGCCGGCATCGAGGAGATCGCGGCCCGCTTCGCCGACTTGGCCTTCGACGGCATCGGCGCCAGCGCCGCGCGCGGGCAAGAGAAGAGGGGTGGCGATGCCGGAAAAGGTTAGCTTTTACAGCGACGAGCTCGAGGTTGCCGGCGATTGGTACCGAGCCGAGGGCGACGGACGCCCCGTCGTCGTGCTTTGCCACGGCTTCACCGGGGTCCGAGGCATGGTCATGCCCGAGGTGGCCGAGCGGCTGAACGCGGCCGGCTACCACGCGCTGGCGTTCGATTACCGCAACTTCGGCGACAGCGGCGGTGAGCCCCGAGGGCGCATCGATCCGGCCGAGCAGGTCCGCGATATCCGTGCCGCCGTGACCTTCGCCCAAAGCCGCGCCGAGGCCGATCCCCGGCGCGTCGCGCTCTGGGGCACCAGCTTCGGCGGCGGCAACGCGGTCGTCGCGGCGGCACACGACCGGCGGGTTGCTTGCGTCGTCGCCAACATCGCGGTGATGCGGGGCGAGCGTTGGCTCAGGAGCCTGCGCGGGCCGGAGGATTGGAACCGGCTGCTCGATCGGATCGCGGAGGACCGGCAACGCCGTGTCCTCGAGGGTGGCACGACCGACGTCAATCCCTTCGAGATCATGCCGGTCGACGATGCGACTGTGCCCTTCATCCGCGAGCACTGGGCCGAGGTGCCGAACCTGCCGCGAACGATCACCCTCGACACCGCCGAAGCGGTGATGGCGCACGATCCGCAGGCCGTGATCGACCAATTGAGCCCGAGGCCGCTCTTGATGCTGGCGGTCGAACGGGACCAGATCGTGCCCAACGAAGAGACCACCCAAGCCTTCGCCGCAGCCGCCGAGCCCAAGAAGCTGGTCTGGCTGCCGCGCCGCCTGACCCATTGGGGCGCCTATGTCGGCGAGGGCTTCGAGCTTGTGATGGCCGAGACCGTCGCCTGGCTCGACCACTGGCTGCCGACTGGG
>JASLMY010000032.1 GCA_030746295.1 Alphaproteobacteria bacterium | reverse complement strand
GCTGCGTCTCGGCTGACACCTTCGTGGCCTTCTGCGCGAACCACTCGGCAAAGGCCTTCTCGGCGATGTCGTCGCCAAGCGATTTGCGAAGCGCGTAGAGCTTGCGAATTTCGCCTTTGGTGAGAGCAGTTTCGTTGATGGCGGGCTCACGTGCCATGTGAAAGGTACCTCGTGCTTCTTCTGCCTTGTGCGCGCTGAGCAGTAACGGACGCGCCGACGGCCCGGGGACGGCTTCGGGGCGCCGTTTCGGTCCGCTACGGGGCGTGTGGCGGGGGCGCCACCATGCTAGCATCGGCGACCCTATCGGAACCGACGGCAACGGGACAGTGGACGAGGTCGCGCAACTCTTCGCCGAGGACTTTCGGGTCGGGGACCGCTTCGAGGGTGCCGCCAATCCCGTCACCGAGCGCGCGTTCGAGGTCTTTGCCGAGGTCACCGGCGATGCCCATCCGATCCACTACGACGAGGCGTACGCCAAGGCGCATGGGTACGAAAAGCCCGTCGCGCACGGCCTCCTGACGATGGCGATGACCGCGCTGGGGGCGGCGGCGCTGGCGCGCCAGCTGAACGCCTCGATGATCGCCTTCCTGTCGCAGGGTGCTGAGTTCCGACGCCCCGTCTTCGTCGGCGATACGCTGCGCTCCGAATTCGAGGTCAACTCGGTCGCGCTGCAGCCCGAGCGCGGGCGCGGCCGCGTCGGCTTCGAGGTGCGCCTCTACAACCAGCATGACGAGCTGGTCCTCGACGGCCATCACCTCTACCTGTTGCGCTCGCGGGACCGCGCGCACTCAAGGAGCAAAGCATGAAGCGCTACGAGCCGATCTACACCGACGATGGCTGGTCGGACAGGCTGACCTTTTCGCCGGCCGTTCGGGCGGGCGGGTTCCTCTTCATCTCCGGCATGACCGCGACGAACGAGCGGCGGGAGATCGTCGGCCCGGGCGATATCGTGGCGCAGGCCAGGCACATCTTTCAGAAGATGGAGAAGGTCTTGGCCGCCGCGGGCGCCAGCTTCGACGATGTCGTCGAGACGACCGAGTATTTCACCAGCCTCGACGACTATGCCCGGACCGCCGAGGTCCGGCGCGAGGCCTTCGGCGGCCCGCCCTATCCGGCGGCGACGGGCGTGCGGGTCGCCGGCCTGATCCGCGAGGAGGCGCTGATCGAGATCAAGGCCACCGCCGTCCTCGACGATTGAGCCTCGACGGCCGCCGCCGTCACGAGGCGTCGAGCAGAGCGATCACCTCGTCCGAGGTCTGCACGTCGCCGAAGGTGAGGTAGAAATTGCAGAGGGCGGCACCGTGCTCGGCGTCGGTGCTGGCGGCGCAGCCGTCGGAGACCATCAAGGTCCTGAAGTTCAGCATCATGGCATCCCGCGCGGTCGAGTCGCAGCAGACGTTGGTATAGACGCCGGCAACGAGAGCCGTGTCGATGCCGCGCTCGCCGAGCAGCGCTTGCAGGTTCGACGAGCCTTGGATAAAGGCCGAGAAGCGCTCCTTGACGACGCGCGCGTCCGCGTCGTGAACCTCCATCTCCGGCCAGAGGGCGAAGCCGAAGGCGTCCTCTTGCAGCGACTGCCAGCGCAGCTCTCGCTTCTCGGGCAGAAAGAGGTCGCCCGCCACCGACCAGCTTTCCAGGGATCCCCACGGCGCCCGGTTTTGCAGCCAGACGACCAAGCCGCCGGCCGCGCGCATGGCGGCGGCCAGGCGGTTGACCCGCGGCACGATCTCGCGGGCCATGGCGCAAGCGGCCTGCTGGCCTTCCGCCATGTAATAGTTCTGCATGTCGACCACCAGCAGCGCCGTCCGCGCGGCTTGCAGGTTCTCGACGAGGTGCGGTCGCCCCTGCCGCGTGGTGACGCGATCGACATAGGCTTGCGGAATCTCGAAATCGTGCATCGCGGTCCTCCGTCGAACGGATGCTGGGGGCGTCAGGCGTCGCGCCGGTACTGGCGGCAGAAGTCGAGATAGGCCTCGAAATACTCGCCGATGCGCCCGCCGGTGGTAACGCGGCTCGAATCTCGGGGCACGAAAACCTTGCGCGACCGGAAGCGCCAGCGCCGGCCGTCGCGGACGTACGCGTCCTCGTACCAGCCCTGAAGATTGTTGTAGATGGCCTCGGGACGCAGCAGGAACTCGTTGAGCTGGCACCTTCCGGTGGCGCGGTCCCCGTCGAGGTCGACCACGAGGTTGGTCATGACGTGGTGCAGGCCCGGAATAGTGCGTTGCAGCCCGGCGGCGAAGTCGCGGAGGGCCGCCCGGCCCTCGACCACCACCTGCATGATCGGGATCTCGAAGCGGCCGTCCTCGGTGAAGAGTGCCGCCCAGGCGGCCGGGTCGTGACTGTCGTAGTCGATGGCGAAGGCATAGCGGCCCAAGAGGTCCTGGATCATGACCCGGTCCGCCGCCTCTTGGATGTAACGCTCGTCCAAAGCCAATCCCGCCGCCCCCCGTCGACTGCTGATGGTGGCTTGGCCGTCAGCTTAGACCATAGCTGCTTCGCCGCCGAGGGTGGGTCCGCCGGCGCGCCGGCGGCCGGCTCAGCTCTGCGGGCCGACGCTTTGCCAGTAGACCTGGTTCAGGAGCCACATATAGCGGTCGTGGCGGTGCTGCAGGCATTCCCGCAAGCTGAAGCCCGTCTGGGCACCGAAGTCGCCGAGGCAGCGCTCGTAGCTACGGCGCGCCAACTTGCCGCCGGCGGCCCGCGTCGCCTTCGGTGCGGTGGCGAGCGCGGCCTGCCAAAGGCCCTGCGCCCTCGCGGCCGGGACCTCGCCGCGCTCCGGCAAGGCGTTGATCAGGCGGCTCAGCAGGCGGGCGCCGTCGGCCCGGGCGCCGCCGTTGTCGACGAGACGCTCGCCGACGATGCGGTTGGGGCCGAGCGCGGCCTCGATCTCGCTCTCCCTGTGGCGGATCTGATAGCTAGGCAACGGCACCGGCAGCAGCGCTACCCGCGCGCCGACCTCGACGGCGAGGCTCTGGGCGCCCGACGCTTGCAGCACGCTTGTCGGCACGCTCAACCGGACGGCGTTGTAGCCCCGTTGGCTGAGGAAGCGGATCTGGCCGGCGTCGATCCGGCGGCTACGGCCGTCCGCGTAGTGGGCCACCAGTGCCAGGTCCGCGCCCTTGGCCAGGCGGTAGGGCGAATTGTGGTCCGGGCCGGGCCGTCCCGGCTCCATACAGAAGGCACTGATCTCGGCGACGCATTCCGCATCGTCGCAGGTCAGCGCCTTGGCGCCGCGGGAATCGATCAGGGCCAGGACCTGCGGCTCGATCGTCGCCGCTTGCGCAGCGACCGAAAGGGACAGAAGAGCGGCCGGAACCAAGAGAGCGGTCAATATTCGAGCGGTCATGACGTTACCTCTATTGCCGTCGCGGTCCAGGAGCCGTCCGGGGCCGGGCACCGGACGCGATCACGTCGTCAACGAGGATCCCCCGCGCACGCTCGACGGACCCGACTCATGCGTCGAATTGTCGCAGAGGGGGCCGGTCTCGGCAACAAAAGCTTGTGTGATCGGGCCAGCTTGGCCGGGTTTCCGGATTGGACCATCGCGCCGCCACGGTCTAACGTGGCCGCGATTCGGTTGCGATCGGGCAGCAGGGGAACGAGCGTCATGACCGAGACAGCGTTGTTCGAGCCGGGCGGCTACCACTATGTGCGCGGGCCGTTTCAGTACTCGGGCGGGGTGCGCGCGGCGCCCGGTTTCGCCATCGAGCGGGCGCGCTTCCGCCAGCCCCTGCCGGTCGTGGACGGCTTCCGTGCCATCGAGGCGCACCTGACCGCTCTCGGCCGGCCGCTAACGGCTTTCTGCGCTTGCGAGCTGCGCTCGCCCGAGCCGTTCTCGGAAGCGGGCTTCGTCGCCTTCAACCGCGTCTATGTCGGTACGCTGGAACGCTGGGGCATCTTCCGGGACGAGGAGAACCCGGTCGCCCGCTCGAATGTCTGCCCGGAGATAGCACCACCGCCGGAGCCGAGCTTCGAGGCCTTCTGCTACACGGTGCCGGCACCTGCCGAGGCCGACGGGCCGAGCTTCGTCATCGCCGGCTCGGGCGAGGCGCCGGAGGGTGCTGGCAGCTACGAGGAGCGGATCATCCGCTTGGGCGACCAGTCGGCCGAGGCGATGACCGAAAAGGCCCGCTACGTGCTGAGCGCGATGGAGACCCGGATGGCGGCGCTCGACGTCGGCTGGGGGCAAGCGAGCGCGACCCAGGTCTACACCGTCTACGACCCGCATCCCTTCTTCGCCGACGAGATCGTCGCACGAGGTGCTGCCACGGCCGGCCTGACCTGGTACTACGCCCGCCCGCCGGTGGTCGGCCTGGACTACGAGATGGACCTGCGCGGCGTGCCGCTCGAGCGGCTCCTCTGAGCGGCGGCGCGCGAGCGGCGGCGGGGAGCCGACAAGGCCATGGCGGGACGTCGTCGCCGACAGCCGATACCTCGGGCGCCACGGCCGCAGCGCGCGGGTCCGTCGGCGACGCAGCAGAAGCTTCGCTCGGACCTCGAGAAGGGCTTCGCGCTGCATCAGGAGGGACGGCTGGCCGAGGCCGAAAAGCTCTACCGGCGGGTCCTGAAAGCCGCACCCGAAAATTTCGACGCGACCCACCTCCTCGGCCTGATCCGCTTGCAGCGTGGCGAGACCCTGAAGGGCGCCCGCCTCATCGCCCAGGCGCTCAGGATCGCGCCTGAGAACCCGGGGGCGCTCAACAATCACGGCAATGCGCTGAAGGAGCTGGGCCGCATCGAGGAGTCGCTCGGGAGTTACGACAAGGCGATCGCGGCCAAGCCCGACTTCGTCGATGCCCACTACAACCGCGGTCTCGCGTTGGCGGCTCTCGGCCGCGCCGAGGAAGCGTTGGCGAGCTACGACAAGGCCATCGCCTTGGCCCCCGATACGGCCGCGGCCCACAACAATCGGGGCAACGCGCTGCTGGCGCTCGACCGCGTCGACGACGCCCTCGCGAGCTACGACAAGGCGATCGAACTGATGCCGGGCTATGCCGAGGCTCACTTCAACCGAGGCAATACGCTGAAACGCCTGGAGCGCACCGAAGAGGCGCTGGCGAGCTACGACCAAGCCATCGCCGTCAAGCCCGATTACGCCGAGGCCTTCGGCAATCGCGGCATCGCCCTGGAGGCACTGGGGCGGCGGGAAGAGGCCGTCGCCAGCTACGACAAGGCGCTCGCGGTCAGGCCCGGCCATGCCGAAGTCCACTGCAATCGCGGTACCGCGTTGCAAGGGCTCGGGCGGCTGGAGGACGCGTTGGCGAGCTATGACAGGGCGATCGCGGCCAAGCCCGACTACGCCGAAGCCTACAACAACCGAGGGGTCGCCCTGAACGAACTCGGCCGCAGCGAAGAGTCCTTGGAGAGCTATGCCCGGGCGATCGCCCTCAATGGCGACTATGCGGAGGCCTACAACAACCGAGGCAACACCCTGCGCGACCTCGACCGCGCCGAGGAAGCGCTGGCGAGCTACGACCGGGCAATCGCGATCAGGCCGGGCTACGCCGGTGCCTACAACAACAGGGGCAACGCCCTCAAGGATCTCGGCCGTCTCGAAGAGGGCCTGGCCAGCCACGAGCAGGCGATCGCCCTCGACCCGGACTATGCCGAGGCGCACTACAACCGCGGCAACGCACTCAAGGTGCTGGGCCGCCTCAAGGAGGCGGTCGCCAGCTTCGACCGTGCGGTCGCGATCTCGCCGGCGTACGAGACCGCCTACTACAACCGCAGCCTCGCGGAACTGTCCCTCGGACGTTTCGAGGCCGGCTGGCGCGACTATGAATATCGCTGGCAGGCGACGGACCTCGCCTCCAAGCGCGTCGACTCCGGCGCGTCCGACTGGGCCGGAGAGCCGCTGTCGGGACGGCACATCCTGGTCTACACCGAGCAAGGGCTCGGCGATGCGATCCAATTCGCACGCTACCTGCCGCTCTTGAAGCGGATGGGCGCCGAGGTCACCTTTCTGGGCACGAAGCGCCTCTTTCGGATCCTCCGGCCGCTGACCGATGGCATCGAGCTGCTTTACGAGTTGCGTCGGGGGCGTCGCTTCGATGTCCAGTGTGCGCTGGCGAGCCTGCCGCGCTGGTTCGGTACCGATCTTTCCAACATTCCGGTCGAGATTCCCTATATCGTTCCCGAGGCGGAGCTGGCGGAGCGCTGGAACCAACGGCTCGGCGGGCACGGCTTCAAGGTTGGCGTCACATGGCAAGGCAACCCATCCGGTGCGATCGACCTCGGCCGCTCGATGCCGCTTCGGGAGTTCCGCCCGTTGGCCCAGATTCCGGGGGTCCGTTTGATCAGCCTGCAAAAGCATCACGGGCTGGAACAACTGGACGATCTGCCCGCGGGCATGACGGTCGAGACCCTGGGCGAGGACTTCGACGAAGGCGCGGACGCCTTCCTCGATACCGTGGCGGTGATGCACCATCTCGACCTGATCGTGACCTCCGACACCGCGGTGGCGCATATCGGCGG
The DNA here is from genome assembly GCA_030746295.1 of Alphaproteobacteria bacterium. The sequence continues at coordinate 21,574 of JASLMY010000032.1, read as the reverse complement.
CGCGATGGGGCGGCCGACCTGGGTCGCCCTCAAGCAGGACGCGGACTGGCGCTGGCTCAGGGCGCGCGCCGACAGCCCTTGGTACCCGACGCTGCGCCTCTTCCGCCAAGCCGAGCCGGGCGCCTGGGGACCGGTGTTCGAAGAGATCGCAAACGAGGTGAGGCGTCTCAATGACTGATAGCGACGATCCCGCCGCCCGAGCCCCGGGCGACAAGCCGAAGGCACCCCTGGTCCCGATCTCCTGGGGCGAGCTCTTGGACAAGATCACGATTCTGGAGATCAAGCTCGCGCATTTAACCTCGGCCGAGGCACGCGCGAACGTCGAGAACGAGAACCGGCAGCTTTCCGAGATTGCTGCCGGGATCGACCAGGATCCGGCTGCGGTCGACCGCCTCAGGTCGGCTTTGAAGGATGTCAATCAGCAACTCTGGCGGATCGAGGACGATATCCGCGAGAAGGAGGCGCTGAGCGAGTTCGATCAAGCCTTCATCGAGCTGGCGCGGGCCGTCTATCGCACCAACGACGAACGTGGGCGCATCAAGCGCGAGATCAACGAGCTGTTGCAGTCCGAGCTGGTCGAGGAAAAGCAGTACGCCTCCTATTGACCGACGCGCCCGGCGCCACCGAGCGCCGGCAGCAGCCTTTGCCCCCGCGCTTGCGACCATCTGTCGCATGCGTTCGGCGACGGATTCGTATCGTCGTACTTGCAAGCCCGGCCCGCTGTCATATGATGAGGAAGTGAAATGAGAATGATTATCATTCTCAAATCAGAGCATTGCGAAGGAAGCGCCCAATGAAGCGTCTCGTGACCCCCCTCGCCTTTACCCTTGTTGCCACCACGCTCGCCGGCACACCGGCCCTGGCCGCCGGCGAGGTCAACGTCTATTCCTACCGCCAAGAATTCTTGATCCGGCCGTTTCTGGACAGGTTCACGGCGTCGACGGGGACCAAAGTCAACGTCGTCTTCGCCAAGAAAGGAATGTTGGAGCGGCTGAAGGCCGAAGGCATGCTGAGCCCCGCCGACCTCGTGCTCACGGTCGACATCTCGCGCTTGGACGCGCTGGCCAAGGCCGGCCTCTTGCAGCAGGTCTATTCGTCGAAGCTGGCGGCCAATACGCCCAAGCAGTTCCGCCATCCGGGCGGGCTCTGGTGGGGGCTGACCTGGCGGGCTCGGCTGATCTATACCTCGAAAGAGCGGGTGAAGCCCGGCGAGATCAAGAGCTACGAGGATCTTGCCGACCCGAAATGGAAGGGCCGGATCTGCATGCGCTCGTCGAAGCACGTCTACAATCGGGCGCTGCTTGCCTCGATGATCGCCGCCCACGGCGAGGCTAAGGCAGCCGCATGGGTAAAGGGCCTGAAGGCCAACCTGGCCCGTAAGCCGCAGGGCAACGACCGGGCTCAGGTGAAGGCCATCAAGGAGGGGCTTTGCGACGTCGCGCTCGGCAACAACTACTACTACGGCAAGATGAAGTTCAACGAGAAGAAGCCGGAGCAAAAGACCTGGGCGGGCGCCGTCAACTTGCTTTTTCCGAACGGCGAGGGTCGCGGCACGCACGTCAATATCTCTGGCGTCGCCATGACTAAGAGCTCGAAGAACCGCTCGCAAGCGCTTGCGTTGATGGAGTTCTTGAGTGGCGAGGTGGCGCAGAAGATGTACGCCTCGATGAACTACGAGTATCCGGTCAACCCCCGCGTGGCACCCGACCCGGAGGTCGCCTCCTGGGGCGTCTGCAAGCCCGACTCGGTCTCGCTGCAGAAGATCGCCGATCTGTCGCCGAGGGCGTTGCGCATGTTCAACGAGGTCGGCTTCGAATAGAGCCCTCGGTTGCTACGGGGTGCTGCCGCCGCCGAACTGCGGCGCCACCTCGGCCATGAAAAGGCGCAGGCTGTCGGTGGCATCCTCATGCGCCATTGGCCCGAGGCGGAAGCTCATGATCAGGCCGCCGACGCCGATGTCGTCGATGGCGGCGATCTTCTCGGTCACGGTCGCGGGCGAGCCGGCAATCAGGGCCGCCCCGGCCCGGTTGCGCGAGGCGGGCTCGACCTCCCGATGCATTTCGAGACCACGCTCCGCGTAGATCCGCTTGCGCATCCGGGCGCGGTGCTCGGCCTGAGCCTCGAAGGCCGGCAGGCCGATGCGCTCGGCCTCGGCGTCGGTTCCGGCGACGAAGACGTTGCGCCAGATCCAGCTCTCCTCGACGCAAGCCGCCACCGTCGCCTCGTCGTGGCCGGCCTCGAACATGCTCCGGCGGTAGAGCGCCAGTCGCGCCGCCGTGGCTTCGTTCGACTGCACGTTCATCAGGAACGGCCGACCCTCCCGGGCCAGCGCCAGCATCGAGTCTTCGCTGCTGGCGGCACGGATGACGTAAGGGTGCGGCTTGGTATAGGGCCTGGGCCGTAAGAGCGGCAGCGTCAGGTTCCAGTACTTGCCGCGGTGCTCGAAGTTCTCGGTCGACCAGGCCTCGAGCATCACCGCTTCCGCCTCGAGCAGGCGCTCCTGGGCCTCGCCGGGATCGATGTCATAGCCGAGGTATTCGTAGATGTTGTGCGCCGTGCCCCGCCCCAGGCCGATGATCAGGCGGCCGTGGCTGAGGTTGTCGAGCAAGGCCATTTGCTCCGCCAGGCGAATGGGGTGGTGCAGCGAGACCTGGGCGACCGCGAAGCCGATCCGAACCCGGCTGGTCGTGGCGGCGACGGCAGCGGCGAAGCTGACCGGGTCGACATAGGCGCAGTTGCCGTCGAAATGGTGCTCGGCGAGCCATAGCGCCTCGATGCCGAGCTCGTCCGAGAGCCGGGCCTCGGCCAAGGTCTCGTCGATCACCTGGCCGTCGCGCTCGGGCGCGCGGCTCTCGGGAAAGAGGAAGTTGCCGAAGCGCATGGCCGACGTCCTTCCCACTGCCCCGCTTCTACCCTGCCTTTTTGGCGTCGAGGCTCGCCTGCATCAGCTCCAGCCGGTCGTTACCGAAATACATGTCGTCGCCGTCGATGAAGAAGGTCGGCGAGCCGAAGCCGCCGCGTCGGATCAGCTCGTCGGTCGTATCGAAAAGCCGCTTCTTCACCGCCTCGTCGGCGATGCGCTCGAAGAAGCTGTCCGCGTCCATGCCGACGGCGGTGACGATGTCGCGCAGCACGTCTTCTTGCGAGATGTCCCGGTCGTCGCGCCAATAGGCTTCGAAGCAGGCGCGCGAGTAATCCTCGACGCGGCCTTCGTCGATAGCGACGAAGGCGCCGCGTAGCGCCTTGACGCTGTTCACCGGAAAGACGCTCGGCCGGATGATCTCGATGCCGAGGTAACGGGCCCAGTCGGCCATGTCCTTGCGATAGTAATCGTCCTTCGGCGGCACCGGGTTCTCGCGGCGGTCGTAGACGCTGCGGTTGACCTTGTTGAAGACGCCGCCGACCAGGATCGGCTTCCAGACGAGATCGGCACCGTTCTTGGCGCAGAACGGCCCAATCCGCTCGAAGGCGAAATAGGTCCAGGGGCTGGAGACGTCGTAGAAGAATTCGATGCGCGCCATGGTGATTTGTCTCTCGCTGTCGATGTTGGTCGATCGGAAGGAAGGCGGGGCATGATGCGGCGATCGATCGATCGGCACAATATGCTAGCTTCGGGGGCGTTCGTTGTCGGGGTCGTAGGGCGAGTCGGCGATCACCGTGGCCGAGCGTGGCTCGCCCAGGATCGGGATGTTCACTTCGGTGCCGATTGTGGTGTGCTCGGCCCCTAGGTAGGCCATGGCGATGCCCTGTCCGAAGCGGTAGGAATAGGTGCCCGAGGTGACGCGGCCGACGAGGCGGCCCTCCCGATGGACGGCCTCGTTCATGTAGGCGTCGGCATCGCCGGCCTCGACGCGCAAAGTCACCAGCCGGCGTGCGAGGCCTCGCCGTTGCTGTTCGAGCAGCGCCTCGCGGCCGAGAAATGCCCCCTTCTCCAGCTTGATGAAGCGGTCGAGGCCTGATTCCAGGGCCGTGTGCTCGACGTCGATATCGCGATAGATCGCCCGATAGGACTTCTCCAGACGCAACGACTCGATGGCGCGGTTACCGACCAGCTTCAGACCGCCGGCGCGGCCGGCGGCGACGAGCGCGTCTACCAGATGTCGCTGGTATTCGATCGGATGATAGAGCTCCCAGCCGAGCTCGCCCTCGTAGTTGATGCGCAACAGGCGTACGTCGCTCGCCAAGGCGACGCTGCACGTCTTCGAGGTCCGCCAAGGGAAGGCCAGGTTGTCGAGGTCGGTCTCGACGATCGGTTGCAGGATCTCGCGCGACCTCGGCCCCACGACGGTGAAGCAGCCGCGCTCGGCAGTGACGTTCTTGAGCGTGACGCCGCCGTCTGCGGGCAACAGCTTCGACAACACGTCGAAGTCGTGGCGCTCGCCGCGCGGCGTGCCGATCAGATAGAAGGCCTCGCGGCCCAAGCGGGTGACGGTGAACTCGGCCCTGACCGTGCCCTTGGCCGTCAGCAGGTGGCAGAGGGCGATGCCGCCGATCCTGGCCGGCACGCGGTTCGCCAGGATGCGATCGAGCCAAGCCGCAGCACCGGGGCCGGCGGCCTCGAACTTGGCCATCGGCGTCATTTCCAGCAAGCCCGCGGCCTCGCGGACGGCCTCGGCTTCGCGGCCGACCTGCGCGAAATAGTTGGTGCGCCGGTAGCTATACTCGTCCTCGCGCGGAACACCGGGCGGCGCGTACCAGTTCGGCACCTCCCAACCGTAGACGGCGCCCCAGACGGCGCCCATCTCGCTGAGCCTGTCGTAGGCCGGCGGCGTCTTCGCCGGACGGCCGAGGGGCCATTCGTAGCCCGGATAGTGGACGCCGAAGTTGTGGCCAAAGGTCTCCCTCACCTTGATGCCGGTCCAGGTCTTGTTGGCATGGGCGCCAAAACGGCGCGGATCGATCTCTGAGAGGTCGATCTCGGGCTCGCCGTCGACGATCCAGCCGCCGAGGTAGTGGCCGAGACCACCGCCCATCAGAATGCCGCCGGAGACCCCTTCGGCGAGCCAGAAGTTGCGCAAGCCCCATGCCGGGCCTGCCAACGGCAGGTTGTCCGGCGCGATGCAGATCGGACCGCGGACGTTCTTCGCGATCCCGGCCCGTTCGAATATCGGCAGCCGTTCCGCGAGGCGGCTCCAGTGCCCCTCGACGGCCTCGAAGTCCTCGGGCAGAAGGTCGGCGCCGAACCATTCGGGCACGCCGTCGACGGCGAAGAGCTCCAGGTCCTCGGGCGCCTCGTAGGGACCGAACATCAGGCCCTCGCCCTCTTCGCGGACGTAACCGTTGACGACGTCGTCCCTCAGCACCGGCATCTCAGGCAGACCTTCGCTGCGCCGCTCTCGCAATTCGGGCAACGGCTCGGTGACCCAGTACTGATGCAGCACCGGCAGCGCCGGCAGGTCCAGCCCGACCATGGCGGCGGTCTGGCGGGCATAGTTGCCGGTCGCTGCGACGACGTGCTCGGCGACGACAGTGCCCTGGGTCGTCTCGACCCGCCAGTCGCCGCTCGCCAGCGCCTCGACGGCGACAACCTCGGTGTTGCGGTGAATTTCGGCACCCATCTGCCGGGCGCCGGCGGCGAGCGCCTGTGTGACGTCGGCGGGCGCGATGTGGCCGTCGTCGGGGTGGTAGAGCGCCCCCTGGATCGACACCTCGCCGCCCAGCAGGGGCCAGAGCTCCCGCACCGCTTGCGGCGACAGAATTTCGGCCCTGACGCCCTGGGTCTCGGCGATGCTCATGTAGTTCAGGTACTCGTCCATCCGCTCCGGCGTGCTGGCGAGGCGGAGTTGGCCGCATTTGTGCCAGCCGACCGCTTGGCCGGTCTCGGCCTCCAGGCCCTCGTAGATCTCGATCGTCTTGGCGATCAAACGGCCGAAGCTGTAGCTGAAGCTGTAGAGGGGGATCAGGCCGGCGGCATGCCAGGTGGAGCCCGCCGTCAGCTCGGTGCGCTCCAGCAGAACGGCGTCGGTCCAGCCGCGCTTGCAGAGGCCATAGAGCATGCTGGCCCCGACGCAGCCGCCGCCGATGACCACGGCCCGAGCATGGGTTCTCATTGCCATAAGGCGCCTCCCTGGAGCAGGGCGCGCTCGCTCGCGCCGCGCCGATCCCGGCCGGCCGCTAACGCGACAAGTTGCCGTCGAAATCGACGTCGAGGGCGCCCGCCAGCCGCTGCAGGCGGTCGAAATCCCGAACGAAGAGGCTGTTGCCCCGGCGCTCGACGATGCCGCCGCTGGCGAGCTGTCCCATCGAGCGCGCCACGGTTTCCCGTGTCGTGCTGGCGTGGCTGGCGATCGTCTTGTGCGTCAGAATCGGCGAAATGCGCCAATCCTCCTCGACGCCTTCCCGCGGACGGCACGCTTCCGCCATGCGTATGATTTCCTGATAGACGCGCTGCACTGCGCCGAGCGTGGACAGGTCCATGATCCGCTCGGTGTTGATGCGAATGATGTTGGCGAGGCGATGCAGCAGATCCATCATCATGTCGGGATTGTCGAGCAGCAGCGACTTGAAGACGCTCGCCGGCAAAGACGCCAGATGGGTCTCCTCCAGCGCCACGACGTTCGCCGACCTCGGCTCTCCGTCGATGGCGGCCAACTCTCCGAAGATGGCACCACCACTCAGTTGCGCGAAGGCGACCTCACGCCCCAGCAGCGAGAAATTGACGATCTGCACCAATCCGCTGACCACGAAATAGACATCGCTATCGGTATTGTCCCGGTCGACGATCTGCTCGCCAACGTCGTAGCGGCGCCAGCGGCAGCGCATCTCGAGGTCAGACAACTTCTCTCTAGAGAGGCTGGCCAAGAACGGTATGCCGTCGAGCCGACTGCTATTCTCCGGTGCCACGGCTCCCCTCCCCATGCCAATCCTCGAATTCCTGTCGGCATGCCACGCCTCGGCCGGCATCGCCAGCGAGAGGCGTTGTTCCAATTGGTCGACACATTGTCGCCCAGAGGCGGTCCGGGCACGTACGATCGTTGCCGGGAACCGCGAAAGTCGAACGCTTCATATCACTCAAACTCGCTACAAGACGAACGACGACTTGAGAACCGGCTTCAATATTACCACTTGATGACGCCCCGGTCGATGCGCACCTTGGCCGGCTGGAAAGCCTTGGTCGGGCGGGCCCCGGTCGCGGCTGAAACGGGCCACGTCGGCACTGTGGCAGAGCCGGACTCTACCCCGAGATCCCCAGCAAGGAATCGAGTAGAAATACGCTCAAAAAGGTGCTGGCCGCGACGCCGAGACAGAGCAGGACGAACAGCCACCAGCGACTGCCTCGCCGCCTACCGTTCTTCGCGTCGTTCGCCGGTTCCGGCGCGGCGTCATTAACGTCGGGCATCAGCCTTTCAGCCTCCGATATCGAGCCCGCCTTGCGCCGATGCCCAACCGGCAGACGACGGGAACGGTCTAGCGCGGCGGCTCGCCCGCCAGCGACTCGAGAAACATGAGCCCGACCCTGATCTCGGTAAGGTGTCGCACGGAGGCATTGATCCGGCCGAATCCCTCCAGGGTCAGGACCGCCCTGTCGCCATCGATCATCCCGGTCGTGTCGTCGATCAGGACGCACGCGCCCATGCGGGAGATATCCTCCACCACGCATGGGCACTCGATCTCTCTAACTGTAATCGCCCCACTAGTGCAGGCCTTCCGACGCTCGACACGGCGCGGCGGCGACGAGGCGATCAGGTGTCGTGCCAGCTCGCGCTCATGGGCCTCGCCCTGAAGGAACATCAATCCCAGGATGTCGCCGCTCACCGAGCGGACCTCGGCCGGCACGGCGCCGAACCCGCCCAGATCGATTTCCACCTCGGTCCCGACCGGCGCGCCCGTCGGCGTCGCCATTCGGATCCCCGCCGAGCTGGGCGAGAGATCGCAAATCGTGCACTCCTGAGGCTGGCCCGCAATCTTGATGGTCGTCTTCATATCGACAAACCAACGACGGAAGCGGCGCCGCGACGACGGCGCGCTTCGCCACGGACTATAGCCGTTCGCGGCGTTTCCGGACATGGTACCCCGCTCGCACCGCGGCCGGGACAATCACCCGATTTCCGTCCAGGCACCGGCGCCTCGATCGCTATCGCCTTGGTCCCAGCCATGGTGGCGCTTCAAGCATTGAAAATCAACGCCCCGTGGCGAGGACTTCTATACTGTGAAACCGTAACGTAACCATCGCTCGGTAGCGCCCCTGGGAAGCGCGCGATCCGGTAAGCGCAATGTGATCCTGACGGGCGAGTTGGCGCGGTCTTGACAGCACTGCCGCCCGCCACCCACAAGGCGGTATGCATACCCGTTGCTCCCGGTGCCCATATGCTTCCGGCCGCGCCGTCCGGATTCTCGCCGTCATGGCGCTGCTTGTCGCGCTCGGCTCGCCGACGACCGCCAGGGCCGACTACGCGACCGGCGAGCGGGCCTATCGACAGGGCGACTACGAGGCCGCGTTGGCTGAATGGCGGGCGGCCGCGGCAGCCGGCGACCCTGCCGCGCAAAACGGCATCGGCCGCCTCTACCGTCACGGCAAGGCGGTGCCACGGGACCATGAGGAAGCCCTGCGATGGTTTCGCCGCGCCGCCGCGCAAGGGCATGCCAGGGCCCAGAACAACATCGGCCGCATGTACGACGAAGGCTTCGGCATTCCACAGGACAAGCGCGCTGCGCTGGCGTGGTACCGTCGCGCAGCCGACCAAGGCTATGCCAAGGCGGCCTTCAACCTGGGCGAGATGCATCGCCTCGGACAGGGCACGCCGGTCGATTCCGAGGCCGCGGTCCGATGGTTCCGCTTCGCCGCCGAGCGCGGCCTGGCGGCGGCGCAATTCAACCTCGCCGTCATGTATGCCAACGGCCGGGGCGTCGCGCGCGATATGGTTCAGGCCTACAAGTGGTTCTGGCTCGCCGCCGAGCAGAACTTTCCGGGCGCCGAGTGGAACCGGCACCTGGCGGCGGAACGGATGTCGCCGGCGGCGGTCGCACAGGCGACACGGCGGGCGAAGGCCTGGCGCCGCTCCCCTCCTGGGCGCGGGACCGAGTAGCGAAGGAGGCAGGAAGATGGCCACCGTTCGGCTGACGATGTCACAAGCCTTGGTGCGATACCTCGCCCGACAACAGACCGAGATCGAAGGCCGGCGCGTGCCACTCTTCGCCGGCATCTGGGCGATCTTCGGGCACGGCAACGTCGCCGGTATCGGCGAGGCGCTGGCGACGGTATCGGATGCGTTGCCGACCTGGCGCGGCCAGAACGAGCAGGCGATGGCATTGGCGGCGATCGCCTTCGCCAAGGCGACGCGGCGCCGGCGGCTGATGGCCTGCACGAGCTCGATCGGACCGGGGGCGACCAACATGGTGACCGCCGCTGCCGTCGCCCACGTCAACCGCCTGCCGGTGCTCTTACTGCCGGGTGACGTCTTCGCCGGTCGGGCTCCCGACCCGGTGCTGCAGCAGGTCGAGGCCTTCGACGATGGCACGGTCAGCGCCAACGACTGCTTCCGTCCGGTCTCGCGATATTGGGATCGGATTACCCGGCCCGAGCAGATTTTAACCGCCCTGCCCCGCGCTCTGAGTGTCCTCACCGATCCGGCCGAATGCGGACCGGTGACGCTGGCGCTCTGCCAGGACGTGCAGGCCGAGGCCTACGATTATCCCGAGGCCTTCTTCGAGGAGCGGGTCTGGGTGCCGCGTCGGCCTCGGCCGGACGCCGGCGAGCTGGGGGCCGCGGCGGCCCTGCTGAAGGCGGCGGCGAAGCCGATGATCATTGCCGGTGGTGGCGTCCTCTACAGCGAGGCGGAGGCGACGCTCAGGCGCTTCGCCGAGGCGCATCGCCTGCCGGTCGCCGAGACCCAGGCCGGCAAGGGCGCGCTTGCCTGGGACCATCCTTTGAACCTCGGCGCCATCGGCGTCACCGGCAGCAGCGCCGCCAACGAGACGGCGGCGGAGAGCGACCTCGTCCTGGCGGTCGGCAGTCGGCTCCAGGACTTCACGACCGGCAGCCGGGCGCTCTTCCAGAATCCCGATCGCACGCTGATCCATCTGAACGTCGCTGGTTTCGATGCCGGCAAGCATTTCGGCCGGCCGCTGGTTGCAGACGCGCGCGAAGGGTTGCTGGCCCTGAATGCGGCGCTCGCCGACCATGAAGGCACGAAGGCGTGGCAAGAGACGGCGCATCGGCGGATCGGGGCCTGGGCTCAGGCGGCCGAGGCCGCACTGGCTCCAAGCGGCGCCGTTTTGCCCTTGGATGCCGAGGTGATCGGCGCCGTGAACCGTGCCGCCGGTGACGATGGCATCGTCGTGGCGGCGGCCGGCGGCCTGCCGGGCGAGTTGCACAAGCTCTGGCGGGCCGGTACGCCCGGCAGCTATCACCTCGAATACGGCTACTCCTGCATGGGCTACGAGATCGCCGGCGGGATCGGCGTCAAGCTGGCCCGTCCCGAGGCCGACGTCCTGGTCATGGTCGGCGACGGCAGCTATCTGATGCTGAATTCGGAGATCGCGACCTCGGTGCTGCTGGGCTGCAAGCTCACCATCGTCGTCCTCGACAACAAGGGCTTCGGCTGCATCGATCGGCTGCAGCGCGGCACCGGCGGCGTGCCCTTCAACAATCTCTACGAAAGCACGACGCACGAGGCCCTGCCCGAAATCGACTTCGCCAAGCATGCCGAAAGCCTGGGCGCGGTGGCGGAGAAAGTCGCCTCGGTTGCCGAGTTGGAAGCGGCATTGGCGCGGGCCCGAGAGTCGACGCGGACCCACGTCCTGGTCGTCGAGACCGACCCGGCGGCGGCGACCGCCGCGGGCGGGCATTGGTGGGACGTGCCTGTGCCCGAGGTCTCCGAACGGCAAGAGGTGGCAGCAGCCCGTCGCGACTACGAGACCGCCCGCGCCAAGCAGGAATTGGGAGGCTAGACCGGCGTGCGGGTCAGGCTCGGCACCAACCCGATCGCCTGGTCGAACGACGACTTGCGCACCCTCGGTGGCGAGACGCCGCTGGAGACTTGCCTCGCAGAGGCGCGCGCGGCGGGCTTCGCCGGCATCGAGCTTGGCCACAAGTTTCCCCGCGAGCCCGGGCTGCTCACCCGGATGCTCGCAGCGCACGATCTGGCGCTGATCTCGGGCTGGTATTCGAGCGCGCTTCTGAGCCGCGACGTCGCCGCCGAAGCCGAGGCCTTGGCGCCACACCTGGCCCTGCTCGATGCCCTGGGCGCGGAAGTTCTAATCCTGGCGGAGACCAATGGCGCGATCCACGGCGACCCTGCCAAGGCCTTGTCCGGGCGACCGCGTCTTTCGACCGAAGAGATGGTTCGGTTGGCGGCGCGCCTCGAAGCGCTGGGACGGCGGGTCGCCGGGCGCGGCATCCGCCTCGCCTATCACCATCACATGGGTACGGTGGTGCAGTCGGAAGCGGAGATCGATGCGCTGATGGCGACGACGGGGCCCGAGGTCGGCCTCTTGCTCGATACCGGCCACGCCGCCTTCGCAGGCGCCGATCCGGCCCGGCTCGCCGAGCGCCACCGCGATCGGATCCTCCATGTCCACTGCAAGGACGTGCGTGCCGACGTCCTGGCCCGCGTCCGGTCCGACGACGTGAGCTTCCTCGATGCCGTCGTGGCGGGCGTCTTCACGGTGCCGGGCGAGGGCGCCATCGACTTCGCCGGCGTGCTCGGCCCCCTCCGTCGGGCGGGCTATTCCGGCTGGCTGGTCGTCGAGGCCGAGCAGGATCCGGCAAAGGCCGATCCTGCGACTTATGCCCGAATGGGTTTCCAGAACCTCGAAGCGATGGCGCAGCGCGCCGGTTTCAGGTGTTGAGAAACGGCAGCTCGCCGGCGAGCGCGTGGCGGAAGGTTAATGCCACTGCGCTCCCCTCGAGGCGCTGCACCACCGCCGCGATGTCGCCGAAGCCGGCGACCCTGAGCACGAGCTCGTCGCCCTCCATGAGGTGCCTGGTATCGTTGCTCAAGATGCGGGCGCCGGTACGGGAGATGTCCTCGACGACGCAGGGCGCCTCGGCACCACGTGGCCTGAGGGTGGCTTCCCTGACCAAGGTCCGCGGTTGCTCTTCGGAGTCCGGATGCATCGAGACCAGGTGCCGGGCGAGGCGGATCTCGCTCGCCTCGTCGAGCAGGAAGAGGAGGCCGGTGTAGCCGTCGACGGTGTGCCGGACCTCGGCCGGGATCGGGCCGAAGCCGTCCAGCTCCAGCACCACTTCCGTGCCGGGCGCCAGCTCGTCCGAGCCGGTCAGCCGTACGCGAGCGCCGGCTGGCGAAAGATCGTGGACCGAGCAGGGGCGCGGTGCCTGGAGGACACTGATCGCGGCGTGCAGGCTCACCGGCCAGCGGCGAAAGCGCCGCCTGGAATGCGGCACCGGCGGTCGGACATCCGTCGCCGCGGTGGTGTCGCGAAGCAGGTTGGTGACGGCGCGATCGACGACTTGCGGATCGATCGGTCCGGTCAGAGTCTCGTCAGCGGTTCTCATCGGCCTCGATCCAGGATCAGGGGTCGCCGGTCGGCAGCAGCGTTGCGCCGTGTCGAAGCCTAGTAGGGAACAGGTTAACGAGTGGTTCTCGTCGCCTGACCGACGCGCGGCACGTCTCAGTCGTAGGCGCCCATCACCATCTGGTCGTGGTCGATCACGGCGCCGGTCATGACGCCGGAAAGCGGGCCGAGGAGATAGAGGCAGAGGTGGGCGACGTCGGCCGGCTTGACCAAGCGGCCGAAGGGCTGTGCCGCCTCGGCCGCCTCGAGCCAGTTCTCCGGCTGGCCCTCGGCCCGTTGCACGGCATGCTCGTTCGGGGTCTCGGTCCAACCGATGTTGATGGCGTTGACGCGGATGCGCTCGTGGCGAAGGGCGTGCGCCAAATTCCGGGTCAGGACGACGAGCGCGCCCTTGGCGGCGGCATAGCCGGCGAGCTTGGGCTGGCCGCCATGGCTCGACATGGTGGCGATGTTGACGATTGTGCCCTCGATGCCATCGCGCCGCATCAGGCGGACCGCCTCTTGGCTCAGGAAGAAGGGCGCCCGGACGTTGACGTGGAAGAGCTCGTCCCAGAGTGCTTCCGTGGTGTCGTCCAAAGTGCCCCGGGCGGTGCTGCCGGCGGCGTTGACCAGGCCGTCGACGCGGCCGAAGGCGCGGTCCGCTTCCGCCACGATCTGGCGGCAGGTCCGGACCTCGGCCAAGTCACCCGCGACGAAACGGGCCTCGGCGCCGCGCGCTTCCAGGCGAGCCCGGGTCGCCGCGCCCTTGGCCGCATCGCGGCCGGCGATGACGATGCCGGCGGCGCCGGCATCAGCCAGGGCCTCGGCAATGGCGCCGCCGACGCCTTGGCTGCCGCCGGTGACGACGAAGACCTTGCCGTCGAGACCGAGCTCGACGGTCACAGTGCCACCGGGCGGCCCTCGGCGAGGGACGCCACCGCCGCCTCGGCGAGCGCCAAGGCGCGCTCGCCGTCGACGCCGTCGACGACCTCCCCCTCGCCACCGGCGACCGCATCCAGGAAGGCCTCCATCTCGGCTCGGTAGGCGTCGGTGTAGCGTTCCAGGAAGAAGTGCTCGGGCGGATCGGCCAGGGTGCCGTCGCCGGTCAGCAGCTCGACCGAGGTCGGCCGCCGGTTCTCGGCTCTCAGCATGCCGAGCGAGCCCTGGACCTCGAGCCGCTGGTCGTAGCCGAAGGCGGCGCGGCGGCTGTTGTTGATCTGGCAGAGCGCGCCCGAGGCCGTCTTCAGGCTGACGACGGCGGTGTCGACGTCGCCCAGTTCGGCGAAGACCGGGTCGACGAGGCAGCTCGCCCAGGCATGGACCGCGACCGGCTCCTCGCCCAAGAGCCAGCGGGCCATGTCGAAGTCGTGGATCATCATGTCGCGGAAGAGTCCGCCCGAGGTCTTGATGAAGTCGACCGGCGGCGGCGCCGGGTCCCGGCTGGTGATCGAGACGATCTCGGGCTTGCCGATGCGGCCCTCGTCGAGGGCGTGCTTCAGGGCGCGAAAGCTCGGATCGAAGCGACGGTTGAAGCCGACCGCGAGCAAGACCCCTTCCCGCTCGACGACCTCGAGGCAGGCCCTGACCCGCGACAGCGTCAGGTCGATCGGCTTTTCGGTGAAGATCGCCTTGCCGGCACGAGCCGCCGCCTCGATCAGACCGGCATGCGTATCGGTGCTGGTGGCGATGACGACCGCTTGGACCTCGGCGTCGGCCAGCGCCTCGGCCGCCGTCGCCACCCGGGCGCCGTGCTCGGCCGCCCGGTCCCGGGCCGCGCCCTCGCTCGGGTCGACGATGTAGCGCAGCGTTGCCCCGGGGCTCGCCGCCAAATTAGCGGCGTGAATGACGCCGATCCGGCCGACACCGAAGAGGGCGACCGTGATCATGCCGCGGGCGTCGTCGCGGCGTCCGTCTTCGCGGCCCCCACCCTACCGCTTGTAGAGGCCCATCAACGCCGCCTTATCCAGCGTGTTGAAGTTGAGCATGAAGCCGACGACGGCGGCCGAGGTATCGGCCTCGACCGGCAGCGCCTCCAGCCCGACGGCGTGGACGGTGAAGAGATAGCGGTGCGGATGATCGCCTTCCGGCGGGCACGGGCCGCCATAGCCGGGGGCGCCGAAATCGGTTCGGACCTGCAGCGCCCCTTCCGGCAGCTTGCCGCTGGCCGGATCGCCAGCACCGGCAGCGAGCGAGGTGACGCCGGGCGGAATATTGACCACGACCCAATGCCAGAAGCCGCTGCCCGTGGGCGCGTCGGGGTCGAAGCAAGTGACGGCGAAGCTCTTCGTGCCCTCGGGCGCCCCGCTCCAGGAAAGCTCCGGCGACTGATTTCCGCCGGCACAGCCGAAGCCGTACGCCTCGGAAAGGATATGGTCGTTGCCGAGATAGTCGCCGTCGTTGAAGTTGGCGCTTGTCAGACTGATGCCGGCCATGACGGATGCCCTCTTTTCTGTCGTTGCTGCTTGCCTGAAACTAGAGCGGAATTCCACTCTGCTGTCAAAGTCGCCGCCAGTGCCTCACTTCTTCTTTTTGGCGCCGCCGCTCGGGTAGCTGACGGCCATGCCTTGGGCCGGATCGGCTTGCGAGCCGTAGGGCGGGATCGGATAGCGGAGCCCGACCCGGCCGATCCCCGCCACGCCATCGATGCCACGGGCGAACTCGTCCGGCGGCATCGCCAGTAGCATCTCGTCGTCCTGGACGCCGCCATAGCGGCGCTCCGCATAGCAGGGGATCGAGATGCTGGTCTCACCGGTGGCGAGCGCCCGGCCCCAGGAATCCGAGCAGGCGCTCTCGCCGACGATAGTCATGTCGTAGCGCTTGTATCGCTTCCATTGCAGGCCGTTGACGAAGAGGATGGTCTGCGCCGGATTTGCGTAGAAGAGGACGATGTCGGGCGGGTCGAGACGGGCGGTGCGCAAGGGCGCAACGCAGAGACCCTTGTACTTCGGCTCGACCCGGACCATGCCGTCTTGATGCGCCTTTGCCGCGGCCCGGTTCTCGAACCAGATGCCATCCATGTGCTTGCCGTTGAGATAGTCTCGGCCCGGCTTGTTCAGGCCGACGATGCCGCCGCAGTTGCTGTTGGGGCGGACGTTGGCGTGGCGGATGCCGAGGGTGAAGCCGGCCATCCGCGACTGCGTCACCAGCTGGCACATGGTGAAGTGGAAGTCCTTGGTCGGCGTCCGGATTCCCGGCACCTTCATCATCTGCCGGGAATCGGAGAAGAGCTTCATCCCCACCGGCAGGGTGCGGATGCGCAACAGGCCGACGAGCTCTTCGGCCAGAGCCTTCAGGTTGGCGGCTGAGGTGTCGTAGGTCGGCTCTGTGGTCTCAGGTGCGGCTGTCGGCATCGATCGCTCCCTCTTGCTAATTAGAGAGCGATTATAGCGGTGCCGGGGCCGGGCTCCATAGGGCGCCGTCGCGCGACCGCTTCAGTCCCCGGCCAACAGGCCGGCGACTGCGAAAGCCAAGTCGTCGGGCTCGAAAGGCTTTTGCAGCAAGGGCGCGTCGACGGCGGGGTCTTCGGGTGTGGCGGGACCTTCGCCAATCTGACCCGTCATGAACAGGACCTTTAGCTCGGGGTTCTGACGGCGCGCGAGCTCGGCCAACCGCGGGCCGCTCATGCCGCCGGGCAAGACGACGTCGGTGAACAACAAATCGATCGGGCCCTCGTTCTCACAATTGCGCAAGGCGGCGCCCCCGCTATCCGCCTGCCGGACCCGGTAGCCGAACTCCTCGAGCAGCATCACCGCCATCCGCCGCACGTCGGCGTTGTCCTCGACCACGAGGACTGTCTCTCCTCGACCTACGGGCAGTTGCGGCGGGGCGGTATCCGGGGCGTCCTCCGCCGCCGGGCGGCTCGCCCGCGGCAGGTAGAGCCGGAAGGTGCTGCCGAGGCCGAGCTCGCTGTAGACCGTCAGGTTTCCCTTCGACTGCCTGGCGAAACCGAAGACCATGGAAAGCCCAAGGCCGGTGCCCTTGCCGACTTCCTTGGTGGTGAAGAAGGGCTCGAAAATCCGCTCCATGACCTCCGGCCTCATGCCACTGCCGGAATCGGTGACCGTGATCGCCACATAGTCACCCGGCGCCACCCCGGCCTCGGCCGCGGCGTCCGCATCCCGTAGGACGGCGTTCGCCGTCTCGATCACGAGAACCCCGCCTTCGGCCATCGCGTCGCGGGCGTTGATCGCCAGGTTGAGGACCGCCTGCTCCAGTTGCGCCGGATCGGCAAGGCATGGCCAAAGGCCGGTGACCGGCAGGTGCTCGAGACGGACCGATTTGCCGAGACTGCGATGCAAGAGGTCCTGCATCTCGAGCAACAGCGCTTCGACCTCGACCTCTTGCACGTCCAGGGATTGGCGGCGCGAAAACGCCAGCAGCCGACTGGTCAAGGCAGCACCTCGCTCGGCCGCCCGCAAGGCCGGCGCCGTCAACTCCTTCAAGGGGTTGTCGCTGCCGAGCTTGCGGTCGAGGTGACCGATGTTGCCCTGGATGATCGCCAGCAGATTGTTGAAGTCGTGGGCGATGCCGCCGGTGAGCTGGCCCACCGCCTCCATCTTCTGGACCTGGCGAAGCTGTTCCTCGCGCAGCTTCAGATCGGTGATGTCGGTGAGGATGCCGATGGTATAGCCGTTCTCGGTCTTGCGCTCGGCGATTTGCAGCCAGCGGCCGTCGGCCAGCCGCTCCTCCATCAGCCCCTGGCCTTGCTCGTGCAGGTCGAGCCGCTCGCGCAACCAAGCGTCCTCGCGGCCCCGCACGTTCGTGAGCAGACCACTGTCGGCGGCGGCACGCGCCAGCTCGACGAACGGAGTCCCTGGCACCAACAGGTTCGAAATCAGCTCGTTTGTCTCGCGGTAATGCTCGTTGCAGACCACGAGGCGGTCGTCGCTGTCGAAGATGACGACGCCGTCGGCCAGGCTCTCGATGGCATCGGAGAGCTGAATGCGGGCATCCATCTCAGCGGTGATGTCGCTCACCACGACCTGGATCGCCGGATCTCCTTCCCAATCGATCGCGCGAACCGCGCAGTCGAGCGCAACCTGGCGTCCATCCCGTCGGATCGCGGTCATCTCGTACCGGTCCGGGACCGGCCTGCCGCGGCGACGGTTCTCGGCGTAGTGCTCCAGCCGGGCACGTTCCGCCGGTGATTCAAAATCACGAATATCGATCCCGGTCACGGCCTCGGCATCGTCGTGGCCGAGAATCCGCGCGTAGGCGTCGTTGGCGAACAGGATTCGCCAATCCCTATGCACCGCGATCCCTTGGATCGAGCCCTCCACCAGACTGCGGAACTTGGCCTCGCTCGCCGCCAGGGCACGCTCGCTCGCCAGGCGATTGTATTCCGCGCCGACCCGCTGGCTGACGAGCCGAAAGAAGGTCCTGACCTCGGCGTCGTCGCTCGCGGGGCTGTCGTCCATGACGAAAACGTGGCCCGCCGGCTCGCCGCGGGTGTTGAGAAAGAGCTCGCCGCGACAACTGGCGACCTCTCCCCGGGCGAGCTTCTTGATGCGCGGAAAACGTTCGGTCAGCTTGTCCGCAATGAAATAGTGCAGGTCGCGGCCTCGCGTCCCGTAGAGCTGTTCTGTCGGCGTCCCTTCGACATCGTAGTTGCCGGGGTGGTGCGTCTCGCCGTCCATTCGAAAGGCCAGGAAGCGCATGGTATGGGCATCCGGGGCTCGTTCCACGATGCCCGCCCAGCGACAACCGATGGCCAGTGCAAGGGCCTCGGCAGCGACGTCGAAAAACGTGCGATCGGGCGCCTTTGTGCCGGCCAGCAGCGAGAGTGCCTGTTCGATGTCACGCATTCGAGCGGGGTCAGTTTTCAATACCGTGCGTATATTTAAGACACTCAATCAAATTTGCACAGCCTGAAATTGCACTTCGCTCTCCCAATCCATTCCTGAACGCCGGATGAAGGCCTGGCTCAGGGCCGGTTCAGGCCGGTGGCTTCAAAGTGCGACGCATCGCTCATGTTGACGAAATGCGAGGAGAGATCATGAAAAAGCTCATGCTGGCAGCGATCGCCGCCACGCTCTTAGCACTGTCCAACGGTCAGGCGTTGGCCCACGACCAACACGGCGGGAAGACGGCACGGCCCGAAGCCCAACATCAGGACAGCTGGCAAGGGCACCGAAGGCAAAGAAGCCATGCACGCCAACACTGGCATAACCATCGGCCGGCCTTTCGTCACAAGTACCGAAAGCGGCGACGTCATGCCAGACGTCACCATCACCATCACCCCTACGATTTCGGGTACTTCTTCTTTCACTACCGCTGAGGGGGATTAGCCGATAAGGCCGCGTACCGGCTCGACCGCATTAGACCACGCCCGATGCCACCGCTATCGGGCCGGAGATGTCGACACCGTCCGGCAACGCGACCAGGTGCGCCGGACAGTGTCGGCAATCGGAACTGCCGAATCCCGGGATCGGCACGCCGACATGCGGCTCCGCCAACAGTGCGGCGAGGAGGGCGCATTCCGAGCCGCCGGGGCTGAGATGAAGCTCGACGATACGGCCGGCCGTGGTCAGCCGATCGACGTGCCAGCGCCGCGGCTTGCGCCGTCTCATGTGCCGACGGACCCGAGCACCGATGCCGCCCGGCCCGTAGGCGCTGCCGCAATAGGCATAGCGCCCGGGCGAGAGGCGCCAGTGCCGCCCCTGGCCGAGCCGCAGCCGAAGCTCGGCAGCGATCTCGATCACCAGGACGTAGGCGCCCGGCGCGTCGGGTAGGTCGTCGGCGAGCCGATTTCTCATTGCGATCGCGGCCCCGAGAGGGTTTGCTTGGCCCTGTCCAACGAGGAGTCCTCAGGACCGGCAAGCCATGGTGCAAGACTTTTCATTCGAGGCCGATACCATTCGCCTGCCCAAGGGTGCGGTGGCGCGGGCCCATCGCCACACGCTCCGCTCGGGTGGGCGGGTGCTGCTGGCCCTGACCCAGGGCCCGTTCCGGCCCTATATCTATCCCCTCTACACGCCATCGGGCCAGCAGGTCCTGGAGGAAAGCCCGGCCGATCATCCGCACCACAACGGCGTCTGGGTCGGGTCCGACCACGTCCATTGTCGCTTTCCTCTCGACGGTGGCCGGCACGAAGACGGTACTTATTGCTTCTACGTCAACGAGACCTTTCAGGGCCGGGCCCGGGGCCGCATCGAGAGCACGGCCGTGGCCGGCGCGGCACTGGACGACGGCGGCTTCGAGATCCGGCTGTCGGCCCAATGGCGCGGGCCGTGCGAGTGGGGCGCGCCGGAGGGCCGGGTCCTGGCCACCGAGGAGCGCACCGTCGCTGTCCACTCAGGCGGCGATGCTCATGTGATCGACCTTGCCTCCGAGCTTCGCCCGACCGAATGGGAGCTCGGCCTTGGGCCGACGCGACATGCCTATTTTGGAATCCGGGCCGCGGAGTCGATGCGGGTCACCGCCGGCGGCCGGCTGAGCGATGCAGCCGGCGCTGCAGACCAGGAAGCGATCTCCGCCGGATCGGCTGCCTGGGTCGACTATTCCGGCCCGCTCGCCGCCGGTGCCGAGGCCGGCATCGCCATCCTGGCCGGGGCCGGCTTCGAGCCCCCCGGCTGGTTCGCCACCGACTGGGGCGTGGTGCAGCTCAACCCCTTCGCCCGCGCCGAGCGCCGTCTGGCGCCGGGGAATAGCTGGCGGGCGACGGCGCGCCTGGTGGTTCACGACGGACCGGTCGAGCCGGCGAAGTTGACGGCCCTCCAGGCCGCGATGGAGGATTGAGATGGCGAGCACCGCAGCCGGCCCCGACTGGCTCGACGCGCGGCTCCGAGAGGGCGCGGTGATCCTGATCGACGGCGCCATGGGCACCGAGCTCGAGGCCCGCGGCGTGCCCATGGACGAAGATGCCTGGTGCGGGCCCCCGCTCCTGGAGCACGGCGACGTCGTTCGCCAAATCCACGAGGACTATATCCGCGCAGGTGCCGAGGTCATCATCACCAACACGTTCGCCACCGGCCGCCAGGCGCTGGGGCCGGTCGGCCAGGGCGAGACGGTCGGCCCACTCAACCGGCGCGCCGTGGCCCTGGCACGCGAGGCCCGGGATGCCGCGGCGGAGCGGCCGGTCGCCGTCGCCGGCTCGATCTCGCACACCAGCTTCGGGCGCCGCGACCCGGATTGGTACAACGAGCGCCGCTTCCGCGAGAGCTTCTCCGAGCAAGCCGACCTGTTGGCCGAGGGCGGCTGCGACCTGCTGGCGCTGGAGATGATGTCGGACCCGGAGGTCGCCCCGCTGGCGCTGGAGGCGGCACTGGCGACCGGCCTGCCGGTCTGGGTTGGGATCAGCGTCGCGCGCGACGCCCAGGACCATCTTTACGGCTATGGCGACCCGAGCCGCAATGTGGATCTGCTGCTGGAGCGGTTGACCGGCCTCGGCGGCGGCCTCTACACGGTACTGCACTCCGACGTGCCCGACACCGGCCCGGCACTAGAGGCGGTGCGCCGCTACTGGTCCGGCCCCACCGGCGCCTACCCCAACTCGGGCTATTTCGAGATGCCCCACTGGCAGTTCGTCGACATCATCTCGCCCGACGATCTGGCCGTGGAGGCGCTGAAGTGGGTCGCCGCCGGCACCCAGGTCATCGGCGGCTGCTGCGGCCTGGGCGTGGCCCATATCGAGCGGCTTCGCCAGCGGCTGCCGGCGCATCTTTAGCCGTATCAGCGGCGCTCGCGGGCCCCACACGACGATGCATGGCTGAGCACGTCGCTGGATCGTGCTGCCAGTTCTGCGTAGGCTCGGATCGGCAGCGAGCTCGAGAGACCATAGGAGACTTCGAAATGCCCAGCCCTCATCTCCAGCGCGTGCCCCGCGACGAGCTGCCGCCGACGCTCAGGGCGCTTTGGGACGACGCCATGCGCGACCGCGAGGAGGCCGATCTGATCGAGGTCGCGGGCAACGCGCCGGAAGTGTTGAGCTGGTACTACGACAGCTTCTACGCCCGCCTCTTCCATGCCGGTCGCGTCGCGCCGCGGATCAAGCAGCTGGCGCGAATGAAGCTGTCGACCATGCACGGCTGCGCCTTCTGCAATCGGGGCAACTCCAAGGCGGCATTGGCCGCGGGCGTCGCCCAAGCCCAGCTCGACGCGCTGCACGACCCGGAAAGCC
>JASLMY010000329.1 GCA_030746295.1 Alphaproteobacteria bacterium | reverse complement strand
AACCTGGCCAAGCCCGTCGCCGTCGCCTGGCTGGTCGGATTTATCGCCGGCCTGCCCATTATTTACGTGCTCGTCGCCCTCGCGATTTGCGCGGGCCTCTGAGCGGGTGCACCGGAGTATGGACGAGCCTCGCGCCATCGACCTCCTGATCGAAGGCGGAGTCGTCGTCACCGTCGACGCGGACCGGCGGGTCATTGCCGACGGCGCCGTCGCGGTCGACGGCGGCCGCATCGTCGACGTCGGCAAAGCGGCCGAGCTGGCGCCTCGCTTCTCACCTGCAAACCGGACATCGGCCCGCGACCAGATCGTGATGCCGGGCCTGGTCGACGCCCACGTCCACATTACCGCCGAGCATCTCTGCCGCGGCCTGGCGCTGGACGACGCGGGGCATCGCTGGATGTTCGACTACGCCTTGCCGCTCTATGGCGCCATCACGCCGGAAGAGGAGTATGCCGGCGCCCGCCTCGCCTGCCTGGAAATGCTGCGGAACGGCACCACCTCGTTCCATGAGGGCGGCACCGCGCGCGATGTCGAGGCTTCGGCCCGCGCCGTCGAGGAGGCGGGGCTCGCCGGCACCCTCACCCCCTGGACCTGGGACCTGCCGCAGGAGCCGACAGCACTCAACCTCAGCCGCGAGGTGGCGCTGGAGCGGACGGAGGCCGCGATCGGTCGCTTTCACGGCGCCGCCGACGGCCGCCTCAGGATCGCCGCCTCGTGCATCAATCCCGTCCTCTGTTCGGCCGGGCTGCTGGGCGACTTGAAGGCGCTGGCGGACGACAAGGGTGTCACCTTCACCTTCCACCACGCCAGCTCGATCGAGCCGGTCGAGGCCTTCGTCGCCGCCGAGGGGCGGCGGCCGCTCTTGGCCTTCGCAGATCTCGGCATCCTCGATGAGAACGTGCTGGCGACCCACATGGTGCATCTCGACGACGATGAGCTGGCGGTCTTCGCCGCCTCCGGCGCGTCGATCGCCCACTGTCCGCAGACCGCCCTCCGCCTCGCCTATGGCGCCGCCACCCATGGCCGCTTTCCCGAGTTGATCGCGGCCGGCGTCACCATCGGTCTCGGCACCGACGGGGTCATGAGCTCCGACAACCAGGACCTCTTCAAGGCGATGCAGATCGCCGCCGGCCTCTATAAGGACGCCCGCTCGGACCCGACGCTGCTGCCGGCCGAGAAAGTGGTCGAGATGGCGACCATCGATGCCGCCCGCGCGATCGGCCTCGAGGCCGAGGTCGGCTCGCTGGAAATCGGCAAGCGGGCCGATCTGATCCTGCTCGACCGGCAGACGCCTGAGCTGACGCCGCTCCTCGACGTCGCCAACGCGCTGGTCTACGCCACCGACGGGCGCAACGTCGCCAGCGTCATGGTCGCCGGCCGCCTGCTGATGGACCGACGCCAGGTGCTGACCCTCGACGCCGACGCCCTCTACGCCGAGGTTCGGGAGATGGCACCAAGGCTGATGGAGCGCGCGGGGCTCGGCCGCCGCGCCCGCTGGCCGATCCTCTGAAGGACCGGCGACTACCCCTCCAACTCGGTCTCGACCAAGACCTCCGAATGCAGGGTCCGGTGCACGGGGCACTTGTCGGCGATCATGAGCAGCTTTGCCCGCGCCGCCTCGTCGAGCGGCCCGTCGAGCCGAATATGGCGGCGGATGCGGTCGATCTTGCCGACCCGGGTCTCGCATTCGACGCAGTCCTCAGCGTGGATCTTGTCGTAGGCGAGCCGAACGCTGACACCCTCCAGCGGCAGCTTCTTGCGGCGCGCGTACATCCGCATCGTCATCGCGGTGCAGGCGCCCAGCCCGGCCGCCAACAGGTCGTAAGGTGCGGGGCCGGTGTTGCCGCCGCCGAAGGACAGGGGCTCGTCGGCGAGGAGGTGGTGCGAGCCGGCCGCGATCGCCTGCTGGAAGGCGTTCCGGCCGGTCTCCTCGACCACGACCTCGCCCGCCTTTGCCGTCGGCCAACGGTGTTCGGGTGCCGGCTCGCCGAGATAGCGTTGGACCCAGGCGGCGATGATGCCGGCGGCATAGACGGCATCGGCGCGCCGGCTCAAGAGGTGATCAGCATCGTCGAGCGAGACGAAGCTCTTGGGATGCTTGGCGGCGACGAAGATGCGGCTGGCGTTCTCGATACCGACGATCCGGTCGCCCGGCGCGTGCATGACCAGCAGCGCCTTGCGTAGAGCTTGAACTCGCGCCTCCTGCGCCTGGCCTTCGATGTCGTCGAGAAAGCCCTTGCCGATCCGGAAGCTGCGTCCTGCGATCTGGACCTCGGCTTCGCCCCGGGCCTCGATCTCGGGCCTGGCGTCGGCGAAGAGATGGGCGACGTGGTCCGGGTCGGCCGGCGCGCCGATGGTGACCACGGCGGCGGCAGATGCAATCCGCTCGGCCGCCGCCAGCACCGCGGCCCCGCCCAGGCTGTGCCCGATCAGGATCGCCGGCGCCTCGTAGTTTTCGGCGAGGTAAGTCGCCGCGGCGGCGATGTCGTCGACGTTGGAGGTGAAGCTGGTGTTGGCGAACTCGCCGCCGGAGCCGCCGAGACCGGTGAAGTCGAAGCGCAGCGTGGCAATGCCGAGCTCGGCCAGCGCGCCGGCGATCCGCGAGGCCGCGACGGTCTCCTTCGAGCAGGTGAAGCAGTGCGCGAAGAGGGCATAGGCGCGAGGCTCGCCGGCCGGCGAATCGAGCCTGGCCGACAGGCTCTCGCCCGAGGCACCCGGAAAGCGGATTTCTTGATTGCTGGCGGCCATGGTCGTCCTCCCTCGCCTGTTTCCCTGACAGGATATGGCGGAAGAAGGGCGCCGGCGCCAGAGGCCGAGGCGGGCGGCGCGATCACATTCGCGTCGTCGACTCTCTCTTTGAGCGGGCCTATTCAGGCGAGCTCGAAGTAGCCCCGCTTCAGGGCGTGACGCAGGGCGCCGAAGCCTTGCAAGGCCTCCTCGTAGGCCTCGCGGCGGTGCCTCAACGCTTCGATTGCCGCGTCGTCGGGCACCTTGCCGTCGACCGCTACCTCGAGCGCGAGCACGTTCTTCAGGTAGGCGGCACGCAAGCGCGAGACGGTGACCGCGGCACGGATGAAGCTGTCCTTGTCGACCGCGCCGGTCACGCTGCCGATGGTCTGGACGTTGGCCTCGT
Organism: Alphaproteobacteria bacterium; assembly: GCA_030746295.1. The sequence goes on along the minus strand of JASLMY010000329.1, from coordinate 1,105 downwards.
GCACGGCCTGCTCGACCTCCTGGTCGAGGCGGTTGCGCCCGACCTCGCCCTTGAAGCTGTCGATCTCGTGAATGCTCATGGCACCGGCTCTCCTTGGCCAAGGAATAGTCGCGCCGAGGCTAAGGCAAAGCGGATAACGATTGGTTACCGCCGGATGTGTGTGCAATCGATTGCGGCTAGCCCGCGTCCCGGCCCAGCACCAGGGCCGAGGCGCCCGATTCCTCGCCCAACTTGGCCCCGCCCAGAAGGCGCAGGCGCAACGCGTAGTCCGCGTCCTGATAGTCGAGCGCCCAATCGGCCTCCGCCTCGGCCTCCTCGGGCGGAATCACCAGGACGCCCGAGAAGTCGGCGATCACCACGTCGCCCGGCATGACCACCGCGCCGCCGCAGGCGACCGGCACGTTCAAGGCGCCGCCGACGTCATAGAGCCGGGTGGTGATCGGCGACAGGCCGCGGCACCAGACGGGTAGGTCGTATTCCTCGATCTCGGGCAGGTCCGTCGCCAAGCCGTCGATGGCGACACCGACACAACCCGCCGCCTTCAAGGCCGCCGCGACGCCGCCGCCGAGACAAGCATGGCGTTGGTCGCCGAGACGATCGATACAGAGGAAATCGCCGGGCCGGATCAGTCCAATGGCATGGTGAAAGAGCGTCGTGTCCTGTCCCGGCAGGGCCAGGGTCACCGCCGTGCCGGCGACCCGCTTGCCGGGCAGCAGACATTGGATCGCCGGGTCCATGAAACCCATGAAGCGCCGGTGGCCGACGGTCGCGGTCTCCACGCGAAGGTACTTGTCGATCTTCTCCGGCGCGATCTGCGCCGGCATCTCCCTGATGGTGTAGCTCATAGGCGACTCGCTGTTATCGATCGGTCCTGATCAGCCGCCGTTCTTGAACTTGCTCAGCAGGAACTCGCGCCCAACCTTGACAGAGGTCCGGCCGTCGTAAGCGACGATGTCGGCGGTGGCATAGGTCTCGCGCCAGCTGTCGGGTAGGTAGGAGCCGGTGCCGACGGTGTTGATCGGCGCCTTGACCGTGCCCATGACCTTGCACTTGGCCGGATTGAAGCCGGAGCTGGCGACGATCTGAACCGCGTCGTAGCCGGCCT
>JASLMY010000328.1 GCA_030746295.1 Alphaproteobacteria bacterium | reverse complement strand
GCCGCGCATTCGACCCGGAGGTCGGGGTAGACACTGCCCTGGACGATGCCGAAGAGGCCGTAGCCGGGCCGTAGTTGGAAAGCGTCACGGCACTGCTTCACCCAGTCGAGCGTCAGCCGCATCGAGGCCTCGGCGACCTCGTAACTGGCCGGGTGGGGCGTGCACTCGTCCAACACCATGGTGACGTCGGCGTCCAGGAGCCGCTGGATTTCCATGCAACGCTCGGGCGTCAGGCGATGGCGGCTGCCGTCGATATGCGACTTGAAGGTGACGCCGTCGGCGTCGATTTGGCGCAACTCGGCCAGCGACATGACCTGAAAGCCGCCGGAATCGGTCAGGATCGGCCCCGGCCAGTTCATGAATCGGTGCAGGCCGCCCAGGCGCGCGACGCGCTCCGGCCCGGGGCGCAGCATCAGGTGGTAGGTGTTGGCGAGAATGATCTCGGCACCGGTCTCGGCCACCGCCTCGGGCGTCATCGCCTTCACCGTGGCGGCGGTGCCGACCGGCATGAAGGCCGGCGTTCGAATGGCGCCGTGCGCGGTCGTCAGGCGGCCGGTTCGAGCCTCCCCGTCGGTCGCGGTCACGGTGAAGGAAAAGGCCTCGGTCATGGCTCCCGTCGGCGCAAGAGGCAGGCATCGCCATAGGAGTAGAAACGATAGCCCGAGGCGATCGCATGCGCATAGGCGGCCCGCATCCGCTCGAGGCCGGAAAAGGCCGCCACCAGCATGAAAAGGGTCGAGCGTGGCAGGTGGAAGTTGGTAAGCAGCAGGTCGGCAACACGAAATCGGTACCCCGGCGTGATGAAAAGCGCCGTCTCGCCGTCGAAGGGCCCGACCCGCCCATCCGCGTCCGCCGCCGCCTCGATCAGTCGCAGGCTGGTGGAGCCGACGGCGACGATGCGCCCGCCGGCCTCTCGGGCCCGATTGATCGTCTCGGCCGTGGCCGCGTCGATCTGACCGTGTTCGGGCAGCATTTCGTGCGCGCTCGTGTCCTCTACGGTGACGGGAAGAAAAGTGCCGGCGCCGACGTGCAGCGTAACCCAGGCGCGGCCGATGCCGCGCGCCGCCAACTGGTCTAGCAGGGCCGGCGTGAAATGCAGGCCCGCCGTAGGCGCTGCGACCGCCCCTTCATGGGCCGCGTAGACGGTCTGATAGTCGTCCCGGTCGGCCGCGTCGACGGCACGGCGGCGGCCGATATATGGCGGCAGTGGTACTTCACCATGTTTCTCTAAAGCGGCACGTAAGTCACTGTCATTTAGATCAAAATCAAGATCGACGGCGGCGCCGTCTCGCGCCAGCACCCGGGCCTGAAAGCCGCTCGCGATCTCGACCACGTCGGCGGGTCTGAGGCGGCGCGCCGGCCGGGCGAAGGCGCGCCAACGGCCGGGTCCGAGACGCCGGTGCAGAGTCAGGCCGATCTTGGCCTCGCCGCGCCGGCCCGACAGTTGCGCCGGGATGACCTTGGTATCGTTGAAGACCATCAGGTCTTGCGACCGAAGCAGGTCCGGCAGATCGGCGACCCGGCGGTCGTCGAGACGATCGTCCACGACCAGCAGCCGGGCGCTCTCGCGCGGCACTGCTGGGCGCAGCGCGATCCGCTCGCTTGGCAGCTCGAAATCGAAGGCGTCGACCCGCATATCGGAAAGCGCGTCGCCTACACCGGCCGGCCGCCGGCGCCGAAGGCCTATTGAACGTCGGCGGCGACGCGCAGGCTGACGATCTTGTCGGGATCCTGCACCAGGCCGCTCTGGCCGTCGCCCTTCTTGATCGCGTCGACGTGTTCCATGCCGTCGGTGACCTGGCCCCAGACGGTGTATTGGCCGTCGAGCCAATTGGACGGCTGGAAGACGATGAAGAATTGGCTGTCGGCGCTGTCCGGGCTCTGCGACCGGGCCATCGAGACCGTACCCCGCAGGTGCTTGGCATCGCGGCTGAACTCGGCCTGAAGCTTCTGACCGGAACCGCCGCTGCCGGTACCGGTGGGATCGCCCGTCTGGGCCATGAAGCCGTCGATCACGCGATGAAAGACGATGCCGTCATAGAACTTCTCCCTGACCAACTCCTTGATCCGGGCGACGTGGTTGGGGGCCAGGTCCGGGCGCATCTCGATGACCACCCGACCGTCCTTCAATTCGAGATAGAGCGTGTTTTCCAAATCCGCCGCCTCTGCTGTCGTCGCCGACCAAAGAACGGCGAAGATGATTGCCAGAAAAGTCCGTCTTAACATGATGTTAGGCCAATGCTCCGATGTACAATCTCATTTACCTGCCGTACCCGTCGCGGCCCGCGTTTGGCCGTGAAAGCGGGTATAGAGCCGTTCCGCAACGCGGGGCGGCACGAATTCGCCGACCTCGCCGCCGAGCCGGGCGATCTCCTTGACCAGCTTCGAGGCAATGAACTGATAGCGGTCGCTCGCCATCAGGAAGACCGTCTCGACCTCCGGGTTGAGCCGATCGTTCATGCCGACCATCTGAAACTCGTACTCGAAGTCCGAGACCGCGCGCAGCCCCCGGATGATGATGCCGGCGCCGACCTCCTCGGCATAGTGCATCAACAGGTTCTCGAACGGCCGGACATCGATCTCGCAGCCATGCAGGTCGTCCAGGGCGCCGACCTCCTCGCGCACCATGGCGATGCGGTCCTCGAGATCGAAAAGCGGCCCTTTGTCACGGTTGATCGCGACACCGATGACCAGGCGGTCGACCAATCGCGTGGCCCGACCGATGATATCGGTGTGGCCTTTGGTGATCGGGTCGAAGGTGCCCGGATAGAGGCCGACACGTTCCGTGCTCACTTGCTCAACTCCAGTTCGCTTCGCAGTCGCCGCAAACGGCCGACGCCGGGCGTTTTTGGCCCACCCGGGCGCCGCTGTCCAGGGCCATCTTCGCTTCGCCGCGCTTCTATTCCGGAATTTCGGCCTCCGGAGCCTCCCCGTCCTCGCCGTCGTCCTCGCCGTCATCGGCAAGGTCGTCGTCGCTTTCCGGCTCTCTGAGGCGGGCCACCGAAACCACGTGCTCGCCTTCCGCGGTGTCGAACAAGGTCACGCCCTGGGTGTTGCGCGAGGCGATGCGGATGTCGTCGATCGGGCAGCGGATCAGCTGGCCGCCGTCGGTGACCAGCATGATTTGGTCGCGCTCCTCGACCGCGAAGGAGGCCACGACCAGGCCGTTTCGTTCCGAGGTCTCGATGTTGATGATGCCCTGCCCACCCCGGTTGGTGATCCGGTACTCGTAGGCCGAGGTCCGCTTGCCATAGCCGTTCTCGGTGATCGAAAGGACGAATTGCTCGGCCGTCGTCAAATCGGCGGCGCCCGCCGGCTCGGCCGGCAGCTCGCCGTCACCGTTCTCGCCGGCCTCGGCCCGCCGCTTGGCGCTGGCCCAGCGCAGATAGGCGTCGCGCTCGGCGGTATCGATCTCGTGGTGGCGCAGCGTCGCCATGGCCATGACCTGATCGTCCTTGGCCAGCTGCATGCCGCGCACGCCGGCCGAATCCCGCCCCTTGAAGACGCGGACGTCGATGACCGGAAAGCGGATGCACTTGCCGCCCCGAGCCGCCAACAGGACGTCGTCCTTCTCGGTGCAAAGACGGACGTTGATGATGCGGTCGCCCTCGGCCAGCTTCATCGCGATCTTGCCGTTCGAGGGCACGTTGGCAAAGTCGCCCATCCCGTTGCGCCGGACGTTGCCGCTGGCAGTGGCGAACATGACGTAAAGGCCCTGCCAGTCGTTCTCGTCCTCGGGCAACGGCAGGATGGTGTTGATGACCTCGCCTTCGCCCAGCGGCAAGAGGTTGACCATCGCCTTGCCGCGCGCCTGCGGTGTCGCCAACGGCAGACGATAGACCTTCAGCTTGTAGACTTGACCGGCGGAGGAGAAGAAGAGCACCGGCGTGTGCGTGCTGGCGACGAAGACCTTGGCGACGAAATCCTCATCCCGCGTCGCCATGCCGGCCCGGCCCTTGCCGCCGCGGCGCTGCGGTCGGTAGGTCGAGAGCGGCACCCGCTTGATGTAGCCGTTGTGGCTGACGGTGACGACCATGTCCTCGCGCTGGATCAGGGCCTCGTCGTCGACCTCGAACTCGTTCTCCAGGATCTCCGAGCGGCGCGGCGTGGCAAAGGCCTCGCGCGCCCGCAAGAGCTCGTCGCGGATGATGGCATTGAGCCGCTCGCGGCTGCGCAAGATGTCGAGATAGTCCTCGATCCGCTCGCCGAGAGTCTTCAGCTCATCGCCGATCTCGTCGCGGC
>JASLMY010000327.1 GCA_030746295.1 Alphaproteobacteria bacterium | reverse complement strand
AGTGGCGGATTTTTGCTCCGCCCGCAGCCGGACATCCCAGCCGCCTCAGTGGTGTATTTTTGCTCCGCCGCTTACATAGGCGGCGAAGAGGTTGGTGAACCAGGTCTCGCCGCCCTCCGGCGGGACTTCGAGGGCATGGAGCGCCGAGCCCAGGCTCGGGATCGCCTTGTAGGAGCCGTCGCTGTGCCAGAGCGCGGTCAGGATGGCGAAGTAGCGCCGGGTCGGGTGGTTGGGATCGATCCGGTTGCCGTCCTCGTCGACGTTGCCGATACGCAAGATCTCCGGCCGGCTGCTGGAGCGCTTCTCGCGTTCGTGGAAGACCGCCAGCTCGCCGAAGCGGCTGCTGAAGGCGACCTGGGCCTCCTCGCTCAACCGCTGCTCGGGGAAGAGCAGCACTTGGTGCTCGGCCCAGAGCGCCCTGATCTCGGCGATGGTCTCGTCGTCCACCGGCTGGGAGAGGTCGATGCCGCCGATCTCGGCGCCGAGCGCCGGCCCCAGCGGGCGCACCTCAAGTGTCACGTCCGAGACTGTCCTGGCCGCTGCTCTCGCCACCATGGCGTTCCCCTCCCCTTAGTGCCGGCTATGTCGGCGTCTCGACGAATGGTGACATGGATGCCCGCGCCGGTGCAAATTCGGGCATTCGATAGAATTTCTATGCCTGAGCCGAGAATATGTCGTTTGCGGGCGCGGGCGCCGGTTCCGATATCCTGATGGATAGCGGCCTGCCCGAGACGAGGGGAATGGGGAATGCTCGATACAGCAACGACCGTCACCGCCAGACTGAACTACTTGGACCCGGGCGAGCACGCGCCCCGTTCCTATATCGACCCGCCGGCAACCGGCGCGGCCGTGCGCCGACCCGAGACCGTGGTCGAGGAGGTGGTAATCCAAGACGTCCGGCCGATCTTGGAGAAGATTGCACTCGACCGCGAGGGCATGGCCTTGGTGCACCGGCTGAGCCAGGTCCGGAACTTCTACGATGCGGACGAAGTGAGAAGCGTCTACTACCCGGAGGTGAGGGAACTCGTCGAAGAGGTCACAGGTGCGGCCCGAGTGCACGTCTTCGACCACAACGTCCGTTCCGAGCCTCGGGCCGACCGGGGCGAGGCCAAGGTCCGCAAGCCAGTCCGTTTCGTCCACAACGACTACACCGAGACGTCGGGACCGCAGCGGGTGCGCGACCTGCTGCCGGACGAGGCCGAGGCCTTGCTCGGTCGCCGCTTCGCCGTCATCAACGTCTGGCGGCCGATCGTCGGACCGGTCGAGGACACCCCGCTCGCGGTCTGCGATGCCACCAGCATGGGCGATGGCGATTTCGTCGCCACCGACCTCGTCTACGAGGACCGGGTCGGCGAGGTCTACTCGGTCCGCTACAGGCCGACGCACCGCTGGTACTACGTCTCGGCCATGCAGCCGGACGAGGCCATGCTCCTGAAGTGCTACGATTCCGAGACCGACGGCCGGGCGCGCTTCACCGCCCACAGCGCCTTCCACAACCCGACCGCACCCGCCGACGTGATCCCGCGCGAGAGCATCGAGGCTCGCACCCTCGCCTTCTTTTAGTCGAGGCCGGCCCGGGTTAACCTGGCAATCACCGGAGGCGCCGAGAGTGGCCCGATGAACGCGAGCCCGACCATGCTTTGCCCGGCATCGACCCGTGGGCCTCGCCGTACGGCGCTGCTGCTCTGCGGCTGGTGTAATGTCGCCCTGGGCATGGTTGGCGTGGTGGTGCCCGGTATGCCGACGACGGTGTTTTTGCTGATCGCGGCATGGGCGTTCTCGAAGAATTCGCCGCGCTTCTCCGAATGGCTCTATCGCCATCCGCGCTTCGGTCCGGCGCTCTGCCAGTGGCGCGACCACCGGGTCATCTCCGTACGCGCCAAGTGCGCCGCCATCTTTCTGATGGGGCTGAGCCTGATCGTGATGGTGGCGTTATCCGATGCCTGGCCGATGCCGGTCGCGCTCGGCCTCGTCCTCACCTTGGTCGGCACCTGGATCGTCACCAGGCCGTCGCAGCCGGCCTCAGCCTGAGCAAAGCTCGCGCCGGGCCAGGCCCCCGCACCTTGCCATGACCCGGCGGTTTGCCCCAACGTAAGGCCCTTTCGGTCCATCTACGGGCAGTTGCCCAGGGAATACTAGATGAAGACGATCACCGAGCCGGCGCGCGAAACGCCTCTGTGCGACGACTACGACGTCATCGTCGCCGGCGGTGGTACGGCCGGCATCGTCGCCGCTGTCGCCGCCCGGCGCCAGGGTGCGCGGGTGCTGCTCGTCGAGCGCGGCGGCTTTCTCGGCGGCACCATCGCGGTGCAGCTCTTGGAGCACAGCGAAGGCTGGTTCGATGCCCAGGGCACCCGCATCGTCGCCGGCTATCCGGAGGAGCTGGTCGAGCGGCTCGGCGAGGCCGGCGCCTCGCCGGGCCACGTCCGCGACGACACCGGCTACACCCGCTATCGGGTGCCGGTGAACCATGAGGAGTTCAAGTCCCTGGTCACCGCCTGGGTCGCCGAGGCGGGCGTCGCCATCCTGCTCAACTCCCCCGTCGTCGCGGTCGCCGAGGCGGCGCGGGGCCACCACCTGATCGTCGAGAACAAATCCGGCCGCATTGCCTACGCCGCCCCCCAAGTCGTCGATTGCACGGGCGATGCCGACGTCGCCGCGCAAGCGGGCTGTGCCTTCCTGTCGGAGCCTGGGCGCGAGACCCAGCCGGTGAGCCTCCTCTTCAAGCTCGGCGGCATCGACCACGAGGCGCTCATCGACCACGTCGAGGCGCACCCGGAGGACTTCAAGATCGGTGTCGACGCGGCCGATCTTCGGGGCGAGACGCATGTCAACCTCTGGGGCTTCGGCTCGCTCTTGGCCCGGGCGCATCAGGCCGGCGTCCTGTCGCTGAAGCGGAACGAGTTGCACTATTCCGGCTGGACGCAAACCGGCGAGGCGGCGATCAACCTGACCCGCCATGCCGCCGACGCGACACGGAGCGAGGATCTGGCAGCGGCAGAGGTGGTGCTGCGGCGCCAGATCCTGGAGGGCGTCGCCTTCTTCCGTGCCTTCGTGCCGGGCTGCGAGCGGGCCCACCTCTCGGCCACCGCGGCCAGCATCGGGGTCCGCGAGAGCCGGCGGCTCGCCGGCGCCTATGTCCTGCGCGACGACGACGTCAGGGCGGGACGACGGTTTCCAGACGCGATCGCCCGCGGCGGCTTCCCGATCGACAGCCACGACGCGAAGGGCGCCAGCATGGCGGCCTCCGAGGCGCTGCCGGCAGGCTACGACATCCCCTTGCGTTGCTTGCTGCCCGAGACGGTCGACGACCTCGTCGTCGCCGGGCGCTGCATCTCGGCCGAGCGCCGGGCGCTCGCCAGCGCCCGTATCACCGGCACCTGCATGGCGATGGGCCAAGCCGCGGGCACCGCCGCCGCCCTCGCCGCGGCCGCCGGCACCAGCCCGCGCGCGCTCGACGTCGACGCCCTGCGCCAAACCCTGAAGGCGGCCGGCGCGATCCTATAGACCGGCCGGCCATCCGTTTCAACTTGAAAGAGCCTCAGATGTCCTTCAGCAGGCGCAAAGCGTCGTAGATGGCGGCGTGCACGTTCCTGGACGACACCGCGTCGCCGATCCGATAGAGCTCGAAGGTTCCGTTTCCCTCGCTGTCAGCCTGCTGGGGACGGCCGTCGATCAGTGCGTCGTAGTCGACGCGACCACGGTTGCGGCTCTCGGGCTTGAGCGCGAAGTAGATGTCGTCGAGCGGCATGATGCCGTTGTTGACCACCACTTGATCGACCCGTCTGGACATCCGGGTGGTGGTGTAGTCGGAGCCGATGCGGCAGTTCAGTGCGTTGCCGTCTCGGCTGACCCCTTCGAGGATATGCGCCGGCGTGAAGACGACGCCGAGCGGCTGCAGCGCGCCCAAATAGGGGTGAGGTTCATCCCCATCACTTCCGACGCGATGCTGCGCTCGCGGTTCATGATCTCGAGCCTGGAGCCGGCGGCGGCGATGACCTCCGCGGCCTGCAGCCCGGTAGGGTCGCCGGCGTCGTCCCACAAGAGGACGGTCTCGCCCGGCGCCACGTCGCCGGTCAGGATATCCCAGCTCGAGACCGTCAGCTCGCCGCCTTCCAGGCGCGCGGGCCCCGGCATGCCGCCGGTTGCGACGATCACCACGTCGGGGTCTTCGCCTGAGACGTCGGCGGGCTCGGCGAGGGTGTTGAAGCGGAACACCACGCCGTGGCTCGCGCATTGGGCCATCCGCCAGTCGATGACGGCGCCCATCTCCCGGCGCCGGGGGTTTCGGATCGCCAACCTAAGCTGGCCGCCGGGGGCGTCGGCGGCTTCG
>JASLMY010000326.1 GCA_030746295.1 Alphaproteobacteria bacterium | reverse complement strand
ATGTCAAGGTCAACCAGCACAGCGTCGTGCATCTGCCCGACGCGGTCTCCTTCACCGACGCCGCGACCGCGCTGGTGGCGGCGGCGACGGCATGGGAGTTGGCTCGGCGGGTGGATATCAAGCCGGGCGAGACGGTGCTGGTAAACGCGGCGGGCGGTGCCGTCGGCAGCGCCGGTGTGCAGATCGCGCATCTTGCCGGCGCCCGGGTGCTGGCCAGCGCCGGGGCCGACGACAAGCTGGAGCGCGCGCGCCAGCTGGGGGCGGATGCCGGCATCAACTATGCGAGCCACGACCTTCTAGCCGAGGTGCTGCGGCTGACCGACGGCCGCGGCGTCGACGCGGTGCTGGAGACCGTCGGCGGCGAGGTCCTACGCCAGAGCCTGGAGGCGCTGGTGCCCAACGGCCGGCTGGCGACGGCGGGCTCGATCGGCCGGGCCAAGACCGAGATCGACATCTACCGCCTGCTGCGCAAGCAGGTCTGGATGACGGGCACCCATTTCGCGCCCAAGCAGTCGATCCGCGACGTGCTCGCCCTGCTGGCCGAGGGCAAGCTCCGCCCCGTGCTGGCCGCGAGCTTGCCCCTGGCCGAGGCGCGGGCCGCGCACGAGCTGCTGGAGAGCCGGCAGTTCTTCGGCAATATCGTTCTGACGGTGGGCTGAGCGCCCCGCCGCTGTCAGTCGTCAGCCGGGTAGTAGCCGCGCCGTTGGTCGCGCGCGAGGTCCTCGGGCAGCCGCTCGGCCGGCGGCCCGTAACCGCCGCCGCCCGGCGTGCGGACGTGGACCCAATCGCCCGGCGCCAGCAGGTAGCCCTCGCCCTTGGAGCGGTGCTCGGGCACGCTCACCCGCTCGCCTTGCGAGATCTCGATCTCGTTCGGTGCCCCGTCCGCGCCGCCGATCAGGCCCGGCGGGCCGAAGCGGCCGTGGTCCATCAGGAACGAGGCCTTGCCCTCGCCCCGCAGCAGCCGGATCCGATAGTCGACGCCGAAGCCGCCCCGGTGCCGGCCGGCGCCGCCCGAGCCTTCCCGCAGCGCGTAGCGCTCGAAGGCGAGCGGGTAGTGCTGCTCCAGGATCTCGATCGGCTGGGTCTTGGAGATGCCGACCGACGAGCAGCCGTTGGTCAGGCCGTCGGTTTGCCACCAGCCGCCGTAGCCGCCGCCGGAGAAGAAATACATGATGTAGTTGCCGTGCGCCTCGGGGTCGTAGCCGCCGAGCGCCAGGTTGCCGCTGGTGCCGGCGGGGGCGGCGAACATCCGTTCAGGCATCGCCTGGCCCATGGCGCCGAACACCGCCTCCATGATCCGCTGCGCCACTTCGGCGGCACAGCCGGCCACGGGCCGGGGGTACTGGGCGTAGAGGAAGGTGCCTTCGGGCACCGGGATGTGCAACGGGGCGAAGCAGCCGGCGTTGATCGGCACTTCGGGGAAGATGTGCTTGATGGCGACGTAGACCGCCGACTGGGTCGTCGCCCAGACCGAGTTCATCGGCCCCCGGCAGGGCGGGCTCGAGCGCGAGAAATCGAAGGTGATGTCGCTGCCGGCGACGTCCATGTCGAGGGCCACGGCCAGCGGCTCGTCGACGACGCCGTCGCTGTCGATATAGGCCGTGAAGCTATAGCAGCCGTCGGGCACGGCGGCGATGCGGGCCCGCATCAGCCGCTCCGAGCGCTCCTTCAGCTCGCCGATCGCCGCCTCGACGGTCTCGGCGCCGTAGCGGTCGAGAAGCGCCGTCAAGCGTTTCTCGCCGGTCTTGAGGGCGCCGATCTGGGCCCGGATGTCGCCGATCCGCTCCTCCGGCACGCGGATGTTGTTGAGGACGATGTCGACGATGTCCTGCACCAGCTCGCCGCCCTCGACCAGCTTCACCGGCGGCAGCCTCAGGCCCTCCTGCTGGATCTCGGTCGCCGTGGAATTGAAGCCGCCCGGCACCATGCCACCGGTGTCGGGCCAGTGGCCGGTGTTCGAGAGATAGCACCAGAGCCGATCCCGATAGTAGAAGGGCATCACCATCTTGACGTCCATCAGATGGGTGCCGCCGAGATAGGGGTCGTTCTGGATGATGACGTCACCGGGCCCGAGGTCGGGCCGGCGCTCGATCACCGCTTGCGTAGCGAACTGCATGACGCCGAGGAAGATCGGCAGGCCCAGCTCGCCCTGGGCGATCATCTCGCCGCTCTCGGGGTGATAGATCCCGTTCGAGCGGTCGAAGGCCTCCGAGATCACCGGCGAGAACGAGGTCTTCTCGTGCACCAGGTCCATCTCGCTGCAGACCTGGCGCAGGCCGTTCTCGATCACGGCAAGGGTGACGGGGTCCAAGGCCATCGCGATTCCTCCTCAAGTCCTGCCGCCGACGTCGATCACCAGGTTGCCCAAGCCGTCGACCCGGGCTGCCGCACCGGGGTCGACGACCACGGTGGCGTCCGCCTGGGTGACGATGGCCGGCCCGTCCAACGTGGCGCCCTCGGCCAAGTCGTCGCGGGCGTAGATCGGCGTCTCGACGAAGTCGCCGGCGAACCAGACCGGGCGCCTGGCCACCGGTTCGCCCGTCGCGGCCGCGCCGCCGCCGAGATGCGCCAGGGCCATGGTGCGGCGGCGGCCGACGACGGTGGTGCGCAGGCTCGCCAGCACCGGCGTCATGTCGTCGAGCATGATCTCGAAGCGGGCGAGATAACGTTCCGCCAGGTGCCCGGCGATGGCCCCGGCGGCGAAGCCGGGGCCGGGAATGGGGATCCGGAAGACGTGGCTTTGGCCGCGATAAAGCAAGTCGGCCTCGTGCACGACCTCGATTTTCTCGGTCGTGACCCCTTCGTTGGCGATGGTCTCGCGCCCGCGATCGCCCTGCTCGGCCAACACCGCCTCGGCCTCGGCCGCATCGACCTCGGCCAGCGGCTGCCAGACGGTATGGACGTAGTCGTGGCGGAGGTCGGCCAAGACGCAGCCGAGTGCGGAGGTGATGCCCGGAAAGCGCGGCACCAGGACCGTCGGGATCCCGAGCTCGCGGGCCAGCGTCACCGCGTGCAGCGGTCCCGCACCACCGAAGGCGAAGAGCGCGAAGTCGCGCGGATCGTGGCCCTTCTCGATCGAGACCAGGCGGATCGCCGAGGCCAGCTGGTTGTCGGCCACCGCCAGGACCGCCGCCGCCGCGGCGGTGGTATCGAGGCCGAGCGGGGCGCCGACGTGCTGCTCGACCGCAACCCGGACCGCTGCCTCGGCGGACGGTGCGTCGAGGCCGGCGAAGCCCGTGGGGTCGACCCGGCCCAAGAGCAGGTTGGCATCGGTCACCGTCGGCCGCTCGCCGCCCCGGCCGTAGCAGACCGGGCCCGGCACCGCGCCGGCACTCTCCGGCCCGACCCGGAGCAAGCCACCCTCGTCGACATAGGCGATCGAGCCGCCGCCGGCGCCGATAGTGTGGATGTCCACCATCGGCACGCGGACGGGCACGCCGTAGGCCAGGTCCTTCTCGGCCGAGACTGCCGGCTGGCCGTCCAGGATCAGGCTGACGTCGAAGCTGGTGCCGCCCATGTCGCAGGCGATGAGGTTCGCGAAGCCCGACTGCTTGCCGATCTCGGCCGCGGCGATGGCGCCTGCCGCCGGTCCCGACATCACCGTCTGCACCGGCTGGCGAGCGGCGACCGGGGCCGAGATGGTGCCGCCGTTGCCCTGCATAACCAAGAGCTGGTGGCCGAAGCCGTCGGCCTCCAGCCGCTCTGCGATGTTGCCGAGATAGCGCGCCAGCACCGGCTGCACGAAGGCGTTCACCGCCGCGGTGCTGCCGCGCTCGAACTCGCGAACCTCGCGCAGGATCTCGGCACTTGCGGTCAGGTAGGGGTTAGGCCAGACCTCGTGGGCGATCTCCAGCGCGCGGCGCTCATGCGCCGGGTTGGCATAGGCGTGTAGGAAGTGGATGACCACGGCCTCGGCGCCGAGCTCCTGCAGGCGCGCCAGTGCCGCCCGTACGTCGGCTTCGTCGAGCGGTGTCATGACCCGGCCCTTGGCATCCATCCGCTCGGCCACCTCGAGGCGGAGCTCACGATCGATCAGGGCCTCGAAATGGCCGGTCATGCCGTAGTTGTCGGGCCGGGTCCGGCGCCCCAGCTCCAGGACGTCGCGAAAGCCTTCGGTCGTAATCAGACCGATCCTCGCACCCTTGCGTTCCAGCACCGCGTTGGTGGCGATGGTGGTGCCGTGGACGATCGCCGCCAGCCCGGCCATATCGGCTTCGGCTGCACCCAGGGCGGCCAGCACGCCGACCGACTGGTCCTCGGGCGTCGTCGGCACCTTGGCGACGCGGAAGCCGTCGGTCGCCGTATCCAGCAGCAAGAGGTCGGTGTTGGTGCCGCCGACGTCGATGCCGGCCTGCCAGTCACTCGCCGT
>JASLMY010000325.1 GCA_030746295.1 Alphaproteobacteria bacterium | reverse complement strand
GCCGCGGGCCGCGGAGGGCATCCGGCAGATCCGCGCGTTGGCCGAGCGCTATGGCCCCCGGTCCGTCGTCTGGCGCTACGACCCGCTGCTGATCAGCAGCGTCACCGATGCCGACTTCCACCGCGCCACCTTCCGCCGTCTCGCCGCCGCGCTCGAGGGCCGGGTCGACGAGGTCTGCGTCAGCTTCGCCCAGATTTATGCCAAGACCCGGCGCAACCTGGCGGCCTGGGCGCGCGGGCAGGGAGAGACCTGGGAAGACCCGGCGCTCGAGGAAAAGCGCCGCCTGCGGACCGAGCTGGAGAGCATGGCCCAAGACCACGGCATGCTCTTGAGCGTTTGCAGCCAGGCCGAGCTCGGCGGTCGGGCGGCCGTCTGCATCGATGCCGAGCGGCTCGCCGACCTCGCCGGCCGGCCGCTGCAGGCGCGGCAGAAGGGCAACCGGCCCGGCTGTCTCTGTGCCGAAAGCCGCGACATCGGGGCCTACGACACCTGCCCGCACGGTTGCGTCTACTGCTATGCGGTGGCCAGCCGGGCGCGGGCGCAGGCGCGCCACCGCGCCCACGACCCGAGCTCCGAATACCTATTGGGACCGACCGCCGCCGCCGCGGGCTGACCGTCGCCCTCAAGCCTCGGTGTCGAGGTGCTGGCCGGTATCCGGTTTGGCCGTGGCGTCGGGTGCCTTGGCGACGCCGACCATGGCCGGGCGCAGCAGGCGGTCGTGGATGGTGTAGCCGACCTGCACCACCTGCACGACGGTGCCGGGCTCGGCCTCGGCATCGTCGATCTGCATCATCGCCTGGTGCAGGTTCGGGTCCAACTTCTGGCCCTCGGCCTCGATCCGCGCGACGCCGTGTTTTTCCAGGACCTGCAGGAACTGGCGCTGGGTCAGCTCGACGCCCTCGGTGAGGGCGCTCAAATCGCCCGTCGCCTCGTCGCCCGCCTTGGCGCTGTCGAGGGCCCGCTCCAGGTTGTCGGCGAGCGCCAAGAGGTCGCGAGCGAACTCGGCGACGGCGTATTTGCGGGTGTCGTCGAGCTCGCGCCGGGCCCGGCGCCGGGTGTTTTCGGTCTCCGCCATGGCCCTCAGCAGTTGGTCCTTGAGGGCCGCGATCTCTTCCTCGGGCTTCGACCCCGGCGCTGCCTCGGCATCTTCCGCGGCCCGGGCCTCGGCCTCGGCCTCTGCCACGGCTTTCGTCCACGCCTCGGTCTCGGCCTCCGGTTCCGCCGGCGCCGCCTCGGCGTCCGGCTCCACCGCCGCTGACGCCGCGTCGTCGTCGTCGTCGTTGGCCGCGGCCGTCGTCTTCGTCTCTTTCTCGTCGCTCATATTGCTCTCGAAGCCTCGTAGAAAGCCGTTGGTGTAGCGGCGCGATCCTGGGTGGTGGCTCAGCCGATCAGGCGGCCGATGACTTGGGCCGTATAGTCGACCATCGGCACGATGCGCGCATAGTTCAGGTGGGTCGGGCCGATGACGCCGATGGCACCGACGATGCGCTGATGCGCGTTGGAGAAGGGCGCCACGATCAGCGACGAGCCCGAGAGGCTGAAGAGCCGGTTCTCCGAGCCGATGAAGATCCTGACCCCCTCTGCGTCTTGCGCCAGTTGCAGAAGCGAGGCGAACTCGCGGGTACTTTCCAGGTCGTCGAAGAGCTGGCGCACGCGCTCCAAATCGCTCATCGCCTGGACGTCGTCGAGAAGGTTGGCGCGGCCGCGCACGATCAGGGTGCTGCCGTCACCCTCGCCACCCCAGGTCGCGAGGCCGGCCTCGACGACGCGGCTGGTCAACTCGTCGAGCTCGGCCCGGCGCGCCTCCAGCTCGGATTCGATGAAGTTGCGAGCCTCCTGAAAGGTCCGCCCCCTGAGGCGCTCGTTCAGGAAGTTGCTGGCCTCGATCAGGACCGAGGGCGGCATGCCCGGCGGGATCTCCAGGACCCGGTTCTCGACCTGGCCGGATTCGAAGACGATGACGACGATGACCCGGCCGGCGTCCAGGTTGACGAACTCGATATGCTTTAGCGGCGCCTCGATGGTCGGCGCCAGGACGACGCCGGCGCAATGCGACAGGCCCGACAGGGTTTCCGAGGCGCTTTCCAGCATTTCCTTCAGGCTGTGCTCGTTCTGGGCGCAGCGGACCTCGATCGAGGCCCGTTCTTCCTCGGTCAGGTCGCCGATCTCGAGCAGGCCGTCGACAAACATCCGAAGCCCTCGCTCGGTCGGCAACCGTCCGGCCGAGGTATGCGGCGCATAGAGCAGTCCCGCCGCCTCCAGATCCGCCATCACGTTGCGGATCGAGGCGGGCGAGAGCGTCAGGTGGGAGCGCCTGGAGAGCGTTCTCGAGCCCACCGGCGTGCCCGTGTCCATGTAGGCCTCGACGATCTCCCGAAAAATCTCGCGACTGCGCTCGTCCAGTTCGGTGATGATCGTCTCGACCGGCCTATGGGTTTGCATTCGCAGCGATTCCCCAGCCATTCGCCAGCCACTTCGTAGCCTGTCGCGGTCTGGAATGTAGTCAGGCACCCGGCCCCCGTCAACGCGGCCATGGCCGATATTCGGGCACCCTGGACGGCGCTCTCGGGGCGGGTTAGAAAGCCCCGAGGAATCGTCTTCCAGACCCTGAACGGAGGTTGCCGATGCGCCCGTCCGGACGTGCCCCGAACGAAATGCGTCCCGTCGTGCTCGAGCCCGGCTTCGCCAAGTATGCCGAGGGCTCTTGCCTGGCGCGCTTCGGCGACACCCACGTGCTCTGCACGGCCAGCCTGGACGAGCGCGTACCGCCCTTTCTCAAGGGCCAGGGAAGCGGCTGGGTGACCGCCGAGTACGGCATGCTGCCGCGCTCGACGCACGAGCGCACCGGCCGCGAGGCGGCCCGCGGGCGGCAGAGCGGGCGAACCCAGGAGATCCAGCGCCTGATCGGCCGCTCACTGCGCGCGGTGACGCGGCTGGAGACGATCGGCGAGCGTCAGCTGCGCCTCGACTGCGATGTCTTGCAGGCCGACGGCGGTACCCGCACGGCCGCGATCACCGGCGCTTGGGTGGCGCTGCACCTGGCCTTTCAGTGGATGCGAGAGAAGGGCTTGATCGAGACCATGCCGCTGCACGACGAGGTGGCAGCGGTCTCCTGCGGTATCTACCGCGACCTCGCCGTCACCGATCTCGACTATGCCGAGGATTCGACGGCGCAGGCCGACGCCAACTTCGTCCTGACCGGTGCCGGCGGCATCGTCGAGATCCAGGGCACCGCCGAGGAGCGGCCTTTCAGCCACGACCAGTTCTTCGAGCTCCTGGGCCTGGCCGAAGCCGCGGTCGGAGAGCTCGTGCAGCTGCAGCGGCAAGCGGTCGGCGGCGCCTGACGCCGGATGGCCCGACGCTTCGAGGGCGGCCGCCTGATCGTCGCCAGCCACAACCCCGGCAAGGTCGCCGAAATCCAAGATCTGCTGGCGCCCTACCGGGTCGACTGCGTCGCCGCCGGCACGCTCGGCCTGGCGGAGCCGGAGGAGACCGGCGCGAGCTTCACCGAGAATGCCGAGCTCAAGGCCGTGGCGGCGGCCGAGGCCGGGCGCTTGCCGGCGCTGGCCGACGATTCGGGACTTGTTGTCGAGGCTTTGGGCGGCGCGCCCGGGATCTACTCGGCGCGCTGGGCCGGGCCAGAGCGGGACTTCGCGCTTGCCATGGCCGAGGTCGAGCGGCGGCTCCAGGCGGCCGGCGCCACCGGCGCGCAAGGGCGCCGCGCCGCCTTCGTCTCGGTCCTGACCCTGGCCTGGCCCGATGGTCATCGGGAAAGCTTCGAGGGCCGGGTCGCGGGCTGTCTCGTCTGGCCGCCCCGGGGCGAGCGCGGCTTCGGCTACGACCCGGTCTTTCAAGCCGACGGTCTGGATGTGACCTTCGGCGAGCTGGCACCGGAAGAGAAGCACCGCATCAGCCATCGCGCCGTCGCCTTCCGCCGCTTGATCGATGCCTGTTTCCGCTCCTGAGGGCGCCCCAGTGCAAGCGGCGGTCGACGCCGACCTGGCGCTCTACCTGCATTGGCCCTTCTGTCTCGCCAAGTGCCCCTATTGCGACTTCAACTCGCACGTCGCCGAGAGCATCGACCAGGCCCGTTGGCGCCGCGCCTATCTGGCCGAGCTCCGCCACTACGGCGCGTTGACGCCCGATCGGCGGGTGGCGACGATCTTTTTCGGTGGCGGCACGCCCTCGTTGATGGCGGCCGATACGGTGGCGGCGCTGATCGAGGAGATCGGCGCGCTTTGGCCGCTCGGCCCCGATCTCGAAGTGACCCTCGAGGCCAATCCGACCTCGGTCAAGGCCGGGCGCTTTCGCGACTTCCGCGCCGCCGGCGTCGATCGGGTCTCGATCGGCGTCCAGGCCTTCGACGATGCGGCCCTGGCCTTTCTCGGCCGCGGCCATTC
>JASLMY010000324.1 GCA_030746295.1 Alphaproteobacteria bacterium | reverse complement strand
CCGAAAAAACGTCGAGAATTTCAACAGGTTCTACAGTTGCTGGCTGGCGCCAGAGACGGCTCAAGATGAACTCCAACATAGTTCTAGGGGATGCGCGTTGGTCACTCAAATCGGCATGGTACACGGTAGATTCCAGCCCCTGCATTTGGAGCACCTGCAATACATACTTGCCGGCGTTGCCAGATGTTCACGCTTAGTGGTTGGAATAACTAACCCCGAGCCTACCGAGTTCCTGGAAGATGTGTCCAGTCCACATCGACATCGCGACGAAGCCAATCCATACACTTTTTTCCAACGGAGCGAGATGATTCGAGAGAGCTTTCTGGATCGCGGTCTGAGCATGAATAATGTTTCAATTGTTCCATTTCATATATTTCACCTGCCTAAATGGCAGTGCTATTTGCCTCCAGCCCGACATACTACCCAGTACGTGCGGGCGTTCTCCGAGTGGGAAGATAAAAAGATTGAATCTTTTAGAAGGTTTGGTTTTTCCGTCGAAGTATTAGATTGGCGGGCACCAAAGGGGATCGAAGCAACTGCTGTGCGGGAGCTAATGCGGTCAGGCAAGCATTGGCAGGACAAGGTGCCGGAAGGTACGGCTCGGGTTATAAGAAAAGTTGAGGCAGGCTTACTATGAGCGCACCTTTAGAAAATGCAATAGATTCAATCGTTCTATCTGATTCTGAAATTCAAGATCAGATTGATAAAGGTATTATAACAATAGAACCTTTCGAAAGGTCGTTGTTGAGGGGAGGCAGCGTATGTTTGCGACTATCGGACTCTTACATGTCTTTGCGGAGTTCAGGAATTTCGGATATCAGCAAAAAGGAAAGCTATCCCCAATATCACCTCGAAACCGCGAATGCGGATTCAGGGTTCATCATATCAGCGAGATCTATGGTGCTTGGAAGTACCATGGAGAAAGTTCGGCTTCCTCTCGGATTGATGGGCTGGATGTCAAGCTTGTCTGGTTTAGCAAGGATCGGGTTGCAGACGACATTGTCCAATCTCGTTGGGCCAGGTTTTGGGGAAGATCGACCGAGTTCACTTACACTTGAGCTTCTTAATCATTTGGATAATGACATTCGTATATATCCAGGTATGAGAATATGCCATTTAATGATCTTAGCACTTGGGCGTGAAGCAACAGTTGGGTATGATAGACAAATCGGAACCTATTCTCGTCAAGTCGGACCCAGGGGCTCTCAGTTTTATACTGAGTTTACTTGAGAAGCCCAATCCTCTTATCTTTGAAGAGTAGGTCGTTAACTCTAGAAGGTGGAAAGCCCGGGCGGTGGATCTCATTCCAATTGGCGGCTACTAAAGATTATAACGCCCCATAAGCCATTGAGAAGGCCAGCTTGAGCCACCCCGCTACGGGTTCAGATAATGCCCTCTTCGCCGTAGGGAGCGTTGTCGAGGACGCGTTGGTAGCCGAAGCGGGCGAGGTCGATCGAGGCATAGCTGCCGTCGAGCAGGAGCTCGGCCATCGCCCGCCCGGTCGCCGGCGCGTGCATGATGCCGTGGCCGGAGAAGCCGGAGGCGACGAAGAGGCGCTCCGAGCCGCCGGCCCAGGCACCGATGATCGGGCTCAGATCGAGGCGCGAGCGGGCGTAGTGGCAGCGCCAGCTCCGCTCCAGGCGGAGCCGCTCAAACGCCGGCACCCGGTGCGCCAGAGCCGGCCAGACGACGCGCTCGAAATAGTCGGCCGAGAGCTCGAAATTCCAGCCCGGTGCCACGCTCCAGTCCGGTACACCGCCGGTGTAACCCCGGCCCTCGGGCCGAAAGGCGAGGTCGCTCTCGGTCTTGACGAAGGACAAGGGCTCGATCTCGTCTTCGGCACGGAAGAAGTGATTCTCGCGCGACATCGGCTCGATCGGCAACCGCCAGCCGACGAGCGACGCCACCTCGGCACTCCAGGCGCCGGCGGCGACGACGACCTTGTCGGCCGCCAGCCGCTGGCCCGAGGCGAGACCGAGGCCGCCGCCCACATCGATCGCCGTCACCCGATCCTGCAGATAGTCGACGCCGAGGCTGCGGGCCTTGCGGCGAAAGCCCTGCAGGCCGTCGTTGGCGTCGATCCAAGCGTCCTCGTGGCTGTAGACGCCGAGAGCAACGTCGTCGGTCCGGAGCGAGGGAAAGCGCGCGCCGATCTCGGCCGGGCTCAAGAGCTCGGCTTCGACGCCGAGCCCGGACTGACGGCGGAAGTTGGCCTCCATCTGCGCTGCCCCGCCGGCATCGGAGAGGAAGAGATAGCCCTGGCGGCGGAAGCTGATCGGTGCCGCCTCGCCGTCGATCGCCATCGTCGTCTCGAAGTCGCGATAGAAGCCGAGGCCATACTGCGCCATTGCGATGTTTTCGGGCAGGCTGAAGAGCTGGCGGATGCCGCCCGAGCCGCTGGGGCTGGCGGCCTGCTCGTAGGTGGGGTCGGGCTCGATCACGACGACCCGGCCGGCCCGGCCCGTCACGCCCAAGTGGTAGGCGATCGAGGAGCCGACAATGCCGCCGCCGACGATGGCAATATCGGCTGAAGCGGGGCTCATGGCCGCGCCCTCATATGGTGATGCCGCCGTCGACGACGATGATTTGGCCGGTGGTGTAGGCGCTCTCGTCGGCGGCGAGATAGGTGGCGATGGCGGCGATCTCCTCGGCCGTGCCGAGCCGAGCCATGGGCTGGCGGGCGATGAAGGCCGCACGGGCGGCCACCGGATCGTCGAAGGCGTTGACCCGGTCGTCGAGCGAGGGCGTCTGCACGGTGCCGGGCGCGATGGCGTTGCAGCGCACGCCCTGGCCGACATAGTCGGCGGCGACGCTCTTGGTCAGGCCGATCACCGCCGCCTTGGTCATGCCGTAGACGGTGCGGTGGACGATACCTTTGATCGAGCCGGCGACCGAGGCCATGTTGATGACCGAGCCGCCGCCGGCTGCCAGCATCGCCGGCAGGAAGGCCTGGATCATCCGGAACATCGACTTGACGTTGAGCTCGATGCCGAAGTCGAACTCGGCCTCGCTCGCCTCCAGGACCGAGCCGTGATGGACGAAGCCGGCGCAGTTGAAGAGGACGTCGACGGCACCGAGGCGGACTGCCAGGGCCTCAATCGCATTTCCGTCCAGAACATCCAGGCGCTCCGTCGTCAGGTCGGCGGTGCCGTCGAGCTCGGCCAGCAGTCCCTCGTTGATGTCGGTGGCGATCACCTCCGCCCCCTCGGCCGCGAAGGCCTGGGCCGTGGCCCGGCCGATCCCCTGCGCCGCCGCGGTGACGAGGCAGCGCTTGCCCTCCAGCCGTGCCGCCATTGCCGTGCTCTCCTCGCTCTCGATCACGCCGGATCAACCAACGGTCGCTACTCTTCCACGTCCACCGTCGCTTCGGCAAACGGCGGCGACGCCACGCCGGCGCCGAGCACGACGCGGGCGTCGGCGAGCGTGGCGCCGTCGGCGCGGAGGAAGACGGGGTTGAGGTCGACCTCGGTGACCTCGGCCAAGTCGGCCATCAATTCGCCGAGGCGGACCAAGATTTCGGCCACGGCCTGGCGATCGACGGCGGGGCGGCCGCGATGTGCCGCCAGCAGCGCCCGGCCGCGGACCTCGTCCAACATCGCCAAGGCCTCCTCGGGCGCTAGCGGGGCCAGGCGAAAGGTGACGTCGGCCAGGGCCTCCACCGCGACGCCGCCGAGGCCGAACATCACAACGGGCCCGAATTGGGGGTCGCGAACGGCGCCGCAGACGACCTCGACGCCGGCCTCGACCATCGCCGTCACCAGAACTCGGGTACCGGCGCGCGAATCCGCCGGCAGGCGGCCGATCAGGGTCTCGAAGCCCTGGCGGGCGGCGGCCTCGCCGGAGACGCCCAGGAGCACGCCGCCGACCTCGCTTCGGTGCACGATGCCGGGCGCGATCAGCTTCAGGGCTTTGGGTCGGCCGTCGGCAGCGGCCCAGGCGCAGGCCTCGGCCGTGTCGACGAGATCGAAGTCGGGCACGGCGATGCCGTAGGCGGCGACGAGGCGGCGCGAGGCCGGCTCCAAGAGGGCGCCCGCCGACGGGGCCTCGGCGAGGACGGCGCGCGCCGCCTTCCGACAGGGCTCCGATACGCCCTGCCGCGACACGGGCGCGGGCACGGCGGCGCCGGCGCGATGCAGACCGGCCAGCAGCGCGGCCGCCGCCTCGGGCGCCCGCAGCACCGGTATCCCTGCCCCACGCAACGTCTCCAGCGCCGCCAGCCGCTCGCCGGCATAGATCGAGTGGACGACAAGCGGTCGCGCGGTTGCCTTGGCCAGCTCCGCGACCTCGGCCGCGGCGGCGACCTCACGCGTTTCCAGCGCCGCGCCGCCGATTCTATGATAGCCGCCGAAATGGCCGGCAAGGGCCACCGCGTCGACCTCCGGTGCTTCGAGGCAGACCGCCAACACGCGGGGCAGCA
>JASLMY010000323.1 GCA_030746295.1 Alphaproteobacteria bacterium | reverse complement strand
TTGCTGGATGACCAAGACCAACGCCAAACCCAAGAAGACCACCAGATCCAGGAAGTCTTCGCCCTTCGCCGTGCACGATTTCGTGGTCTATCCGACCCATGGCGTCGGTCGGATCACCGGCATCGAGGAGCAGGAAGTCGCGGGAACCGTGCTGAAGCTGTTCGTCGTCGATTTCGACAAGGAGAAGATGACCTTGCGCGTACCGGTCGGTAAGGCGCCGCAGACCGGCATGCGAAGCCTGAGCTCGCCCGAGAAGATGAAGTCGGCGCTGACCACGCTGAAGGGACGCGCCCGAGTGAAGCGGACCATGTGGAGCCGGCGGGCGCAGGAGTACGAGGCGAAGATAAACTCCGGCGATCCCGAATCGATCGCCGAGGTCGTTCGCGACCTGCATCGCGCCGCCGGCCAGCCGGAGCAGTCCTACAGCGAGCGTCAGATCTATGAAGCCGCGTTGGATCGGCTGGTTCGAGAGCTGGCCGCAGTCGAGGGCCTGGACGAGGCGCAAGCGACCGACCGGGTCGAGACGGTGCTGAGCGCGGCCTGAGGCGAGCGGCGCGGCGACGATGTCGGCGGGGCCCGACAGCTCGATCCGGCAGGCCCCGATTCCTTGAGGACGGCCACGAGCTGGCCCAACCCCACGGCCCGCCAACATGCCTGACCTGGGCAGTGAAATTTACGGGGTTCTTCAAGGCGCCGTCAGAATCTGGGCCATCGCCGCCATCAACGGCGACCGCGAGCGGCTGGTCGGCCTGCATCGGCTGCTCGGGCCTGAGCTCCGGCGGGGTGACCGGCTCGTCTATCTCGGCAACTACCTCGGCGGCGGCGGCGACCCGGCCGGCGTGATCGACGAGCTGCTCGACTTTCGCCGCTACGCCCTGACCCTGCCAGGTGCCGAGCCCTGGGACATCGTCTACCTCCGAGGGGCGCAGGAAGAGATGTGGCAGAAGCTGCTGCAGCTTCAGTTCGCCGCCGATCCTCTGGCGGTTCTGGATTGGATGCTGGGCCAGGGCGTCGATGCGACGCTGCAGTCCTACGGCGCCGACGCGGCGGAGGGCCGCAGCCGGGCCGGCGAGGGCGTGCTCTCGATCACCCGCTGGACCAGCGCGCTTCGAGGCGCCATGCACCGGCACCCGGGTCACGATGAATTGATGGCGACGCTCAGGCGCTATGCGGTCGCCGATCCGAGACCGCTCTTGTTCGTGCATGCCGGCGTCGATCCAAACCGCCCCCTCTCCGAGCAGGGCGATACCTTCTGGTGGGGCAGCGCCTACTTCGATTCCATCGAGGGCAGCTATGACGGCTTCGCCCGCGTCGTCCGCGGCTACGACCACCAACGCCGCGGCCGGTTCGAGACCGAGGGCGCGATCTCGCTCGACGGCGGGGCCGGCTTCGGGGGGCCGCTGAACGCCGTCTGCCTGGCCGCCGACGGTGCCGTCTTGAAGTGGCTGGAGGCCTCGTAGACCGACCGCTTCCGCGCCGATGCCTCCGCGCGACAGCACCTCGCTCAGGGCCAGGTCTTGCCGAACTCGGCCCTGAGCTTCACTTGCCCGGTGAAGGTCTCGGCGCTCTGCAACGCCAGGAAGACGGCGCTCGGCCCGCACTCGTCGGGCTCCACCCTCTCGTGCCAATCGTGCCGAGCCCAGGGAATGACCGAGGAGCCCTCGCTTCTCAACGACCCCGGACTCAGGACGTTGACGGCGATGTCATACTCTCGCAACTCTTCGGCAAGGCAACGGCTGAACATGTGGACGGCGATCTTGCTGCTGTTGTAGGCGGTGCCCCCGTTGCTGGGAGCGTCCGCCGCGCGGGAGCCGATATTGACGATGCTACCGCTGCGCTGCCGCATCATGATCGGAACCACGTGCCGGCAGGCGAGGTAGGGACCGCGCACGTTCACCGCCCAAAGCTCGTCCCAGCGAGCGGGATCGATGTCGAGGAAAGGCTCGCTCGGAATCATGATGCCGGCGTTGTTGACCAGGACGTCGATCTGTCCGTAGCGGTCCATCGCCTGGCGCACCATATCCTCGACCTGATCCCCGTCGCTCACGTCGCAAGCGACGGCCAGGGCGTCGCCGCCGGCCGCTTGGATCTCTTGCGCGGTTTCCGCCGCCGTGCCGGGCAACCCGGTGGGGGAGCGGGGACGGCTCGTCACCACGACCTTGGCCCCCTCCCCGGCGTAGGCCTTCGCGATCGCCCGTCCGAGGCCGCGACTGGCACCCGTAACGATGGCGACCCTTCCCCCCATCTGCATGCGAACGCCTCCTTACGTCGCGACCTTCCGGATCGAGCCCGTCGGCTACCGAGCAGGGATGGTAGCACAAGGAAGCCGCAACGCGGAGGCAGCACTTCGGGAACCGATGCAGGGCGAGGTCTAGGTGAGTTCGTAGAAACCTATTCAAATCAATTAGTTATCCATAGGCGCACCAGACAGAGAATGGTCCTGCCACGAATGGTGGAGTTTCGGCTATCCGGGTGGCTCCGCGTTCAGGACCCTCGCGGTCGCAGCAATGGCCCGCCGCACATCTTGCGGCGTCGTTCGCCAGTTGACGACGCTGACGCGCATCGCCTGGCGTCCTTGCCACGTCGTGCCGGAAAAGAACGCCTCGCCGGTAGCGTTGATTCTTTCGATCACGTTATCGGTAAAGAGGTCGTTCTCTTCGTCCGTCGCTCCTGCTCGGCTGAATCGCAAAAGGCCCTGGTTGAGGGTCGGTGAAGCGAGCACTTCGGCTCCATGTAGAGCGCCAATGCCCTCGACAAGAGCCGCGCAGTGGTCGCAGCTGCGATCGATGAGTGCTTCGATCCCGGAGCGGCCGAGTTCCTTCAGCGCCGCGTAGACCGGAACGCCCCGGGCGCGTCTCGACCACTCCGGATTCCAATCAATCTGATCTCGGGCCGCATGGTCCGCCTCGATGTATGAGGCGCTCACGGTCATCGCCGCCTTGTGGGCCTCTCTGTCCCGGATGATGGCGATGCCGCAATCGTAGGGGACATTGAGCCATTTATGGCCGTCGGTAGCCCAGCTGTCGGCCATCTCGATACCTGCGACGAGGTGTCTTCGAGCGCGGCTGGCCCTTGCGAAGAGGCCGAATGCACCATCGACATGCACCCACACCCCGGCATCGCGGGCCATTGGGATCAATTCCGAAAACTGGTCGCAGGCGCCGACATTGAGGTCCGCCGCGTTGAGCACGAGGATCGACGGTCCGGATAGTTCGCGCAAGGAATGCTCCAGCGCCGCCGGCAGGATTCGGCCGATTTGATCCGTTTCCAAAGGCGTGATGGCATCGGTTCCGAGACCGAGAAAGCGCACCGCCCGTTCGACGGAGCTGTGCCTTTGAGCGTTGGCCAACAAGGTGATTGGTGGGGCCGAGAACAACCCCTTCGATTCGACGTCCCAGCCGACGCGCTGGAGCAGCGCGTGCCTCGCGGACGCGAGGCCCGTCATGTGGGCGAGCTGGCAACCCGTTGTGAAGGCGAACGAGGCCTCGCGCGGAAGGTCGAAGAGCTCCTTTAGCCATTCGCCCGCGACTTCCTCGATCACGGCGGTTGCGGGCCCGCAGCCATAGAGCGCCGCATTCTGGTCCCAAGTGGAGACCAGCCAGTCGGCGGCGAGTGCGGAGTCCAGGCCGCCGCCGATTACCCAGGCAAAAAATCGACCGCCCGCGCTTCCGAGCAAACCATCCTTACTGTCCGTGGCGAGATGAGAAACGACATCCGCCGGCGGAGTACCAGCCTCGGGAAGCGATCCCACGAACCGTGACCTGAGCGCGGTCATGTCGGCGCTTGCCTGCACAGGGCGATCGTCCAATCCGTCCAACCAGTCTTTCGCCGAATGAAGCGCTTGCTCCAACGCGCTCGTCATGTCTTTGGCCTCGCCACCGGATAACCCTGATGGAACTCTGCCATGCGCGCTGTGACCCCACTATCCGATCCTTGCTATCAAAAGACGGTTCTTGGCTACACCACGACTCGGCAGCGACGGCGACGGCACGTCTGCCTTCACCAGTTCCGGAAATCTCGCTTTGCGGCATCTCGTCGGGATGTTCCCGCCTTGGCAGGTGCTCACAACCGCTGGCTTTCGCCACCGGCATTGCATGGGTGTCGTCGCATGCGCGGGCTGCGCGCGCTGCCGAGATGGCGGGAGCCTGAACGAAGAAGCCGGCGCCGGACCTTCAGGGTCCGACGCCGGCCGTGCGGCCTGGGGGAGGGTCAGGCCTGCGGTTGGGGGGCGGGGCCGTCGGGCTCGTCTGCGGGGCCCGGATCGCTCTCCTGGCGCCGCTGCTCGGCCATGAACTGGTCGAACTCGGCCTTGTCCTTGGCGTGGCGCAGGCGCTCCAGGAACTCCCTGAACTGCCGCTGTTCCTCTTCGAGACGGCGCAGCGTCTCGTCGCGATACTCGTCAAAGGCGCCGTTGCCGCTCGTGCGCTGCCGACGACGCCCGCCACACCACCA